>JBDGXI010000198.1:0-6524 GCA_039584685.1 Gemmatimonadota bacterium | reverse complement strand
GATCTCCCATACCAATCCGAAGCCTCTCTGAGGCGCCTTCAGGAGATGCTCCGCCCGTCCGCGACGATCCCGAGAGGAAGCTTCGGGCCCATTGAGTACGCGCTGGCAGACCATCTTGCCCACGGGGGTCGCGCCTACGGGTACTCGGCCGAGTACACAGCCGACATGATGGAAGCCGCCGTCGAGGCCGGGTTCGGGGCCGAGTTGTACGATGCAGATCACATGCTCTATACAGCTCTCGGGAGGGACGAGGCGGCGACGCAGCTGTGGTTGGACTGGTGGCTGGCCGGTGAGGGAGCAGACAACGATTCCGCTCGGTCTCGCTTCCTTCGCCTCCTGACGGGCCATCTTGCCGGCCGCACAGACCCGGCTCTGGCGGACAGCGTGGCTGGTAGCTGGGACATCAGCCATACACACGAAGACCCCAACCCGGGCTGGCAGGTCATCCGTAGAGCCGGTGCTCCGGACCTGGCCGTGGATCTCCTTCGGCGCATGTCCTCACTGGACGTGGATTTGGAACAGAGGGCCAACCTGCATTTCCAGATGGCCCTGGCATGGGCCCATCGCGGAGCCTGGGACTCGGCGCGGGTGGAGCTGCGCCGGTTCTCAGACCTGGAATGTCAGTTCTGCGGCACGGACGGCTACTGGCTCAGTGCGATGGGCGAGTGGTTGGGCGGACTTCCGTCGGGAAGTGCGGATGAGTTCAGGCCGAGCATGGTGGCAAGCATTGATGCGTGGGGTGACGAATGTCCTGATTGCGGGATCTGGCTCGCCTCCGTGGATGGTGTGATCGCCTCGGGTCGAAGGGACGTGGCCCTGCTGCGCGACGCGCTGGGCCGAGTCGAGTCGGCCGTTGCGACCGATGCACGGCTTGGCCAGATAGCCTCCTACGTGGCGAGGTCTCAGCGCGCGGCCGAAATGGAGTTGGCGGGCGATCGAAGCGGAGCAGCTGATTCGTTGTATGCCCTGATCCAGGAGATCCAGTATCCCCCTCGAGTACCGGGTTACGGGCACCTTCACGCGTTCAATCGGCTCTCGGCAGCGCGGTGGCTGAGAGCGGAAGGGGACCGGACGGGCGCGCGGTCGGTTCTCATGGAGCTGCAGCTGCCCTGGAGACAACCCTACGACAAAGCGATCGATCACCACTTCGTGTCCGTCGCGACCGGGCTCACTTACCTGGAGTTGGCAGAGATGGAGGACGCCGGTGGCCCGGCTCCTCTCGCCCGCGACTACTACGAGCAGTTCCTTCGCCGCTACGACATGCCAGTAGAGGCTCACCGGCCGATGGTGGAGGAGGCCCGGGCGGCGTACGAGCGGCTGGGTGGCACGTAGGAAGACTCCTTGCAGGCATCGACCCGCATGTGAACCGAGACTGAGGAGACTCAGCCCCGGTGTGCAAGAATGTGTGCAAGGTTGGAGTCACAAGGGGTGTGAAAGCCGCCGCTGACCTTCACACCCAGTGTGAACTTATCCGCAGAAGAAAGCCATTCTTGTGAATATCGCTATCTATAGTCTACGCCTCATAATCCCAAGGTCGCTCCAGCCACTCCACCGCATCTCGGTTGCGCCAGCACTCCTGACCCCGAAGCAGACGGACAGATCGATGCGGCGGGAGGTTAGGAGTAGGCAGTGACAGGAACAGTGTCAGTTCAGAGCTGAACCCGCCCTGGAGTTTCATCTGGGCTCGGCTGCTACATGCAGGACGGCCTTCCCTACAAACTTCCTGTCGAGGAGTTGGCGAGCCACCTGGCCGATCTGAGTCCAGGGGGCTTCCACGCTGATGGTCGGTTCAAGCTGTCCCGCGGCAATCAGGCCAGCCAGATGCGCCAGCCCGACCGACGCAGGTTCCAGCGTCAGTTCCTCAAACAGCATGAAGCCATACAGCGTCGTACGGCCTGTTTGGCGAAACTGTCTGAAGTCACATGTGGCTTCGTGCGACGCCGAGCCCCCCAGCGACACACAAACAGCATCTTTGGTCAGGGTAGCCAGTACGGCCGCGAGGCACTTTCCCCCGACGGATTCCAACACCAAATCGTAGGGTGCATGCTCGGCAAAGGCTGTGGTCTCTTCACCGATGACCACAGCATCAGCGCCAATCTGCCTGACCGTGGCCACCTGATCGGGACGGCGCACCTGCGCGATGACCTCGGCTCCGGCCAGGCGCGCCAACTGGATGGCAAAGTCCCCCACCCCACCGGTCGCCCCCGTAATGCACACCCGCCGATGCAGGAGGAGACCACGCTTGGCCAGGGAATACAGGGCTGTGAGGCCAGCCACAGGGAGCGTGGCGGCGTGGGCGAAGGTGACGGCATCAGGTAGCTCTGCCAGGGCATTCGTAGGGACAGCGACGGATTCCGCCCAGGCTCCAGAGCGCAGCAAACCGACCACACGTGCACTCGTGGGTGGGCCTGAACCATCTGCAGCTGCCTGCACGACAACACCGGCGAGATCCCAGCCTGGGCACCAGCCATCTGCTGCCTCCATCGCACGGCGCGTTTCCCCACGATTGAGTGAAATTGCCGTCACACGCACCAGTGCTTCTGAGGGCAATGGGGCAGGTGGCGCTACTTCATGGACAGTGAGAGTTCCGGGCACGGCACGATCGACAACCACAGCATGGTTTGCGGCCACTGTGCTTCTCCTTGGGATCGCTCGCTCTTCCTCGCCGCCGCCCGGCGCCGTCTGCAGCAGCGGCGAGTTAGGCGGTCGTCATCACGCCTATTCGCTGAGCAATTCCAGCGTACTGATTTGGAGCCCGCAGATCCTACGTTTCATCCCCTACTGTGATCCTTGCTCCGGTATCCATGGTGCGCAACTGAGTCTCACGCAGGAGGGCGCGTCCGTTTGCGGACAGCTGCCCGTAACTGACTGTCTGGAGGGGCCGATCTACTGGACTGTTTCAGGTGAATAGGACTGTGACCTCTTCTTCCAGTATCGGGTCGCTAACGTGATAGGCCTTTTCGAGATTTCCCTCGTGTTCATCGGCGACTTCGTAGAACCGCAGGACTAGCTGAACCGTCGCGATCTTGCCCTCGAGAAACTCAAGTGACGTTGCTCACCGCTCTTGAGTTGAGTATCCGCGATGATCTTTGCCGGCCAAAATCCCAGCACGGGGATGAGGCTGTGATACTTGGCGAAGGTCTCCATGTCCCTGTGCACTTCATGACCCTCGGCGTCACTGAATGACAGTTCCAAGGCAAGTATGCGTGTCGGGCCACCGGCCGGTACTGAGTGGCCCTCGATATGATTCTCAATGGTGAGCTCGAGGATCGGAAAGTCGAAGCGAATGTCATTTAGGCTGAGGTCTCCATCATAGAGACGCTCATTCATCACAAAAGAATCGAAGCCGTGATAGGCACGCCCACTCTCGGTGGCTCCCATGTGGCAGGCCTGGCAGGTGAGACCCTGCGCCGCGGCTTCACTCTGTTGCCAGTCGCTATAAGGAGTTACGAACCCTGGAATCTCATGGCACTTGGCACAGAACTCCGCGCCCTGCATTCGCTCTCTGCCGGGCTTGTACTTCTTCTCGTGCGTTTCCATGATCGGGACATCCGACGGCGCCACACCATGACAAGTCTCGCAGTTGACCCCTTCGTTTGGAGCCTCGGGTCCGTGACAGGCGTAGCACATGTCCCTGCCGCCCAATACAAAGTTGAGGATCGAGTGCTCCTCCAACTTCTCCATGACGTCGATGACGGATTCAGCCGAGGTGGAAACGGCATGGCGTGAGTACGTTCGCCACTCCGCATAGAGCTCTTCGTGGCACGTCCCGCAGACCTCAGAGCCTTGGTGGTCGCCGAGCTCATAGCGTGGCTCGTTCATGAAGACTACTTCCTCGGATCTGCTCTCTTTGAGGACATACGCAGCCGCCAGTAAGACGAGCGCCAATAGAGAAAGAGATAAGACTAGCAGAATCTTCCGGGCCATGGTCTACACCCTCCATACGAGCGGCAACGACGAGCAGGATTGCCTCGAACCTGACCGCGCTAGTGCATCGCGTGATCGCATCCAAACAGGAAATGACAAATCGGGATGACGTCGTGGAAGAGGCAGGCGGCCAGGAAGAACAGGATGATAAAGACCAACGCGGCGATGATCAGCCGATGATGTCGTTCGATCGTCATGGACATGGCTGTCATGATTACCACCTCGTCCTTTCTTGAAAGTTCTTGTCATGCCCGGCGGGTGACACATGTCACAGGGGCTCCTGCGCCTACTTGTCTCCCGGCTGGCAACCACAGTCACCGCACCTGACGTCAGCTTCATCGTTCACCTCGTAGCCGACCACGCGCTTGCGGCGGTCCAGTTCGACGTCACAGCAGTCAAGCAGCAGCTCCCTTAGCTGACTCCTACCGCGCTGGACCCGAGACTTCATCCCGGATACCGAGAGCCCGAGTCGGCGGGCTGCTGCCTTCTGAGTCAGGTCGCCAAGCTCGGTCAGCTCGATAGCCTCGGCGTGTGCTTCGGGCAGCTGCTCCAGGAGCGGCCTCATACAGCCCGCCAGCTCCGCAGGGGCCTCGCGTTCGAGATCATCGGTCTCGAATGGTGCTCTATCTCTGCTGGCGGCGCCGGCCGCCTGCACTGCGTGTGCGACTTGTTTCTGGGCCCGGTAGTGATCTGCGATGGCGTTCCTCGCGATCCGGTAGACCCACGCATGAATGCTCTCGGCGTCTTTGACACCCTGCAGTTTCGTGTGAATCCGGACGAAGATCTCCTGCAGGATGTCCTCCGCATCAGGGTCGCTGTCCACACGCCGTCGGACGAAGGCAAACAAGCCGTCGTGCAGCTCTTTCCACAGATCCTCAGTGACGACTGTCGGCTTCATACGTCTCCCTGCATGGTTGAGTCGGCCCGCTCAGGGCCTTATTGCCTCGATAGTCGCCGGGACAACCAGGCTCTCCGCGCCGGCTCCTGGACCCGAGCCGCAGCTCTCTTTTCCGGCCTCTTCCGATAGGCGAATCTGAACCTCCTGGAACCCGGCCTCCGCCAGCAATGTCTCCAGCTCCGGAACCGTCACGGCTCCAGCTACGCATGCTGCATGTTGGGCCAGATCTCCACGGACCTCATCCGGCATCTCCCGGGTGGCAACCACGTCCGAGACAGCCAACCGCCCACCCGGTTTCAACACGCGATACGCTTCACGGAAGACCGTCGCCTTCTCCGGCGAAAGGTTGATGACGCAGTTGGAGATGATCGCGTCCACGCTCTCATCACCGACGGGAAGGTGCTCGATCTCGCCGAGCCGGAAGTCGACGTTGGTCACGCCGGCCTTGACGGCGTTCTTCCTGGCGAGTGCGACCATCTCGGGGGTCATGTCGACCCCGATCACCGTACCCTCCTCTCCCACGGATTTGGCAGCTAGGAAGCAATCGACGCCCCCACCGCTGCCCAGGTCGAGTACGGTCTCTCCCGGCTTCAGATCCGCGAGCGCCACCGGCTTTCCACTGCCCAAGCCGAGGTCGGCCCCGTCCGGTACGCCCGAGGCGTCGCTCTTCGAGTAGCCCGCGTCTTGCGAGATCTCATTCACGGACGGCTCCGCACCGCCACAGCACGTGGACGGGCCGCAACAGCCCGTATCAGAGGAACCTGCCTCGGCGATCTTACCGTATGCCTCTCGTACGGCCTGTCTGATGTCATTCATCGGTCCGACTCCTTCTCGGGGATTGCTTCTGCTTCTCGCCTTCATCCATACAGACGGGCGTTTCCCGAAAAGGACGCAGATTCCCGCCCCCGAGGTGTGGAAGCGGCAAGCGCGACGTCTTGTCTATCGTAGGTGAGCGCAGGTGGCAAGGAGGGGGGATCCTGCTCAGCCTCGGTAGGTTAACGGTAGCTGAGCAAGGACCTTAGATCAAGCTGACTTGTCAATCTTGTTGCCGCCGGAAGGCTCAAAGCGAATGCGCACGGCATTCGGGCTCAGCCTCACCCATACCATGGCTTTTCGTCCGGCTCCACCTGCAAGCCATCCAGGAGCTTGTTGAATCCCGCGAACAGGTCGACGACGGACATCAGTTCGACTATTCCCTCGTCGTCCAATCCCAGCTTCCGCACCGCGGAAGTATGGACCTCAATTCAGTAGCGACACCCGGATACGGCTGAGACGGCGACCGCTATGATCTCCCTGGTCAGGCGGTCGAGTTGACCGGGCACAGTCATGACCGCCTTCACCTTGGTCCAATTCGCCTCGAGAAAGCCAGGCCTGGGGGCCATGGCCCGGTACATGTTCGGAACGAAGTCAATTCCGAGAGTGTCTTTGATGTCCTCGTAGATCTCTTTGACCGTACCCGTAGCGTCCTCTTCGGCAATCATCTCGATTGAGGCCATCTTATTCTCCAGTTCCCTGGACGGGTCACGTCAGGAGGGGTGCCTGCGGGCTCGCCTCTGAGATTCGCAAGAATAGCGTCCCGCTCGCCGCCATGCGAGCAAAGCGAAGCGCCTGCAGTCCTCTGATCTGACAGCGTCCGTCTGCCCGTCACGGTTGGTGGCGTTGTTTCTTTGAGAGGTATCGCGCCTGTCTACCTAGCAGG
>JBDGXI010000197.1:0-3525 GCA_039584685.1 Gemmatimonadota bacterium | reverse complement strand
GGCCTTCGTCGGAAAGTTCCTGGGCACGTTCCAGGAGTTCCCGCCGCGGCAGAAGCCGTCGAGCTTCAGCATCGACCAGGTGCTGGAGGGCATGCAGAAGGCCGGCACTCAGTAGAGAGTACCGGCTGACGGAGCCGAGAGTTGCACGGAAAGAGTGGGCGCCCCGAGGGGCGCCCGCTTTCGCATCCGACGTTGCCTGGCACCGTCAACCGCATCACCTTGACGCTGCCAATTCATCTGGACGAAGGAGACTCGATCCATGAAGAAGTTCTTATCTGGACCGCTCGGCGCGCTGGCCTCGCTGCTGCTGGCAATTCCCGCCGCCGCGCAGGACCGACCCAATATCCTCGTCGTGTGGGGCGATGACATCGGCCAGTCCAACATCAGTGCCTACACGATGGGCATGATGGGATACCGGACGCCGAACATCGACCGCATCGCGGAAGAGGGCATGATCTTCACCGATTACTACGGCGAGCAGAGCTGCACGGCCGGTCGGTCGTCCTTCATCATGGGCCAGAGTGTGTTCCGAACAGGCCTGTCCAAGGTCGGTCTTCCGGGCGCGGACCTCGGCATGCAGGTGGAGGATCCGACGATCGCCGTTGTCCTGAAGGAGCTCGGATACGCGACGGGTCAGTTCGGGAAGAACCACCTGGGTGACAAGGACGAGATGCTTCCGACGAACCACGGGTTCGACGAGTTTCTCGGCAACCTGTACCACCTGAACGCCGAGGAAGAGCCGGAGCTCGAGGATTATCCCGGCGATCTGATCACGTCGGACGGCCGGACCTTCCTTGAGCGGTACGGCCCGCGCGGCGTGATTCACAGCTGGGCCAACGAGGACGGTACGCAGCGCGTCGAGGATACGGGTCCGCTGACGAAGAAGCGGATGGAGACCGTGGACGACGAAACGTCCGACGCGGCCGTCCGGTTCATTCGCGAGGCGCACGAGCGGGGCGAGCCGTTTTTCGTGTGGTGGAGCGGGACGCGCATGCACTTCCGGACACACGTCAAGGAAGAGTTGCGTGGTATCTCGGGACAGGACGAGTACTCCGACGGCATGGTCGAGCACGACATGCACATCGGCAAATTCCTGGACCTGCTCGACGAACTGGGCATTGCCGACAACACCATCGTGTTCTACAGCACGGACAACGGCCCGCACTACAACACGTGGCCGGACGCCGCGTCCACCCCGTTCCGGGGGGAGAAGAACACGAACTGGGAAGGCGGCTGGCGCGTTCCGGCCATGGTCCGCTGGCCGGGGAACATCCCAGCCGGTTCGGTGACCAACGAGATCGTGCACCACATGGACTGGCTGCCGACATTCGCGGCCGCCGCCGGCAAGACGGACGTCAAGGAGGACCTGTTGGACGGCTGGCAGTCGTCCGCGCTCGGCCGGTCCTACCGGGTGCATCTGGATGGCTACAACATCCTGCCGCTTCTCACCGGGCAGACGGATGAGAGCCCTCGCGAGGAAATCTTCTATTTCTCGGACGACGGCGATCTCACGGCGCTGCGCTGGAACGACTGGAAGCTGATCTTCATGGAACAGAAGGCCGAGGGCACGTTCCGGGTGTGGATGGAGCCCTTCGTTCCGCTACGTGTTCCACTGATGTTCAACATGCGCCGCGATCCGTACGAGCGCGCGGAGATCACGTCGAACACCTACTTCGACTGGGTGCTCGACCACGTGTTCTTCATGGTTCCCGCACAGGCCTACGTGGGACGGTTCCTGGCCACGTTCCAGGAGTATCCGCCGCGCCAGAAGGCGGCGAGCTTCAGCCTGGACCAGGTGATGGAGAAGTTGGCTCCGCCCTCGAACTGAGGCCGAGCGAGCTGAGGTCGAAAGCGATTGAGCGGGCGCCCATGTGGCGCCCGCTTTCGCATGGTGGGAATGTGCGCAATCAGCGTCGCAGCTTGTAGTCCGTCCCGTATGCCGCGTTGATGCGCGCGTAGATCGTCTCGTCCACGTCCAGGGCCTCGACCAGCTTGCGGGACCCGATCTCCTCCGACACGAACATCATGCCCTCGGTGTCCATCTCAGGCTTCGGAAATGCGGCGGGAGGCGGCCACACGTTCTCGTTGAACACTACCTCGCGCACCTTGATGTCGTCCTTGGTCACGTTCCACACCATGTAGTCGGTGGCCAACGTGATCGGCCCGTCGTACGTGCTGCGGATCCCGAGGCCGACCCGCTCCGAGATGTCGAAGTCGTTGAAGAAGTGGTACGCCACGGCCATCCGCGGCTCGACCAGGCTCATCACCTTGCCGAACGACTCGGGCGACGTGTGGATCCCGACGCCGATCTCGAGTGCCAGGCTGGGCGGGAACTTGTATTTCGCGATGTAGTCCTCGACCGCCATCATCGCCTCGTGCACCACGATGTCGCAGCCCTGCGAGTACTCGACGAACCACTGGTTGGGATACGTGTCCCCGCCGAAGACGAAGCACAGGTCGTTCCAGTCGAGCCGGTAGCTCACCGAGCCGTCGATTCCATGGATAGCTGGGAATGACCTGATGACGACGCCGTTCTCCTCGTACACCACCTGGTTCTCGCCCTTGTAGTCGAACTCGTGGATCACGAGCTCGCCGCCCGGGGCGGGCAGCCGGCCGACCCGGTTCTGGCGGTCCCAGGCCAATGCATCCTTCCAGTGCGTGAGCGCATACTCGGTACCCAGGTCCTCACGCGGGCCGCTCGGTCCCCACACGTTGAGCGGCACGCTCCGGCCTCCGACCCAGCCGCCGATGTAGTAGGCCGCGAAGTCGCCGAAGTGATCGGTGTGCAGGTGGCTGATGAAGATCTTATCCAGGAAATCGTATGGAATCTCCAGGCTGGCCACGCGGACGTGGGAGCCGGTGCCCGAGTCGAACAGAAACTTGTCGCCGTTCCCCAGCTCGACCAGGAAGCAGGCAGCGGCCTGCGACTCGCGGCCCGTCGGCATGCCCGTGCCGCAGGAGATCACCCGCAGCTCGTCGGGCGCCAGCGTCTCGGAGTTCGGGTAGTAGGCGTCGGCCGGTCCGCGGGCCTCGGTCGGACTGACCAGCGCATCGCGGTCCTGGGTCATCACGAAGCCGACGGTGGCGCCCGTGACGAGCGTGGCGACGACACCGACGAGGACTCCGGTCTTGAATGTCATGTATTTTCTCCTAGCCTCAAGTTTTCGCGCCGCTGAAGGCTGCTATGGGCCTACTCCGGGTCGTCCGCCTCCTCCACCGCCTTCTTCCCGCCCACCGGAACGTCGAGACCGAGGAACAGCATCCAGTTCTTCACCGATTCGCCCGGATTGTCCTTCAAGGTGTCGGTGAGTCCATAGTAGAGCTTTCCGTTGATCTTGATGCTCCGCATCTCCGCCTGCGGCTTCAGCGAATAGTCGAGGCTGAAGATCAGGCCCGCGTCGACCGTGTTGAGCGCATCTTTAGAGCTCTCGTTGAGACGCAACCTGCCCTGGTCCACGTCGCTGCTGAGCTCGTCGGTCGCCCCGGTCAAGAAGGCTACGTAGCCGCCGCCTCCAATCCCAAGAG
>JBDGXI010000196.1:0-5958 GCA_039584685.1 Gemmatimonadota bacterium | reverse complement strand
TTCCTGTGCCGACTGGGTCGGGATGTCGACTTCGTGAAGGTCCTCGATTTCGGTCTGGTCAAGAAGCTGAAGCAGATGGAGTCGGCTCATCTCACGCAGGTGGGAACGTTCGCCGGTACGCCGGCTTTTGGATCCCCGGAAGCGGCCGCCGGAAAGGTGAACGAGCTGGGACCGGCGTCCGACATCTACTCGGTCGGATGCGTCGCCTACTGGCTGCTGACCGGCGAGACGGTGTTCAAGGCCACGGGGGCCATGGAGATGCTGGCATCGCATATCCGGGACGAGCCGGTGCCTCCTTCCGAGCGGTGCGACCTCGATCTTCCGTCCGAGATGGACGTCGCGATCCTGCGCTGCCTCGAGAAGGACCCGGAAGCGAGGATCGGTACGGCGGACGAGCTGGACTCCCTCCTCGAAGACCTTCAGCGCGTGTATCCGTGGTCGGAGGAGGAGGCTCGTGCGTGGTGGGTCCTCCACCGCCCGGAGCGAACCGGGTGACGCTGCGCAACAGGGCGCTGCGGATCGTCCGCGGAGCCGCAGGCGCGGTCGCCCTCACATTCGCCGTCGCCGGAGGCGCGATCGCCCAGGAGACGGGGGCCGCCGGCGAAGCGGAAGAGCGCCTGCTCTCCGACTCGGCGCGTGTCTCGCTCGTCACCATCCTGCCCGGAGACAAGGTCTACTCGCTGTTCGGGCACAACGCGATCCGGGTGTTCGATCCCGAACGCGGGATCGACATCGCGTACAACTACGGCACGTTCGACTTCGGCAATCCCCTCCTATTCAGCGCCAAGTTCCTGTACGGCGACCTGAACTACCGGCTCATGCGGCAGAGCTACGAGCGAATGGTCGCTTTCTACCCGGCGGAGGAAGGACGGCCGGTGATCGAGCAGCGACTCGCACTCGACTCGGAGCAGCGGGAAGAGGTCTTCCGATTCCTCGAGTGGAATGCCCAGCCCGAGAACGCCTACTATCGGTACGATTTCTACTACGACAACTGCGCCACCCGGATCCGGGACGTGCTCGAGGACATCGTCGGCCCGGATCTGGTGACGAACGCCACGGACCCCGGCGTCAGCATGCGTCAGCTTCTCGACCCCTACCTGGTCGAGAGAGCCTGGCTTCACTTCGGTATGGATGTCGGGCAGGGGCTGCCGGCTGACGCTCGCGCGACCTCACGCTCCGAGCTGTTCCTGCCCGATCGGCTGGCGGATTGGGCCGCGGCGGCGCGGGTGGTGGGCCGTGACGGTACGCGGCCGCTGGTGGCGCGCACGGATAGCATCGGATGGACCCCCGCGCGCGCCGCGCTGAATCCGGCACTGAATTGGCCGGCGCTCGCGATGACGGTGCTTCTGGGACTCGTCGTGTGGGTGACCGTGCTGGATGTCAGGACCCGCAGATCGGGGCGATCGTGGCTCGATGTCCCGCTGTTCGCGCTCCTCGGCGTAGCGGGAATGATCATCGCGTTTCTGTGGTTCGTGTCCATCCACTCGGTCACGAAGAGCAACGTGAACCTGCTGTGGGCCCTGCCGACGAACCTCGCCCTCGCGTGGGTGTTCTTCCGGTCCAGCGGCGAGCGATGGGTCGGTGGTCTGCTGTGGGGAACGGCGGCGGCGGCCGCGATCTTCGTGCTCGGCTGGCCTGTGTGGGCTCAGGAAGTGCCGTTCGCCACACTTCCCCTGGCCCTAGCGGTGGTCGTGCGCGCGGCCGGACTGGCCCGCGCGAGACGACGCGCGGTGATCGCCTAGGGCTCCATCCGATCGGTCAGATCGGAGGTATGGCGGGCTTCGTAGCGACCCTCTTCCACCTGCACGACGAACAACGCCGTGAGCCCGAGTGATTCGGCCAGCACGAGGCCCTCCTCCGGACCGAGGACGCTCAGAGCCGTGGCCCACGCGTCTGCGCGCGCGGCTTCCGGGTGAAGCACGCTCACGGAGTAGCCCTGCCACCGAACGGGAAGCCCGGACCGCGGATCGAGAATGTGGCCGTACCGGACTCCGTCGATCTCGAAGAAGTTCCGGTAGTCACCCGAGGTCGCGATGGCTTCGTCGCGTAGCTCGAGCACGCGAAATATGGTGCGCGCGTCGGCCGTGGGAGCCTCGACCGCCACACGCCACAGAGTGCCGTCCGACCGGGAGCCCTGCCCTCGCGCCTCCCCTCCGACTTCGAGCGCGAAGTCCTTTGCGCCCATCCGGAGCACTCCTTCCGCCGCGACGTCCAGGGCGTAGCCCTTGGCGACCGCCGACAGGTCCACGACCACGCCCGGATCGAGCTTCGTAGCCGTACCGCCACGAACGTCCACCCGGATACGGTCGAGACCTATGCCCGGACTCAGACTATCCAGGACGGTTCGCGACGGGCGGACGGGCTCATCGGTTCCGTCGGGTCCGAACCCCCAGGCCGCGACCAGAGGACCCACGGTGACGTCCAACGCCCCACCGGAACGCTCCCCGATCTCAGCGGCGATTGCCAGCACGGCGATCGTCTCCGGGGCGAGCGGCGTCGCCGACGTGCTCGGTGATCGATTGAAACGGGAGAGCTCCGACGTCGAGTCCCACGTGGACATCAGGCCCTCGATCCGGTCCAGCCGCCCCTGCACGGTGTCGCCGATCGCACCGACCCAGGCCTCCGGGGCCCCGTCTGGAAGCGAGACCTTGAGGCTCCATGTCGTGCCCATCGTGGCGCCGGCCAGCTCGTGGATGCGCAGCGGGCGGTCGCCGTAGAACGTTCGGGCAGCCACCGTTCCGAGCGCTACTACGGCCGCGAGGGCCAGAAGCATCCACACCCAGCCGTGGTCCCGGTACGCCTCCGGTGACCCGCTTTCTGACGTGATTCGGCCCTCGCTCAATCGGAGCCGCTCGTCTGCAAGCGCACCTCCGAGGCCGGACGGTCCATCGCGAGGACCTGGTGGCACAGAGTGCAATCCTGAGTCATCGCCTCTCCATCCTCGGTCGCCATCGTGTCGGTATGGCAGCGCAGGCATCCGCCTTTGAAGCCCGGATGACCGAGGTGATCCGCGTAGGTTCCCCACGTCACGTTCATCGGAGGAAACACGTTGGTCGACCACAGCAGACCGATCACGCGTCCCGCCTCCGCCACATCCGACGCACGCGCTATGGCGATCTCCGGATAGGTCTTCGAATAGAAGTCTTCGATTCCCGCCGCAATTCCGGCGATCGCCTCATCCTGCGAATCGTATTCCTCCTTCAGAAGCCGCAATCCCTCGCGGCGGACGAATGGAAGATCGGCGGAGACTCCTTCGCGCAACAGCGCCTGGTCCATCGCCTGCTCCGGAGTCCAATAGACGTGAGTAGGACGGTTGTGACAGTCGACGCAGTCCATCTTGCGCCACGTCCCACCTTCCGGCTCTGTTTGTCCCTCACCACGATCCGCCTCCCGCAGCTCTTCGTCATCATCCGGATGCGCCGGCTGCCGAGTTGAGCCATCTCTGCTCCGATCCATCCGGCCGACGAAGCACCACCTCCCGAATTTCTTCTCGACTCGGGTCGGATCTGTACGAGACTTCGTTGGCGGGATCTACGTGCCAGTGGATACCGCGGGAGGTGCCCAGAGTCTGTCCTCCAACGTGAACTTGAAGAACCGACAGAAGAGGAGTGTTCGCCGAGTCACTTCGGAACTTGTTGATCACCTGCGCGCGGTCGCCCACGTATTTCGTCGGCCAATGGCAATGCTCGCATGTAGCGCTGGCCGGGCGGAGGTCGTGGACCGGCGTCGGGATCGGGCGCTCGTACGTGTCGGTCCAGAGACGGAACACCTGTCGCACCCCGGACACCTTGGCTTTGAGAAAAGAGCGCGTCCCCGACCCCACGTGACATTCTACGCAGTGAACGTCTACGCAGTGAACGCGGGCGTGGGGCGATCTCTGGTACGCCGTGTACTCCGGCTGCATGACGTGGCATGTCTCGCCGCAGAACGCGTTCGAGTCCACGTACTCGACCCCCTTCGCAGTGGCCATGGCGAGGATCACGGCGGCCGTTGCGCCAAACGCGCCAGCCGAGATGAGCCAGGCGCGGGTACGACCGTCATTGAGATCGATGACCGGGAATTCGGCGATCCTTATCTCGCCGCTCTCCAGCTGCGCGGCGATCCGACGACGCTGCCGGCGGATGCCCACGACTATCAGCGTCAGTCCGAGGATGAAGAAGACCGGCAGCACCATATAGGTGATGATGCCCAGGTACGGGTGCTGTCTTTCCCCGATCGCCTCCCAGAGGATGAGCGTGACGATCAGGAAACCGCTGGTGCCCGCGAGGGTCGTCCCCGCGAGCCCGATCGGGCTGCGGGTGAGGTACATCAGGAAACTGCGAAACCTCTTCATGACGGGAATCCCTCTTCGGCTATCCGGCCAGGGTCGCGACCATGATCGCCTTGATGGAGTGCATCCGGTTCTCGGCCTGGTCGAACACGACCGAGGCCTCAGACTCGAACACATCCTCCGTGACTTCCATTCCGTCGAGGCCAAATTCCTCGAAGATCTGCTCGCCCACTTTCGTATCTCGATTGTGAAACGCCGGCAGACAGTGGAGGAACTTGACGTCGGGGTTCCCGGTGGCCGCCATCACCTCCGCATTCACCTGGTACGGGCGCAGGAGCTCGATTCTCTCGGCCCACTTCTCGGGCGGCTCGCCCATGGACACCCAGACATCGGTGTACAGGAAGTCGGCTCCCTGCGCTCCCTTAGCCACGTTCTCCGTGAACGTCATCGAGCCGCCGGTTTCGGCGGCCCACTCGCGGCACCGGACGACGAGTGATTCTTCCGGCCAGTTGGTGCGCGGCGCGCACAACCGGACGTCCATTCCGAGCTTGGCTCCTCCGACCAGTAGAGAATTGCCCACGTTGTTACGCGCGTCACCGAGGTAGCAGAACGAGATCTGCTCGGGCGGACGTCCGGCGTGCTCGACCATCGTCATCACGTCGGCGACCACCTGCGTCGGATGGAACTCGTCCGTGAGTCCGTTCCACACCGGCACGCCGGCGCAGCGCGCCAGCGTCTCGACCCGGTCCTGGCCGAAGCCCCGGTATTGGATCCCGTCGTACATTCGACCGAGCACCCGGGCTGTATCCGCGACGGACTCCTTGTGGCCTATCTGGGACCCACCTGGCCCGAGATAGGTGACATGTGCACCCTGATCGTAGGCCGCCACTTCGAAGGCGCACCGGGTGCGGGTCGAGGTCTTCTCGAAGATCAGGGCGATATTGAGACCCTTCAAACGGGGGACTTCCCGACCCTCTCTCTTGGCAGCCTTGAGCTCTGTCGAGAGGTCCAACAGGTAGCGAATCTCCGCCGGGGTGAAGTCGACCAGGGTCAGGAAGCTGCGGCCTCGCAGGTCAATGCTCATGGGATCAAAGTTTCCGAGCTCGTGGGTTGCGGCCGCACCGGCTTCGGCGCGGCCCGAAATAGCTTCGAGTCACGGGTCGGATTCTGGCATCCGGAGGTCTCCCGCGCCACGGGCTGGCCGCTCTAATCGGGCACGCCCGCCGGCGGCTCGATCTCCACCAGTTCTCCATCCACCAGACGAAAGCGGCGGGTTGCTTCGACGGACGGACAGCACATGGGGTCGGCCGGTCCGTGCATGGTCAGGTCGAGTTGAACTTCACCATCGCGGATCCGGACCCGGTCCACCAGCACGCGGTCGCCAAGGAACGCGATCGCGTCGCTCGCGGGCTGGTTCCCGCGATTGAGCACGGCGGCCAGGTCCAGAAAGGTCCCGCTTCCTCCCGTACTGGTGGCGATGAGGACCGCGGCGTCCGGTGCGCCGTCTCCGTCGAGGTTTCCGACGGCGTACTCGGGCAGCATGACGGCGACTACGCGGCGGGCGGTGTCCCGGAAGGAGCCGCGCGTAAGCTGTATCTCGCCTGCGTCCACGTGTGGGCTCGCGTACCGGGAGGAGCGCAGAACGGCAGCGGAGAGCTCGGACGGTACGTCGGACGGAGCGGGAGCCT
>JBDGXI010000195.1:0-3541 GCA_039584685.1 Gemmatimonadota bacterium | reverse complement strand
CGCTCCCGAGGCTAGTCGAATGCGTGGAGGTCTGTCAATCCCGTTGCTTGTGCGGCTCCGGTCCGGAACCTGCTCTTTGTTACCGGTGCCGCCCCATCCACCTGGCTCACGGGTGGCGGGAACGAGTGCGTCTCTGGATCGGGTATATGGAAGCCAAGTCTTTTCGTGATGCGAGGATAGCCGTCATTGACGACGAGGCGGCGAACGTGGAGCTCGTGGTGCGGATCCTCGAGCTCGACGGGTATACCAACGTCTCGGGGTATACGGACCCACTCGAATTCCTCGACACCTGTCGCTTTCTGCCACCCGATCTGATGCTCATGGATCTCAGGATGCCCGAGATCAATGGTTTCCAGGTGCTGGAAAGGCTGAAGCAGACGGTGGCCGATTTCGACTACCGTCCCGTGATGGTCATCACTTCCGATGACGATCGCGAGACGAAACAGAAGGCACTGTCGAGCGGAGCTCGCGACTTTCTCTCCAAACCGGTGAGCCCGGTGGAAGTGCGGCTTCGGGTCGGCAACCTGCTGCACACGCGTTTTCTTCAGCTCGAGCTTCAGAGACATGCCGAGCGCCTGGAAGACCGGGTAAAAGCTCGTACGGCGCAGCTCGAGGAAGCCCGCATCGAGATCCTGGAGCGCCTGGCCCTGGCCGCCGAGTACCGGGATGACGCGACCGGAGAGCACACGCGGCGCGTGGGGCGCGAATCCGCGGCACTCGCAAATGCTCTTGGGCTTTCCCTCGACGAGGTCGAGGACATACGGCGGGCGGCGCCGCTGCACGACGTGGGCAAGATCGCCATGCCGGACAGCATTCTCCTGAAAGAGGGTCCGCTCACGGACCCCCAGATGGACACGGTGCGGGAACACCCGACCATAGGGGCGAGGATACTCTCGGGCAGCCGGGTGCCAATGCTCCTGATCGCCGAGGAGATTGCGCTGAACCACCACGAGTGCTGGGACGGAGGCGGGTACCCCAACGGCCTGAAGGGTGAGGAGATCCCTCTGGCCGCGAGGATCGTGAGCATCGTGGACGTGTTCGATTCCCTCACGCACGTTCGCCCCTACAAGCGAGCCTGGACCGAGGACGAAGCTCTGGACGAGATCGAGAGCCTGTCGGGAACCAAGTTCGATCCGAAGGTGGCTGAGGCGTTCCTGCGAATGCACGGTCGGATGGGTTCCGCCATAGCGTCCGTGCCTGTAGAGGAGGAGACGGAATGAGGACCCGCCGGATGGCCTCGCGGATCGCTCAACTCTGCGTCGCTGGGCTCGCGGCTTCCTGTGCGTCCGCGCCCGACCCGGCTCCGGCGTGGGGAGGACTGGGGCCTCCGCCCCCGGTCACTTATGCGGAAGCCATGGAGGCGCTCGAGGCAGGTGACGAGACCGAGGGACGGGCGATGCTCGCCCAGGTGCTCGAGGTGTGCGGCACGACATCCCTCGGCGAGCAGGCGGCGGTGGCGCTGATCGTGGACGCCCTGGATCCGAGGCATCCGGATCTCGATCTGGCCGCGAGTCTCTCGCATGCATATCTGAGTCAGCCGTACCGGACGCCCCTGGCCGAGCAGGTGGCGACTTCCGCGTATCTTGTCTCGCTCGACGTCGGCGGCAGCCTCGATGAGAGCCTGTCGATTCTCCCGTCGGCCGACCCCGGGGAGTTTCCGGCAGAGTGTCGCAGCGGTGGCCTTTCGCCCACGAACAGAGGGGTGGCGTTGATTCCAGTGCCGCCATCTCGCTCGCTTTCGGATCGTCTGGCGGATCTGGAGAAGAGCGTCGCCGAGCTCCAGGCGGAGCTGGAACGGGTACGGGAGACTCTGCGGCCGTGAGCGGCTTGTCGAGGATCTCGATCCCGCCCCTCACGGTACGCGCGCGCCTGCTCCTGGTGCTGGCCGGTATCATCCTGCTTCTCGCCGGGCCGGCCCTGTACAGCATCGGGCGCCTGCGGGCGGTGCGGGACATCGCGTTCGAGCTGCATGACCGCCACGCCTCCTCGCGCGCCGCGCTCGGGGAGCTGCGCGCTGCCCTCGCCGAAGCCGACCGATTGCAGCGCAGCTATATCGTCACCGGAGATTCGACTGCCGGGGCCGAGATGTTCGCGGCGCTCCTCGACGCCCGGGAGAGCTATCGCCTGACGACGGCTGCCGGGTACGGCATGTCGAGTCTGCCGCTCGGTCTGACCCTGAACGAGCTGGATGAGGCGAGCTACGAGATCGACCGGCTGGTGCAGGCGGGTGCGGTCGGCGAGGCCACCGAATACTTCGGCGAGGTCCGGCACCTGTTCGTGGACGCCGGGGTGGCGATCGGCCTGATGGCCAGCGCTATCGACCGGGAGAGCGCCGAGGCCACGATTCGCGCCGAGGCGATCGCTTCCGAAGCCGCCACTTCCACCCTGTTCGCGCTCGTCGGGGCTCTCGGACTGGCCCTCATTATTGGATTCAGCACGACACAGGTGCTGACGGGTCCGCTGCAGCGGCTTCGCAGCGCTATGGCCCGGGTCGCGGAGGGCGAGTTCGAGAAGAGCGCTCTCATCGAGACCGACCGTCGCGATGAGATCGGCGACCTGGCCCGCTCGTTTCAATCGATGACGACCCAGCTCTCGGAGCTGAATCGGCTCAAGGCCGAGTTCGTGAGCAAGACGAGCCACAATCTCAAGACCCCGATCAACGTGATCGGCGGGTACGCCGAAATGCTGGACGAAGGACTGTACGGCGAGCTCGAGAAAGGGCAGGCCGAAGCCGTGCGGGGGATTCGCGAGCAGACGGAGGCCCTCACGACGCAGGTCCGGCAGCTCGTGGACCTGAGTCGGGTCGAAGCGCACGCGTTCACCATCCGCATGCAGCAGCTCTACGTCTCCGATCTGCTCCTGGGGGTGCAGCGCTCGTTCGAGGCCCTGGCGCGTCAGCGCAAGGTCGAGTTCGAGATCGTCACCGATCCGAGTGCGCCGGCGACGATCGTGGGCGACGAGGATCGACTTCGGAACGAGGTGCTGGGGAACCTGCTCACGAACGCGTTCAAGTTCACCGAGGCGGGGGATCGCGTCACGGTCCTGGCCACGGGCTCCGAGGGTCGGCTGGAATTCGAAGTTTCCGATACGGGCCTCGGGATCCAGTCAGCCGAGCTGGAACTGATCTTCGACCGCTACTATCAGACGGGGAACGGAAAGCGGGCGGCGGGATCCGGCCTCGGCCTCGCGATCGCGAAGGAGATCGTAACCCGGCACGGTGGCACCATCTCCGCGTCCAGCGAGGAAGGTAAGGGAGCTACCTTCCTCGTGGTCCTGCCCCTCGAGAGCGACGGCCCGATCCCTACGTCGTAGCCTCCACCCGCACCGCGCAGAACTTGAACCCCGGGATCTTCCCGTATGGATCCAGCGCGTCGTACGTGAGGACGTTGGCCGCGGCCTCGCGGAAATGGAAGGGGATGAACACGCTTCCCGGAAGCAGAGCTTCGGACGCCTGAGCGGTCAGCGTAATAGAGCCGCGTCGAGAACCGACGTGGACCATCTCCCCGTCGCGGACCCCGATCGCCGCGAGGTCTTCCGGGTG
>JBDGXI010000194.1:0-3548 GCA_039584685.1 Gemmatimonadota bacterium | reverse complement strand
CCAGATCGTGAAGGGCTGGCTGGATTCCAACGGCGACAGGCAGGAGAAGATCTACGACGTCGTGTGGTCGGGCGATCGGACGCCGGGGGCCGATGGCAAACTCCCGCCGGTCGGCAACACGGTGGACGTGGCGAGGGCCACCTGGTCCAACACCATCGGGGCCCCCGAGCTCATCGCGGTGTGGGAGGACCCGGACTTTGACCCGAGCCAGCGCGCCGTGTACTACGCGCGTGTGCTCGAGATTCCGACACCTCGGTGGACCGCCTACGAGCAGGTGCGATACGGAATCACGATGCCGGATGAAGTGCCAATGATCACGCAGGAGCGGGCGTACACGTCTCCCATCTGGTATACGCCGTAAGCCTGATCCGGGCAGTCGATAGTGAAGAGGGCGGTCGCCGGGGGTGGCCGCCCTCTTTGCGTTATGATCGGGCGTCAGGAACCGTCTGCGGAATTCCCACTTTCCCACTTTTCGCAACGGTCCGAGACCACGCACTCACCGCAGCGCGGCCCCCGCGCCACGCACACGGTCCGCCCGTGACCGATTAGCAGGACGTGCAGTTCGTAGCGCAGCTCGGGCGGGACGAGATCGTTCAGGATCTCGTGAGTCCGGATCGCGCTCACGCCTTTCGGAACCAGTCTGAGCCGCCGGGCTATCCGATGCACGTGAGTGTCCACCGGGATCACGTCACGTCCCATCGAGAAGCAGAGGACACAGGCCGCGGTCTTGACCCCCACTCCCTTGAAGCTCGTCAGGTATTCCAGCGCCTCCGCATCGTCCATCGCCCCGATGTGATCGAGCGCGAGACTGCCGTGCTCGCTCCGCAGGCGGGCCAGTACGGCGAGGATCGTGGCCGACTTCTGTTTCGAGAGCCCGGCCGGCCGGATCGTCTCTTCGACCTCGCCCACGGGAGCTTCCAGGACCTCCTCCCACCCTCGGTAGCGGGACCGCAAAGCCTCCCAGGCCCGATAGCAGTTGGCGTCGGAGGTGCTCTGGCTGAGGATCGTGAGGACCAACTCGTCCAGCGGGTCGCGGCGGACCTTCCGGCTCGCCGGCTGCTCGGCTGCCAGGCGCGCCGCGATCTCCCGGATACGCTCTTCTTCGTTCTGTCGGCCTGCCGGGTCCGTCATTAGCTTGCGGCGTTCCTCGTCAAAGACGTCGAAGTCATCGGTTCCTCAACGGCGGCCAACGTACCGACACGTGAGAAAGCGGCAAAGGGCCAAAGGCCGGATCCTGGACCTTCAGGACTCGCGGCACACCGAGGCGTTCAACCCCCGCACCGTGGGCATCGACGACGCATCCCCGCTGGAGATCGTCCGGTTCCTGAACGCGGAGGATCGCACGGTGGCGAGTGCCGTGGCGGCGCAGGAGAAGGCGATCGCGGCGGTCATCGCCGACGTGGCGGACCGTCTGGGGAGCGGCGGGCGTCTGTTCTACGTGGGCGCTGGCACGTCCGGGCGCCTGGGTGTGCTCGATGCCTCGGAATGTCCGCCGACCTTCGGCAGTCTCCCGGAAGTGGTCCAGGGAATCATGGCCGGAGGTCCGGAGGCTCTCGTCCGCAGCCGTGAGGGAGTCGAGGACGATCGGGAGACCGGGCGCCTGGCCATCCGGGACGCCGGGCTCGGTCCCAGGGACTACGTCCTCGGGATCGCCTCGTCGGGCACGACCCCGTTCGTGCACGCGGCGCTGGAAGCCGCCGCAGGGGCCGGCGCGGGTACGGGCCTCCTGTCCTGCACGCCGCCGCCCGAAGACGCGACGCAGCGAGTCGACCATTTGATTACGCCGCACACGGGTGCGGAGGCGATCGCTGGATCGACCCGGCTCAAAGCCGGAACGGCCACCAAGCTCATTCTCAACACCATTTCAACCGGCGTGATGATCCGGCTCGGCAAGGTGTATGGAAACCTCATGGTCGATCTGCGGGCCGTGAGTCGCAAACTGGTGGACCGGAGCCTTCGCATGGTTTCGGCCGTGACCGGTCTCGATCGCGAAGCGGCCCGCCGGCTGCTCATCGCCTCGGGAGGGTCCGTCAAGACGGCGATCGCCATGCACGAAACGAGGGTCGGGCGTGCTACGGCGGAGCGCCGGCTGGACGCGTGCGACGGTTTCCTCGGCAACGTAGTACACGACTACCCGCCGGGGTCTCCCGTTCGCGACTTTGCCGAGTTTCCGACCGGGGCGGAGCGGGACTGGGAGCGACTGCTCGAACGACTGGCGCAGGCCCCCGACGCCGTGCAGGCCGCCGCCGCGAGAGGTGCCGAAGAGGACGCGGCCCCGACGGTAGGGCGGACACACGCGGACGTCGCCTGGCAGCTGGGCCACCTGGCCCGCTACGAGACGGAAGCCATCCGTCCCCGTATCGAGGCGTGGCCCGTCGGGGAAATGCTCGAATTCGAGGACTGGGAAGATGAGTCCGGGCCCGCACCTGAGGACGGGAGCGCCGACATCGGGGCTCGAATCGAGGTCTTCCGTGCCGAACGGGCGCGCACGGTGGGCGCGCTGCGTGCCGTCGGCCCCGGGTTTCTCGATCGCAAGGCTCGGCAGGGCGACGAAGAGTTTTCTGCCTACCAGTTCCTGAGGGCAACGGCACAGCACGACGACGCTCACGTTGCGCGGATCGGCGAGCGCCTGCACCGCTCGTTGCTCGAGGAGGAAGAATGACGAACCCGTCCCGAGACATGTACATCGGCCTGATGTCAGGCACGTCGCTGGATGGGATCGACGTGGCCCTGACCGAGCTCGGAGGTGACGCGGAGGTCCCGGATCCTGCCCGCCTCGTGGCTTTCGAGTCGTATACCTACGAGGCGTCTTTCCGCGATCGCATGCGGGAGATCCTCGAGGGCGGATCTCCCGCTCGTCTGTGCGACCTCAATTTCGAGCTCGGAGAGCGATTGGCGACGGCAGTGGGCGACACGCTGATCGCAGCGGATGCCATGGCTCGGGACGTGACGGCGATCGGGAGCCACGGGCAGACGGTCTGGCATACGCCCCCGATGGAGGGGGCTCGAGGCGCCACGCTGCAATTGGGGGAAGCTGCGGTAATCGCCGAGCGTACGGGTATCCCGGTGATCGCCGATTTCCGGGTCCGGGACATGGCGGCCGGCGGACAGGGCGCGCCGCTCACTCCATACTTCGATCGCCTGCTTCTGGGGGGCGCCGAGCCGCGGGCCATCGTCAACCTTGGCGGCATGGGGAACCTGACGGCCCTGCCCGCGGCGGGGTCCGCGGACGCCCCCCTGGCCTTTGACACCGGTCCCGGCGTGGCCCTGATCGACGGGGCAGTGCACCACCTGACCGGCGGGCACCAGGCGTTCGACGCGGAAGGCCAGTTGGCCGCGGCCGGCCGGGTGCTACAGCCCGACCTCGAGACGTGGCTCGGGGACCCGTTCTTCCAGGCTGCGCCGCCTCGCAGCACGGGCCGCGAGCGATTCGGCGGGCCTGCCCTCTCCCGGTGGCTGGCCGCCACCGAGGGAGCCAGGGCCGCCGGGGGCGGAAAGGTGGTGAGGCCGCGCAGATGCTGGCCCGCGCCCCGCTCCAGATCCGCCGC
>JBDGXI010000302.1:0-2022 GCA_039584685.1 Gemmatimonadota bacterium | reverse complement strand
CTGCAGCCGGTTGCCTGGCAACCGGGCCAGAGTAACGTATCACGTTATACATAACAATCAGTTGAGTAGTCTCGACTAGGTCAGTAAGACTGGGGATCAAGCGTCCGTCAACGGTTCCCGAATCTGGCGGACGATGAGCGTGGCGAACCCGATGCAGGCGATCCCGACAACCACCTGGATCCCGTACGTGCCCGGATAGCCGGTGCGCGTGAGGAACAGCGCGACCGCGCACCCCGTGAAAGCCAGAGCCAGGATTCCCACCGCCACCCGGTTCGTCATCCAGGCCCGGTCCCCCATCAGGTGGAGCGAGATCATCCCGGAGAGCCAGCCGATCAGGGCCCCGGCCATCACGTCCATGGGCCAGTGCGCTCCTACGACGACCCGCGACAGGGCGACGAGGGTCATGAGAAGGAGCACGACCACGCGAGGTCCTCTGGCCTTCATGACCGGCACGAGTGCGCCGGCCAGGGTAAGCGCCGCGGCTGCGTGCCCCGATGGCATCGCCTTGGCCCTCAGCTCCGGCCCGATGATGGTGATCGCATCGGCCCCGAGCACGGCCGCGGGCCTCGGCAGGTCCAGCCACGGCTTCATGGTGTGTGTGACGACCGTGGTGATAATCGCGGCAAGCAACAGGCCCCACGCCCATTGCAGCAACAGGCCCCACGCCCATTGCGGCCGGTACCACAGAATCGGGAGAGCCAGAGCCAGCAGGACGAGTGCGTCGCCGAAGATCGTGATCCCGGCCCACACCTGCGGACCGGTCACGGCGCTCCACCCGTTGATCCGGTAGAACCACGCCTCGTTCTTGCCGGTGGCCCACAACAGCAGGAAGGCCGCCGCGAACGCCAGTGGGGGCCCCCAGCTCCAGGCCTTCGTCTCGAGGTTTCGATCGCTCATGGGCGCCATTCTACGCCCACTCGCCCGAGGCCCGACAGACCGCGCTGGCCACCCTACTCAGCTGGAAGGCCGGTCACGAGCGGCTCGCCGTTGTAGCCGCGCAGCCGGTACACGAACGCATTCTTCACGTGCGCGCCCTCGCGTTCCACCCGGATCGTGTCCGGCGGCTCGATGGACTCGAACAGGCGCCCGAAGCTCTCCTCCGGGTCCGAGTACCAGTTGCTGACCGCCACGTAATACGCGTCGTCCCCCAGTTCGAGCGGCGCGCGGCGCTGGTTGATCCACCAGTATTTGTGCACCGCCTCCAGGGGCCCCGCCGCGAGCAGCCGCCGCCCAAGCGGAGTGGCCACGTAGTAGTCGATGTGAGCGGCCGGAAACCACCGATACGACATCAACGGAGCGTCGGCCGACATTCGACCCGACGAGACGTCGCCGGCCAGGATCGCCGCGACCCCGTCGTGTACCTGGTCGATGGCCACGGTCACCGCGGCCAGCATCACGACGAGCAGAATCATCGGCGCGTTGAGACGCCACGGAACGGCCGCGAATCCGCGTTTCTCCAGGCCGCCGAACCGTCCCGCCCAATAGACGCCGGCCAGCGCGATCAGCGGTAGGTACGCCGGCCCCGTCCAGTGCGGCAGCGTGGATCGGAAGAGCGAGAACGCGGTGAACAACAGCCACAGCGGCAGCCCGTTCAGGAGAAGGATGCGGAGGTCGGATCGGTCCACGACCTGCGCGCCGCGCGCGATCGCCAGCATGGCCGCAGCCACGAGCAGCCAGGTCAGCGGATTCTGATACAGCACCTGACCTGCGATCTCGGTTCCGAAGTAGTCGAGCCGCAGAGACAGCCCGGGACTCACGCGTCCACCCTGATAGGTGAACGAGATGAAGTCGTTCTTCAGGTTCCAGATCAGGATGGGAGAAGCGATGAGCGCGGCCAGCGCCATCGAGGCGTACAGGACTGGCTGCCGCAGCCAGCGCCGGTCGTACACGAGTACGCATAGCAGCGCACCGATCCCGATGAAGGCGCCCTGATACTTGGAAAGGATGGCGAGCCCGATCGCGGCTCCGGCGAACAGAGCCAGGCGTCTTTCGCGCGGGCCAATCGTCTCCGCCGGGAGGACT
>JBDGXI010000193.1:0-3589 GCA_039584685.1 Gemmatimonadota bacterium | reverse complement strand
CGCTCTCATCCCTTCACCTCCCTCCACCGTTCCAGCAGCTCTTCGATCTGCTCACCCATGAACAGGTAGAAGTCGAGCATCTCGGTGAGTCGGTCGCGCGCCACCGAGGGAGCATCACCGACGGCCTGCAGCCCCTCGGCGGCGAGGCCGGCCATGGCGTGGATCGCTCCCACCCGCTTGGCCATCACGCTCTCGAACGCACCCGGCGCGATTTCGTAGTAGTCCTTCCGATCGCCCCGCACGCCCACCCGCCGGGCCAGTCCGAGCTCTTCGCAATCGCGGGCGTTGGTGCTGACAGAGGCTTTGCTGACGTGCAGCCGGTCGACCATCTCGTCCAGCGACAGGGGTCGCTCGGCCACCATCAGCAGTCCGAACAGGCGGCCGAAGGTGCGTGTCAGTCCCAGGCGCTCGATCGCCAGGCCCATGCGCTCGATGAACTCGCGGGTCTCGGGATTCGGCATGTTCGTTCCCTCCACCCTCTACGTTACTTGTTTAGAACGTTTAGTCAATACTGAACGAGGTGAACGGCGAGGCGGACCGAGGGTGCGAAACAGGGCCCCTTCAACCCTCCGAACCTGCACCGTGTCTACATTAGGGACAGACCTCGTCCGCGTCTCACCGCCGAAAGCGAGATCCGACTACATGATCGCCTCCTTCCTGTCGGACTTCCGTTTCGCCATCCGCCAGATGATCAAGAAGCCCGGTTTCGCGATCATCGCGGTGCTGACGCTTACCCTGGGGATCGGCGCCAACGCCGCCATCTTCAGCGTGCTCGACGCGGTCGTGCTCAGCCCGCTTCGGTTCCCGGAGCCCGACAGACTGATTCGCATCTACGAGGATCGTATCGGAGGGACCCAGCCCGGTTATGGCTACCACACCGTGCCGGACTTCCTCGATCTAAGACGGGAGGCGGAAGGCATCGAGGTCCTGGCCGCGATCTACACGTACCGCGAGGCGGGACGGGACCTGACGGACGGCGAAGTGCCGCGCCGAATCCAGGTGCTGCCGACGAGCGCCGACTACTTCGAGGTGTGGGCGGTTCCGCCGCGGCTCGGCCGGAGCTTCACGCCGGATGAGGAACGAGAGGACGCCAACGTCGTGATCCTGAGTCACCGTCTGTGGGAGGCACACACGGGGGCCGACCCGGGTGTGCTGGGCACCACGATCCGGCTCGATGGGGAGGCGTATACGGTGGTGGGAGTCGCTCCAGCCGGATTCCGGGACGTCGTGGCGGGGGACGTGGACGCCTGGGTGCCTCTCGACCTCCCGGAAGGGGAGTATTCGAGGCAGAACCATTTTCTCTCGCTGATCGGACGAATGGACAGGGGCGTCTCGCTCGAGCAGGCCCAGGCCCACGTGAGTGCGGTGAACGCGAGAATCGTGGAAGAGTTCGAGGAAGTCGACGACGATCAGCTCATGCTGGTTACATCGCTCCACGCGGACGTAGTGGGCAGTACCGACACGATGCTCCGCATCCTGATGGGCGCCGCCGGCCTCGTGCTGCTCATCGCTTGCGTCAACGTGGCGAACCTGTTCCTGGCCCGCAGCCTGGGGCGGAGGCGAGAGATCGCCATTCGATCGGCACTCGGCTCCGGTCGAGGGCGGCTGGTGCGCCAGTTCTTCGCCGAGAGCCTGCTGGTCGCATCCATGGCCGGCGGGGCGGGACTCGTCGTCGCGCATCTCGGGGTCCGGTTTCTTCTGTCGATCAGCCCCGACGCGGTCGCTCGGGCGCCGGAAGTCGGATTGGACGGTCGGCTCCTCCTGTTCGCCGCCGCGGTGACCGTGCTGACGGCTCTCCTGTTCGGCCTCGTTCCGGCGCTCCGCGGGTCACGCGTGGACCTCACGACCGACCTGCGCGAGGGATCCCGCGGAACGGCCGGGGGCAGGAAATCCACCCGCATTCGCGCGGCGCTCGTGGCCACACAGGTGGCCCTCGCCCTCGTTCTCCTGATCGGGGCCGGAATCCTGATCAAGAGTTTCGCCGCCCTCCAGGGGCAGGATTACGGGTTCGACTCGTCCGATCTCCTGACCTTCGAAGTACACCTGCCGGAAGCCCGATACGAGGACCCTGCCCTGCGGGTCGATTTCCATCAGAGATTTCACGAGAGGCTGCGTTCGATCCCGGGGGTGGAGGCCGCAGCGGCCACGTCGTGGCTCCCGGCGGCGGGACCATACCACGATTGGGGCTACCGGTACCAGGACGCGGACGGAGAGCTGCAGTGGGAGGGCGCCCAGATGAGGATCATCGAGGGCGATTACTTCGAGACGATGGGGATCCCGCTGCTGGCCGGTCGGCCGCTCGATGCGGGGGACGGCGAGGACTCGCCCCCGGTGATGGTCATCAGCCAGGCGGCCGCGGGGATCGCGTTTCCGGGTCAGGATGCGATCGGCAGCCAGTTCTTCTCGGCGGATACGCTGCGCACGGTCGTCGGCGTGGTCCCGGACGTGGCGTACGACGCGCGCGGAAGCCGGAAGTCGAAGATCTACATCCCGCATGCCGAGTACGGAGACGACCGTAACTGGGCCCTGGTTCAGGTGGTCAAGACAAGTGCCGGACTCGGGGTTCTGCCACTGGTCAGGCGGGAGCTGGATGCGATCGACCCGGAACTGGTGATCTACCGCACCCGGACCATGGAGCAGGTTCTCGGGCGGCACATGGAGAGCGAGAAGTTCGCCCTTACCTTGATGGGTATCTTCGGCGCCGTGGCGCTGCTCCTGGCAGCGATCGGCGTCTACGGAATACTGTCCTACTCCGTCAGCCAGCGGACCCGCGAGTTCGGGATTCGCATGGCGCTCGGCGCCACTACGGGCGCCGTGCGGCGGCGCGTCCTTGCCCAGGGCGCGATCCTGGCTGGATTAGGTCTTCTCACCGGGCTGCTGGGAGCCTTCTGGCTGAGCAAGCTACTCCGCAGCATGGTGTTCGGGGTGAGCGTCACGGACCCGGTGATCTTCGCGCTTGTGACCCTGTGCCTGGCGGTGGTGGCGATGGCGGCGGGCTATGTACCGGCGAGGCGTGCGACCCGGGTCACGCCGATGCAGGCGCTGCGAGAGGAGTAGGAGCGGCTCTTTTCAGCCGATCCCGTGTATGCGGCATCGATCCGAACCCGAACCCGAGGTGATCGATGCGGCGCGTATCTCTTGCCATCTACTTCCGGAGTGGCCTGGTCGCGGCCTTTTCGCTCGTTAGCTTCACTACGACGGCTGCCGCCCAGGCCCCCGAGGCCGGCGGCACCCTGATCGTAGTCAACAAGGGCGCCGCCTCGGCGAGCATCGTGGACGTCAGCACCGGCCAGGTCCTGAAGACGCTTCCCACAGGCGATGGCCCGCACGAGGTGGTGGTCTCGGGCGACGGAAGCATCGCGGTCGTCACCGACTACGGAGGCCGGAGCGGAGGAAACACGCTGACCGTGATCGACGTCCCGGGATTGGCCGTGGAGCGGACGATCGACCTCGGGGAGCACCGCAGGCCGCACGGGATCGACTTCATGCCGGGCGACGGGGTCGTCGCCGTTACGACCGAGCAGAGCCGGCACGTGGTGCTGGTGGACGTGGCCACTGGCGAGATCGTGTCCGAGCTGCCTACGGAAGG
>JBDGXI010000192.1:0-3743 GCA_039584685.1 Gemmatimonadota bacterium | reverse complement strand
GATTCGCTGGTCACGAGTGCTCCACCGAAGGACCGCGAGGTCGAGGTGGAGAAGGCGCGGGCGCGCGCGAAGAAGCGGTACGAGCGGCAAGCCGAATGACTACCTCACAACGGGCTCCTCGATCCGGACGGGAATCCGATCCTGATCGACCAATTCTTCTAATCCGGCGGGGCACAACGTGGAACAGCAGGACTCGCATCGTATAGCGGCAGTGCAGGCAAGCTCAATCCTTCTCGACCTCGAGGCGTCTCTCGACAAGGCGTGCGGACTGATCCGGGAGGCCGCGGCCGAGGGGGCGCGACTGGTCGTGTTTCCGGAGGCCTTCCTGCCGGGCTATCCGGTGTGGGTGTGGTTCATGCCGGGCGGTCACACGCATCCCTTGCGCGAACTGTACACGGAGTTGCATGCGAACTCCGTGTCAGTGCCGGGTCCGGAGACCGAGGTCCTCGGGGCCGTCGCGGCGGAGTGCGAAGTCACCGTGGCCATCGGGGTGAACGAGCGAAACTCGGAATCGAGCGACTCCACGCTGTTCAACACGCTGCTTTACATCGGACCGGACGGCGCGGTCCTCGGCCGGCACCGAAAGCTGGTGCCTACGTCGGCAGAGAAGCTCGTCTGGGGCCGGGGAGACGGGAGCGACCTGGAGGTGTACGATCTGCCGTTCGGCCGCCTGGGCGGGCTGATCTGCTGGGAGAACTACATGCCCCTGGCACGGTACGCGCTGACGGCATGGGGCGCCCAGTTCCACGCTGCGCCGACGTGGGACCGGGGTGAGCCGTGGCTGTCCACCATGCGCCACGTGGCCAAGGAGGGGCGAGTCTTCGTTCTCGGGAGCTGCCAGGCTTTTCACGTGGACGATATCCCCGATCGTTTCGCGTTCAAGGAAAAGTACCTGGGGCAGGTGGAAGGCTGGCTCAATCCGGGAGGGACGGTGATCGTCGATCCCGACGGCAAGATCGTGGCGGGTCCCGCGATGGAGGAGGAGACGATCCTGTACGCGGATGTCAGGCCAGACCAGCTCGTCGGACCGCGGTGGCAGATCGACGTGGCCGGCAACTACGCGCGGCCGGACGTGTTCGAGCTCCGGGTGCATCGCCGTCCCACCCCGGTGCTGCACGTCGTGGACCACTCGGAGGAACCGCAGGCGAGCGACGAGCCCCCGGCGAAGTGCCTTGACGCGTGATCTGAGAGGATTCGTCGGGGCCGTGGTCGGCCTCCTCCTGCTACTTCCCGCGCCGCTCGCCGGGGCCGCGCTCGTTCCCCAGGGGGTACGCCCGGACCTGTCCGACGCGGGCGCCCGGTCCGCTCGCGATTCCGCGGAGCTAGCTTTCGTCGGCCCACCGCCGCCTCCCCTGTATCTTGCGGACCGCATGGAGAGGCTGCTGGCCGAGGCCGGTGACATGCCGGCGCTCACCAGCCTCATCGCTGCTCGCCGCGGCTCAGTGGTCGTCCAGAACTACTACGGGAACATGCGGCCCTCGCAGACCGTCAACGTGAAGTCGGTCTCCAAGACGCTGCTCTCGCCGATGGTCGGCATCGCGATTCGAGACGGCCTGCTGGAGGGAGTCCACCAGCCGATTCACGAGCTCCTACCGGATTACTACGAGGTCCTGGCCGCGCGTGGTGCCCTCGACCCGAGGAAGAACGAGATCGAGGTACGGCACCTTCTGAGCATGAGAACAGGGATCGAAACGACCTCGTTCGGGAACTATGGTGCCTGGGTAGCATCTGCCGACTGGGTCTACGACCAGCTCCGCAGGCCGATGATGTGCGACCCGGGCGAATGTCACGAGTACTCGACGGGTAACACCCACCTGCTGTCCGTTATCCTCACGCGGCGGTCCAACAAGAGTCTCCGCCGGTACATGCTCGACGAGCTCTACGGCCCCATGGGCATCTCGCTGGGGGAGTGGGATCGGGATCCGCAGGGCCGGTACCTGGGCGGGAACAACATGTCGCTGACGCCGCGTGACATGCTGAAGTTCGGGCAGCTCTACCTGGACGGTGGTCGCTTCGAGGGTCGCCAGCTGGTGCCCGAGGAATGGATCGAGTCCTCCTGGCGTTCGACCGGATCCTCCCCGTGGAACGGCCACGGCTACGGGTACCTGTGGTGGATTCGCCGCTGGGGCGGTGAACGCGCGTATTTCGCCTGGGGCTACGGCGCGCAGTTCATCGTCGTGGTGCCGCGCCTCGAGCTGGTGCTCGTCGCGACGTCCTCACCGCGCGACCGGGAGCGCGGACACACCCGCCGGATGTGGCGGTTCTTCGACCGCTACGCGATCCCGGCGTTCAGGGTGGGCTGGGGAGCCGACACCAGGTGGGAGTCTCAACGATGAGATATTTCAAGTTTCTGTGCTGGATACCGGCCGCGACGTGGCTCTACGCGCGCGCTGTCGTCGAGCGATACGACGGCTGGGGAGCGTGGGCGGCGGCGCCGCTGCTCCTCGTGCCAGTGGCCATAAGCGCTTTCTTCGCCGGAGTCGGCCTGCTGATAGCAGGGCGCATGAAGGCCGGCCGGCCAACCGAGTGGGATTGGGTCGCCATCGGTGTGGCCGGCCTGCCGGTGCTGTGGATCGCCTTTCGGTTCGTCATGTCCTGGGTGCGACCGTCGTGAACAGCCCCCCCCCGGTCCGTACCGTCCCGGAGCTTCCATGCTGAAGTGGATGATCTGGGTGGTCGTCGCCGGCGTCGCCGCGCTCATCCTGGATCGGCTGTTCCTCCGACTCGAGGCCAGGGGACTCATCTTCTACCGGCGAACGCGGGGCGTACGCGGCGGCGCCATGTACCACGCGCAGGAGCTCGACTCGATCTTCAACCCGGGTATGAGGCATGTGCAGGAGGCGCATGTGAAGCAGGAGCAGGAAGAGGACGAGTCGGGAGATCCGCCCGTCATCGATCCCCCGGAGAGCGGGCGATGACGATCCCCCGCACTCGCATCTACTTCTCCGCGTCGATCCGCGGGGGGCGGGAAGACGCACCGGGCTACGCAGCCCTGATCGCTGCCCTGTCCCGACGCGGCATCGTCCTCACCGAGCATATCGGCAGTCCGGACCTGTCCAACGTGGGAGAGTCCGCCCCGGATGACGCCCAGATCTACGCCCGCGACATCTCATGGCTGCAGGAGGCCGACGTGGTGATCGCCGAGGTGACCACCCCGTCTCTGGGAGTGGGTTACGAAGTGGCCCGCGCCGCTGGCATGGGCAAACGGATCGTCTGCCTGTTCCGGCCGGAGACGGGGCGCCGCCTGTCGGCCATGATCCGGGGCAATCCGGCCGTTCGGGTACTCGAATACGGTTCCGGCGAGCATCCGGATGAGGTAGCCCGGCGAGCCATGGCGGCGGCCACGGCGAGAACTGAATGAAGCGCGGCCTGGTGTGGACCGGAATCATCCTGGCGGCCACGGCGCTCGACCTCGGCGCGAGGTTCGCGCTCGGCCTCGAATTCGAGCTCGTCCTGTGGATCGAGGCGCTTATCTTCGTCCGTGGGTTGCAGCTCGTGCTCATAGCCTCCTTCCTGCTCGCGGCGCTGCGTTCCGCCATCTGGGCCTCGGGCCAGACTGTCACCCTGGCCAACGCGATGATATTCGGTCTCGGCATGGTGGCGTTGCTGTGCTGGCGGTATGGATGTCTAGCGCAGCGCGTGTCACGGACCGAGCCCGATACTGACTCAGACGACTCGTTGCAGGAGACCGCACGTGAAAGCTGACCGCAGCCGTCTAGCCCCGACCTCCTTCCTGCTTCTTC
>JBDGXI010000191.1:0-3652 GCA_039584685.1 Gemmatimonadota bacterium | reverse complement strand
TGGTGAGCTAGTGGCTCTGCGCACGCGCCGTCGAGCGGGAGTAACTCACACCCCACCTGGGAGATGGAGCTGTAGAGTGGACGAGTACACCATCCGCATCGCGTGGAGCGACGAAGAGCAGTGTTACGTAGCTATCTCACCTGATCTACGGGATCTGTCGGCGGTCGGCAGCTCTGCTCAGGAGGCGTATGAGCGGTTCCTTTGCGTCGTCCGTGTCGCGGTGCAGTTGAAACGAGAGTCCGGCCAGGCTCCATCCCGGCCCCGAAGGGTGCACGAGCGCGGCGTCGAGTTCCGCGTGTGAATTCCAAAGTCGGTGAGTTCCTCCTGAGATTGCTTATATGATCACTACTAGTCACCTTGTGACTATGAATGATCGAGTAGGGGTCGCCGAGCTGAAGGCGCGGCTGTCGGAGTATCTCCGGCGAGTGCGGCGCGGGGAGACCATCACGGTCCTCGACCGGAAGACGGAGATCGCCCGCATCCTGCCACTCGCCGGCGCGGACCCCCTGTCCGTGCGTCCCCCTTCGGAGGGGGCGGCCCGGATCCAGGACGTTCCCCTTCCCCCACCCCTGGCCTTCGAGGTGGACGTGCTCGAGCTGCTGCGGGAAGAGCGCCAGGCGGAGCGGTGATCGTGTGATCGTCTACCTGGATGCCTCCGTCCTTCTGCGCGTGCTACTCGGCCAGCCCGGTCGGCTGGCCGAGTGGCCAGACGTGGAGCTCGGGGTGGGATCCGCGCTGGTAGAGGTCGAGTGCCTGCGGGCCCTCGACCGCCTGCGATTACGGGAGGCCCTGACTCCGGAAGAGCTCGCGGTCCGGCGCGAAGCCGTGTACAGGCTCACGGCCGAGATGGAAGTTGTCGAGCCCACGTGGCCCGTGCTCCGGCGGGCCGGTCAACCCTTCCCCACTCCGCTCGGCACCCTCGATGCGGTGCACCTGGCCACCGCTTTTCTGTGGCGCGACACCCGCGGAGAAGACCTGGCCCTCGCGACACACGACCGGGCGCTGGCTCTGGCCGCTCGGGCGTCGGGACTGACGGTGATCGGCACCTGAGGTCACTCCACCCTACGCCAGCGGCCGATCCCACAGCCTCCGCAGCACCCCGTTGCGGCGGGCCATCCGCAGCCACCCGATGTTGCCGAGCGTCGTGTACAGCCGGGACCCCACCATCGGGCGGGCGAGCAGCGCCTGCGCCTCCTCCGGAACGGGCCGGCCGGCGAGGAGCGCGTCGGCCGCGAGGTCGAGTCCGGTGCGCACGTTACGCGCCATGCCGCCCACCTCCTCGAGCGATCGCCCTCCGATCGCCTCCCCTCCCCCGAGGCCCAGTCCGCCCTGCCAGGCGAAGCCCGCCTGCCGGGCGAAGACCCGGCACATATCGAGCGCGGTATAGGTGTGCACCACCTCCGGGAACCCGCAGTTCACCAGGGCGACGAAACGGACCTCCGGCTGTTCCGGAACTGTCGGCCGCGTCGCCCGATGCGCGGCCATCCGCTCGCAGCACCGCGTGACCAGGTATGGCAGGGCGTCCACGTACAGAGGCAGCGAGAGGACGAACACGTCGGCTCGGTCCACCGCCTCGAAGAGAGCCCGCTCCTTTTCCGGTCGCTGGCACCGGCACACGTAGAAGACCTCGGTCTCCATGCCGCCCTCGGCCAGCCGCGCCAGCAGGTAACTGCCGAGAGCCTCCGAGTTCCCGGTGCCTTGCGGGCGGGCGCTCCCCACCAGGAGCACGGCCCGCCGGGCGCTCACGAGACCCTCCCGGCCACGTGGGCGAGCACGGGTTCGAGGTCTTCTGCGAGGCGGCCGCGTATGACCTCCGGCGGAGCGCCGGCCGGCAGGACGCACACGGCGGTGGCGGGGCTGTCCATGTTGAGGGCGTTCCTTTGGACGAGCGCGCGGAAAATCCGCTCCTCCTCCTCGTCCGGCGCCTGTAGTACGCCTACGGCGGCGAGGGCCGGGTACTTCGAGTATCGCCGGGCGTGGTGCACCTCACCGTCGACGCGCCGGAAGAAAGGCAGCACGACGCAGATCACCCGGTCCATCGCCTTCTTGATCTCGGACGAGTAGCCGCCGAAGGTGATCGGAGTGAGCGCGACCATCAGGTCGCTCCGGACCATGGCGGCCGCGATCTCCCGCCCCGCATCACCGTGGGTCTTGCACAGGCCGGGCGAAGTCGTCCAGCACTCGAAGCACCCCTGGCAGTGCGCCAGCGGGATGTCGCGCATCGAGTAGCCTCGGATCTCGGTCCTCGCGTCTCGAAGCAAAGCGAACAGCTCCTCCTCGACGGGCTCCAGGGTCTCGTCGCCCGGGAGGGCGCCGTTCAAAACGAGGGTACGCTTCGCGGGATGCAGAGTCTCCGGATCGACGGTCAATCGTTGGACGGGCGCGTAGGCTTCCATCGCCGGCTCTCGGTTGGAGTGGCGCTGGGGGGTGCTTCTAATGTCCGCGCATCGGGCGCGTGCGGCAAGGCGGCCTGGCTCTGACTGGCCGGCCGCCTCCCGTGGAGCCTAGCTGCGGGGGCTCGCGTCAGTCGTCGTCATCGTCGTCATCGTCATCCTTCATCTCGACCAGGATGACCACGATCTCTCAGTCCGACTCGTTCTCCGGCAGGTGCGTGACGGCGGGCGTCTGAGCCCCCTACTCTTCTCTCCTCGCCGGCTGCCGATTGAGCGTGCCGCGATGGACCCTCCACTCGGGCATGTACCGATCCATCAGCGCGTAGAACCGGGCGTTATGGGTGGGCTCCAGCAGGTGAACCAGCTCGTGCACCACGATGTACTCGAGCAGTTCCGGCGGGCGGGCGGCCAGCTCGGTATTGAGGCGGATCGTGCGCGCCTGTGGGTTGCAGGTTCCCCAGCGCGTCTTCATTCGCTGCACGTAGAACCGCTCCACCTTGACCCACAGCCGCGGCTCCCAGCGGGCGAGCAGCGGAGGTACGGCCGACCTGATCTGCTCGCGATGCCACCCCTCGATCAGGGCCTGCCTCCGGGCCCTGTTCGTTCGCGGACGCACCCGTAGCACGATTCGGTCCCCGTTCAAGTCGACGGACGGTGGCTGATCACTCTCCAAGATCGTCAGCCGGTGGCGCTCGCCCCACACGTTGTGGCTCTCCCCATCCACGTAGCGGCTCTTTCGCTCCACGTGGCCGCGAGTCGTCCCACCATCCGGTTCCCGCAGCCTCTCCTGGTGCTTCCTGATCCAGTCCAGGTGGGAGATCGCGAAGGCACGGATCGCCTTCATGCTCGTTCGCTTCGGGGCCGAGATGCGCACCCGGCCCTCGGGGGGATGCACGGTGAGATTGATGTTCTTGATGTTCTTCAGGACCACGTCCACCGTGACGTCGCCCAGCTGGATCTGCGACTGCATCAATACGCGTCCCGTGTTTCGATGAAGAGTGCCCCGGCGCGAATCTGCACCTTCCGGAGTCTGACTTCGATCTGGTCGGACACGGGGCGAAGATCGCTGACGCGTGGGGAGAGGAGCAAGGCGAGAGAGTGCTCTCGAGGGGCCGGGGCACATGTCTCGAACAGGGAATGTCAACTCCGGGAAGATATCTTCCTGAAAGTGTCGGAGCTGTTTTGAGGGGTGCAGGGCACCTTCTTCTCACCTTCCGCCGTTTTGTCTATACTGGCGCTTCGATGCGTCGCACCGTCAA
>JBDGXI010000190.1:0-5098 GCA_039584685.1 Gemmatimonadota bacterium | reverse complement strand
GAGACGGTCCTTCGAGAAGCGTTGCGCGAGCACTATCACGAGTCGTTCAGATCGGAGCGTCCGCAGGTCTAGTCACACGGCACTCTCGCTCGGCAGCCCGGAGTCCCACTCCACCGAAAGGTCGATTACTAAGTAGGTAGCCTGCTCTGCTGCGTGCTCTGCTGAACAGGAGAGAATTGGACGATCTCCAGAGAGATAGCCCGATTCCAATAGGCGCATGGAACCGGGCTGTCTGTTTCTAGCTAGCTGAGGCGCACCTTTTCAAGACCGGTGCATTAGCCGTTCTGCCACCCCTCCGGGCCGTCCCCGATCCACCGAATCGGAAACGGAGCTGGGTCGGAAGATAGGCCGGTGAAACACAACCCGCGAGGATTCCGTATCATGTGACGGAAGCGGGGCCCCCGGCGGGCCTCGGCCTCAGCAAGGAGACAGTCTTTTGCGGAAAGTTCTGCTGCTGGTGGGCCTCGAAGTGGCCCGACGGGTTCTCAAGAGAGTCTTGAGGGTGTGATCCGGTGCGGGTCGAGTGACCCGCGCCGCTCAGGCGATGATCTTCACGTCCACATCCAGCATGATATCCATGCGGAGCGTGTGGAACACGCTGCAATACTTCTCGAGCGACAGGTCCACCGCGCGCTCCGCCTTCTTTTGATCTATCGGTCCCTTGATACGGAAGTTGAAGGCCAATCGCTTGACGTGGCGCGGTGGCTCTTCCCGTCGCGTAGCCTCGACCTCGACAGCCATTCCCTGCAGGTCCTGGCGTGACTTCCTCAGGATGTCCACCACATCCGTAGCCGCGCACGCGCCTACCGACTGAAGGAGGAGGTCGACGGGCGTGGTCCCCGCCTCGGCGTTCCCGTCGATCGCGGTGATCGTTCCGCCACGGCCCGTGCCGCTGAATCGAAAGTCGCCCTTCCATACCAACTGGATCGTCTGGCTCATCCGGGCTCGGTGTCAGAGTATCGGAATAGACGGCCTCAAGTTGCCCTTGACGGAGCGGCAATGGATACTCCCGGCCGACGCGGCGGAACATAGGCCCGGCTCGCTTCTCCATACAAGGGCGCGGGCGGCACTCGAGCTGGAGCGAACCCGATGAAGTCTCATACGCGCTACCTGACGATGCACATCCCCGAACGGATGGACTTGCTCAACATCACGGCCGACGTGGAAGCGGAGGTGCGCGCGAGCGGCGTGCGCGAGGGCCTGTGCCTGGTCAACGCCATGCACATCACGGCGAGCGTATTCATCAACGACGACGAACCCGGCCTGCACCGCGACTACAAGAAGTGGCTCGAGGAGCTGGCACCGTTCGACCCGAGCCCCGAGCGGTACCATCACAACCGCACGGGCGAGGACAACGCCGACGCGCACCACAAGCGCCAGATCATGGGACGCGAGGTGGTCGTGGCGGTCACGGAGGGGCGCCTGGACTTCGGTCCGTGGGAGAGGATCTTCTACGGCGAATTCGATGGACGCCGCCCGAAACGGATCCTGATCAAGATCATCGGCGAGTGAAGCTTCGAGCGGCAACGTTGCGGCCCAAGCCAAAGCTGTCATCTTACCTGACCCGCCGCGGCAGACGGCCGCGATCACGGGGCGACGAACTGGAATGGAGTGAGGAAATGCTGAAGAAGTCTGTCATGCTGGCGTTGGTCGGCATCATGATCGGGGTCACCGGAGCGAAGGCGCAGGATCGGGATGCGATCTGCAACTCCGTGGGCAACGCGGAAGTGGGAGACTGGTCGTCGTACGATTTCACGGACCCGGAGAGCGGCCAGGACGGCTCGCTTCGGTTCGCCGTGGTGAACCGGGACGGGAGTGACTCCTGGTACGAGATGCAGGCCGCGACGGCGGAGGGCGAGGTCATAATCCAGATGCTGGTCCCGGGATTCCCGTTCACGCCGGATCAGGTTACCGAGGTGATCTTCAAGGCATCGGGGCAGCCCGCGATGCGGATGCCTTCTGAGATGCTGGGCATGATGCGGCAACAGATGGCGGGGAACCCGATGTTCGACTTCGCCGAAAACTGCGCTGCTGCCGAAGATCTCGGCGAGGAGACGGTCGAGGTCCCGGCGGGCACGTTCGAGACCTTCCGCATTCGGAACCCTGGCGACATGGGCGAGGCATGGATCAGCCTCGATGTTCCGTTCGGAATGATCAAGGCGGAGGCCGCGGGCACGGTCGTTCTGACGGGCTACGGAGCGGACGCCGTGAGCGCGATCACTGAAGAGCCGCAGTCGATGCCGGGAATGGGCGGAATGAACTAGCAGCACCGCACGTCGTACGCGGCCGGGTCCGCCCGGGTCCGGCCGCACATCTCTGGAGGTCCATGCCATGTACACGCGGCGTCGTTTCCTCGGGGCCCTCGGCCTCCCTTCCGTCGCGGCGGCGACCGGCTTCCCACTTCCCCTGCCGCGCCTGTCCGAGACAGCCCGCATTCTCGAGTCACTGGCGGAACACCCAGGCTCCCCTGCCGAGATCGCGACTGACGAGACGTACTGGGCCGAGGTGGCCCGGGCGTTCACGGTGGATCGCTCGCTCGTGAACCTGAACAACGGGGGCGTGAGCCCGGCGCCGGGATACGTGCAGGAGGCCATGAAGCAGCATCTGGACTACTCCAACCAGGCTCCGGTGTACACGATGTGGCGCATCCTGGAGCCGCAGCGGGAGGCCGTGCGTCAGCGGGTGGCGCGCGAGTGGGGAGTCCACGCAGAGGAGATCGCGTTCACCCGGAACGCTTCGGAGAGTCTCCAGACGCTTCAGCTGGGGATCGACCTCGAGCCGGGCGATGAGGTCCTGACGACCAATCAGGACTATCCACGCATGATCACGACCTTTCGGCAGCGGGAGCGCCGTGAGGGAATCGTGCTCAAGCAGTTCTCGATCCCGGTTCCGGCGGAGGATCCGGCTGACATCGTGCGTCGGTTTGAGCAGCGGATCACGCCCCGCACGAGGCTGATCCTGATGTGCCACATGATCAACCTCACGGGACAGATCCTCCCGGTGCGTGAGGTGGTCGCCATGGCCCGGCGATACAACATCCCGGTGCTCGTGGACGGAGCCCACGCGCTGGCCCACTTCGACTTCAAGATCTCGGATCTGGAGTGCGACAACTACTCGGTGAGTCTTCACAAGTGGCTGTTCGCGCCCCATGGCACGGGCCTCCTTTACGTACGCAGGGAGCGGATCGCCGACGTGTGGCCGATGATGGCGGCGCCCGAGAAGATGGACGACGACATCCGCAAGTTCGAGGAGATCGGCACGCACCCGGCGGCCCCTTACCTGGCGATCGCCGAGGCTCTCACCTTCCACCAGGGGATCGGTGGCAAGCGCAAGGAAGAGCGCCTGGTGTACCTGCGCGATTCCTGGACCACTCGGCTGCTGGAGCACGACAGGGTGTACCTGCACACGAGCCTTCAGCCCGGCCTGGCCTGCGGAATCGCGACCGGTCTCCCCGAGCGTCTACACCACGCCCGAGGAGATCGACCGTTTCGTAGCCGCCATGGAGTACGTAGTCGAAGAAGGTCTGCCGGCTTGACCGGTAGACGGGGCGTCTGCGCCCGCGGGGGCGACCAGAACCGCGTGAGGCCCGACTGATGGCCCTGCGCGAACGGCTCACGGAATGGCTGGACATCCGGGCCGCCGAGTTCCGGGTCGTGATGTTGAGCGTGCTCGGCGCGTTCTTCGTGATGGGCTACGCGGTGCTTGCCGGGGCCCTGCGTGAAGCTTTCTACCTCGGGTTCTTCGACGCGGCGACCCTCCCCTACGTCCTGTACGCCAGCCTCGTTCTCGGTCTTCCGGCGGTGGCCCTGTTCTCCCGGCAGATGGCCAGGCGATCGCCAAACACCGTGATGCGGACCGTGGTCGGAGTGACCGCCGCGGGACTGCTTCTGATTTACATCTTGGTCCTGATACCGGCGCCCCGGCTGGACTCGCGTCTGGCCTCCGTCCTGTTCTACCTGTGGACGGTGGTCTCCACCCTGCTCCTGACGTCGGGCTTTTGGATCGTCGTCTCCGACGTGTTCGCTGTGCGCGAAGCCAAGAGGCTATTCGGGCTGATCAGCGCGGGGGGAGCGATGGGCACCTTCGTGACCGGTCTGTCACTCTCGGGGCTGCTTACCAGGTTCCAACCACTCCACCTGGTTCCGCTTCTCGTGGGTTACCTGCTCCTGGCGCTCGTGGTACTGGAGTTCGTCCCGCGCGATCGCCTCGGACACCGGCATCGAGGCCGGGATGACTCGAGACAGGGCGCGCTGGAGAGCGTTCGCGCCCTCATTGCCAATCGTCACCTGCGCCTGATCGCGGGCATCGTGCTGCTGACGTCCGCCGCCAGTTACATCGTCACGTGGCAGCTCCAGGATGCGATCCAGGTGAGCGCGGCGACGGAGGCGGCGCGGGCCGGACTCGTGGGTGACGAAGCGATCACGGCCGTAAATACCCGAATCGCGTCGTTCATGGGAGCCTTCCGGGGCTGGACCGGTGGCCTGGCCTTCGTGATTCAAGTTTTCGTGGCCAGCCGCATCCTGGCTGGCGCCGGAGTGGCGTGGAGTCTGGCCCTCCTGCCCCTGGCCCTCCTGTTCGGCTCCGCCGGGATGTCGCTCTTCCCCGGCCTCCTCATGGCCACCCTGGTCCGCGGCGCCGACAACACGCTCGGGAAGTCCCTGTACCGCACGGTGGCCGAGCTTCTGTGGATTCCGGTATCGCCGGCCCTGCGCCGGCGAGCCAAGGCGTTCATCGACTCCATGGTGGACAGCGCGGGAGATGGACTGGGGGCGCTGGTCGTCCTTCTCTGGGTGACGCTGGGGCATCTTCCATCCCGCTTCCTCTCGGCGTTCGTGATCGTGGCCGCGCTCGTCCTGCTGGGCTTCGCCCGGGCCATGGGCACGCAGTACTTCATCACGCTCAGGAATCGTCTGGAGCGGAGCGGAAACGACGCCGAAGTGCTGGAGGAGGCGGGATTGGACCGGGCGGACCGGCTCGGAGCGACCCTGACGAGGCTGGATATCACGCGGGTGCTAGCCACCACGGGCGTCTACGCGGACAGGCCGGCGCGCGCGAAGAGCGATCCGGCGACTCCGACGCCCGATCCCGCGGTCCTCAG
>JBDGXI010000051.1:0-14839 GCA_039584685.1 Gemmatimonadota bacterium | reverse complement strand
CTGAAAGCGCCCATCAGCGCCGGTCAGCGCACCAAGTAGGCATGGGGTAGTTCGCAGGCTTCGCCTGCTCAATGTCTCGCTTCGCTCAACGGCAGGAGGTCGCGAGTAGTCTCTCAGGGTTCGCCTGCTCGAAGGTCTCGGCTTTGCCTCGACAGCGAATCTCGCCGCCCCGAATGCAAGAAAGCCCTCTAAATGGCGGGCTTTCTTGCATTCGGGTAATTCTCTAACTGGCACCGAGTCAGTGAATCGGTTTGCTGTCGCTTGATAAGCGTCGTGCACAGAAAAGGGTGATTGCTCGCACGGCGGCAGGCTGGGCCAGCGCTTGACACTTCAGGCACGGGCAGCATATCAGACCCGTATGCCTACCGGGGGTGTGTCGGATCTTATCGTGGGAATTGCAGCAACCGTAGCACTCGCCATGGTCTGGGGCGTCTTCACACGCCTGAGGCGGCATGGAAAGGACCACCTATTGCAGCTCATGTCTGGCCGAAATGGGTCGTACAGAGTCATGCGAGTCGTCGCAACCGTGGGCTGCGTCATATTGGGCTTTCTCGTCATCCGCGGATTCTGGATGTTCGTTGTCTCCTCACCTTACCCGGCGGACGTTTTTCTTTTCGTGATTTTCGATGTCCCGCTGGCAGCGGTAGCCGTCCTGCTTGGGTGGCTTGCGTTGCGCGGGCACAACCCCCGGACACGGGCCGCCGTGAGCTTCGGTTGCGTTACGGGTCTGTGGTTCGCGATTGCTGCTTTCGTGATCTTGTTCTTCGGGCCACTCATCCTGATGGAGCGCGGAGTAATACCGGATTCAGGGCAAGGTCCTCTCGGTGCCTTTCTGTATGCGCCTGCGGCCTTCGCCGTTGGCACTCTGGGCGGAGTGCTCTACCGCACTCTTCGGAGCCGGGAAGACTAGACGTTCGAATGCCTGCGGGGACGCGCTGGGCACTTCCTTTTCCAACTGTAACCGTAGCTGTAACGAAATGAGGAGGACTGAGCGCAACTGAGTGAAAGTGAAATCGCCGAAATGCGCGTGAATGCAAGTGTATGCAGGTGAGTGCATGCACCGCCACGCAGGTGGGCGCGGCGCATCTGTCACCCTCACGGAGACTTCAGTGCCGGATTCAGTGACGGCGCTATAGGCCTGTATCCCCTATACTAATCCCGCCCCCTTCGTTCCTCAGGAGGCCGCGCGGAGTAAGGCGGCAGGCATGGGGCCAGCCGGGGCGACTCGCCCCACCTTGCCGGGGGCTACCCCTCCCGTTGATCTTCGAAGCCATGTCCGACACGCCCGCCTACCAGAGATTGTTCGCCGATATGAAGCGACGGCGCGTGTTCCGCGTCATGGCGGTGTACGGAGCCGTCTCGTTCGCCGTGATCGAGGCAGCGGACGTGATCCTTCCGCGCATGTCGCTGCCCGACTGGACCGTCACGTTCGTCGTGTGGCTGCTGGTGCTCGGCTTTCCGCTGACCATCGTCCTGGCCTGGGCGTTCGAGCGCACCCCGACCGGCGTGCGGCGCACCGGGGAAGCAGACACCCGCGAGCTGGAGGACATAGCCGCCCAGCCGGCGGGCAAGCGTTGGCCCGCCGGGCTCATGGCTCTCGGGGGCACTGCCCTCTTCTTGGCGGCGGCAGCGGGGTGGTTCACGGGACGGCAGACGGCTCCGAGGACGGCCGACGCGGACCCCGACACCCGCCGCTCCATCGCGGTGCTTCCGTTCCACAACCTCAGCGGCGATAACGAGGCGCAGCCTTTAACGGACGGACTGCACGACGACCTCCTCACCCAGCTCTCCAAGATCGGTTCGCTCAAGGTCATTTCGCGCACGTCGGTTCTCGAATACCGGGACACCGACAAGAACGTCCGTGAGATCGCCCGCGAGCTCGGCGTTGAGAGCGTATTGGAGGGCGGAGTGCAGCTTGCTGGCGAACAGTTCCGCCTCAACGTGCAGCTCATCGACGGGGGCACGGACGAGCACCTGTGGGCGGAACAGTACGGCGGCGAGCTCACGGTGGGGAACATCTTCGACACGCAGGCCGAGATCGCCCGCCAGATCACGGCGGCGCTCGAAGCCAGGCTCAGGCCCGAGGAACAAGCGGACATCGCGCGCCGCCCCACCGAAGATGTGGAGGCGTACGAGGCCTACCTGAGAGGTTTCAGCTTCTGGCAATCCGGATACTCGGAGTCGAACCTCAGAAGCGCGGGCGGCATGGCCGCGCTCGCCGTCGAGCGGGACTCGACGTTTGCCGAGGCATGGGCTCTGAAATCCTTGATCTCGGGCGAGCTGTTCTGGTTCTACTACGACCGGTCCGACTCGATCCGGGAAGTCGCGTTGGAGGAGGCGCGGCGCGCGCTGGAACTGGAGCCCGACCTCGCTCTCGGGCACCAGGCGATGGCCGCCTATCACTACCGATTCCACCTGGACTACGATCGCGCGCTGGAGTCCGTCGATCGAATCCTCGAGCTGCAGCCGACCACCGCCGAGATCGAAGGTCTCAGGGCCGCGATCCTGAGGCGCAAGGGAGACACGGAAGCCGCCCTCGAGCATTTCAAGCGGGGAGCCATGGTCGACCCGCGCAACTACACCTCGATGACCGAGGTCGGAGAGACTGCGTACCTACTGCGCAGGCATGATGAAGCGCAAGAGTGGCTGATTCGAGGGCTGAACCTGAAACCGGATGCCGTGGTCGCTTACACCTACCTGGCTGCGAATCGCCTGCGCGCGGACGGCGACACGGCGGGCGCCCGGGATTGGCTGGAGCAGGCACGGACCGCCGGCATCTACGTCGCCGAGCAGGACATGTTCACGCTGATCGACGTCGCGCTGGCCGCCAACCAGCCCGATCGGGCGATCGCCGAGTCGGAATTACTGACAGGTCCTATCGACAACCAGTTCTTCTACATGCCGCCCAGCCTTGCGCGAGGATTCGCATGGCGTCTCAAGGACGACCTCGGGCGAGCCGCCGCAGCGTTCGACTCAGCCCGAATCGAGCTGGAAGATGCGGTCAAAGCGAATCCCGCTGAGCCGAGGCTCAGGAGCGCCCTCGGCCTGGCCCATGCTGGCCTTGGACACAAGTTGGATGCGCTGCGGGAGGGGCGGGAAGGCATGCGTCTCATGCCGCCGGAAAAGGAAGCGTGGCGCGGCAACTGGCGGGTGTTCCAGCTGGCGCGGATCGAGGCCATGGTCGGAGAGACGGACGCCGCGATCGAGAACCTGCAATACCTGCTCTCGATCCCGTTCGATCTTACCGTGGCCGAACTCCGGATCGATCCGGCGTGGGATTCCTTGCGGAGTGATCCGAGGTTCGAGACGCTGGTCGAGCCTTAGTCCTGGTGGCCAACACGTGAACAGTGTCAGCGTCAGTGACAGCGCCCACCGTTTCCGGCTGCTGCTGGACCGGGTCTATCTGGATTCCGCTGGAACAGTCGAGTCCGATCCTGCAGGATCCCCTCTTCCGAAGCGCCCCAGAAGGCGTTCGACACGTTTCGTGAGCGGATGAAATGCCAGGCCGAAGACGGTACCGATCATGGCATTACCCATGCCGTTCGTCACACCCAGGTATTCCACTAGGGCGTCGGCGATCACCGCCTCGACGGCTGAGAATGCGAACAGCATGGCCGCGAACGTCACACCGTACACAGCGGTCTTTCGAACAACGAGCTCAGGATTAACGGCACCAGCGTGAAAGACGGCCGCATAGAAGAACGCCAGTACCACCAGATTCTGGACCGTCATCAGCACCAGATACAGAAGCGTGCGCATCTCGAGCGTCAAGAAACCGGCGACGGCAATCCGGATGCCCAGAGCAATCGCCTGTATTATGAAGAAGGCCAGCACCCCTCCGAGGAACCACAGAACCTTTTGGCGTGCCTGCTCATCCCCTGACCGAAGGCTGATGTGGAAGAAGGCGATTCCCGCGAGAATCAAACCAAGGCGCATAAGTGCGAAGGCCTCGGTGAACGGGAGAACAACGCCGAGGACCGTGATGCCACTGACGGTAGCCCATGTCACCCAGGGCTGAAGAAGAGAGGTGAGGATGAGCCGCGAGAGACGCACCCTTCCCCAAAGCGTGGGGCTGGCAGCAATGTCAGTCGGAAGCAGCCGTCGGGGAAACAGCTGTGACGCCCGTATGAAGAAGCCCATCCCGAATATGAAGAGAATCACCCGAACGGCGAGCACCGCGAATCTGGAGTCGCCGCAAAGAGGGAACAGGACATTCCCGAAGGTGTCAACGGAACCCGCGAAGCCTATCGCGAGTGCCAGAGACACGTTTGCCGGCTCGGTGCCGGCCTTGACCACGATGAAGATGGCCAGCCCGGCGGCGAGCACCGTACTTCCTGCCAGCACCGTCTCACTCAGCCGCAGGGAGAGGACGCCGTCAGTCCCGGTCCATGTTGAGAAGAGAAGCACAGCCGCAGCCATCAGCCCCGCGGAACTCACGAGAAACGCGAGAACCCTTGGGCCGCTGGCGTTGGGTCCGCTCATCACGGAATTGTCTTGCGTTCCGCTCATTATCTCACTAGAGAATCCGTCGCGTAGCAGCAATCCACGCGGCAAAGTCCAGGCCGTGTCCTCGCCACAAGCACTGCGATGGGTTCGACCACCAGGGCAGGCTGCGCACGGGCCCGGCCGCAGCGCCCATAGTCACCAGCGCAGCAAGAGGCGGTCAAGGCAAGGCACGAATCGAACAGTGTCAGCGTCAGTGACAGCGCCCACCGTTATGAGCTGCTGCTGGCCAGCGTCACCCACCCGAATACCCGCATAAATCAGCGCCTACCAGCGTGCACTTGAGATCGCTGTCACGGGGCTGAGGTCTGCTTTGATCGTTCCAAGATCCGCGCTGGGATGCGTTTCTGCGGAAGCTGCAGCTCGAGTAGCGGCCGTTCTATGCATCCTGGCGACTCTGTCACGCATACTGTAACAGACGCGACCACCTGACGCCCGGTCAGGTGGGCTCGAGTTCATCGCGGGCACATGGTCCGCATGGTGTCGTGGTCAGGTGCGCACCAACTGCTCGGCTGGCACGACGGAGGACAGCCACCTTTCCCGGGGCAAACCGCTTTGATTATGGTGGACTAGTACCGGCACTACCGATACGCTAATGGGGAGGCGAGGATGGCTGCGTACTTCGTTCTTACGCAAACGGTAGCGGACCAGACCGCGTATACCGAAGACTACATACCAGGTGTTCTGCCGTTTCTCGAGAAACACGGGGCAGAGGTGCTGGCGTTCGCCTTCGAGGCCGAGCGTCTCGAGGGGAATCCTGCCGACGGCGTGGTGGTCCTGCGATTTCCATCCGAGCAAGCCGTTCGCGACTTCCTGAACGATCCCGACTACGCCCCTCTCAAGGACCTCCGATTCAGCATCACGAACAACGCGAGCGCCATCCTGGTGCCCGAGTGGGTGTGGCCCGACTCCGAGCTTTGAGCCAGGGGTGGCTACGGATTTCCCGGAGCACGTGACCTTGCCCGGCTACTGAGAAGGCTATGCTAACAAGGGAGTGCCCTGAAGGCACAGGTGCTCATCTGACGCTCGTTCACGCGCCGAACAGTGTCAGCGTCAGTGACAGCGCCCACCGTTTCTGGCTGCTGGCCAGCGTCACACACGCCGATACCCGCATAAACCAGCGCCCATCAGCGCGCACAAGCGCATTGACCCGGCATGGGGTAGTCTCGCGAGCGTAGCTCGCTCGAAGGTCTCGCCCGCGGCTCGACGGCAGGAGGTCGCAAGTTGTTCGCATGCTGACACATGCTCAATGTCTCGCCTGCGGCTCGACAGCGAATCTCGCCGCCCCGATTGGCAGAAAGCCCTTCAAATGGCGGGCTTTCGTGCATTCAGGATGTCGTGGGATTCTTGCTAGCCTTCCAGAAAAGTACTCCGAGCACAAACACGGGTAGCCCCATGGCAATTCCGCCACCGGCGTCCCCGCCCTTGATGGGAGCAACGACGAACAACTCCACGCACCACATCGCAACCCACCAAAGAACGAAGATGATCCCAGCGATCCTTCCATTCTTCCAGGCAGCTAAGTAGCCGACGAGGAAGAGCAGAAACAGCAACTTGACGAAGATCTGTTCCCGATCCCAAGGGTCAAAGGGTACCGTAGTGCTGACCCACGATCCCTCCGGTGATGGAATTGAGCTGGAGATGATGAACCACAGGTAAAGCGCTCCAAATACGGAAACTGCTATCATCAGTCCTTTGGAGGGTTCATTCCTCTTCGCCGACATCGTGGCTTCATGCTCCTGCATCGTCTGACTCCTTGCACCAGTCGTCTCCGGCTCCGTAGAGGCCTTGCTGACTACTCGACGATCAGCCGGGCCAACAGCTCCTTGGAACCGACATACGTATTCGCACGCTCGCGTATGAATGCTCTGAGACCAGGTTTGGTTTGGAACTCGCGAATGACGAAGTCCCTAAACCGGAAGTTGAAGTTGGTGACGCCCTCGTCTTCCAGGTCCTGGATGTACTCAGCCACGTTCAGGCGGGAGAACTGGAATGCATCGAATCTGCGTCTCTCGATCGAGCTCAAGGCATCCAGATTCAGCTCTCCTCTGATGAGCAGCTCGGCCAGCGTGGAGTCACCGTAGACTCCCGCATTCTGCTCGTTGACGCTGGCCGTGATCGCATACGAGGCTTCGGCTCTCAGCTGGCTCGTGTTCTGTCGAATCTCAAAGCCTACGAACGCTAGGCCGCCCAACACACCGAGATTCCCAAGAAGTGAAAGCCACCAATCCAGCCTCTTCCGGTCCATGGGCTTGCTCCAGAGTATGGGAGGAAGCAACGCGGGCCTGCCTTCCACTCACGGCAAGTCCGCTGTTCCCGTCAAGACTGGAGAGGAACTGTAACCGTAGCTGTAACGAAATGAGGAGGAATGAGCGCAACTGAGTGAAAGTGAAATCGCCGAAATGTGAGTGTATGCAAGTGTATGCAGTTGAGTGCACGCACCGCTAGGCGAATGGGGTTCAGGAGGTCGCGAGTTCGAATCTCGCCGCCCCGATTGGCAGAAAGCCCGCATGAAGCGGGCTTTCGGGCACGTGGGTGCGACCGCGGAGCCTGCAGGTGCAAGAACCCTTCATCCGCGATACCCTTGGCAGACGACCTCGAAGCTAATCCGGACCGTTTCGTCGGCTTCGATGGAAACCCACCGTGGGTTGGGGTCACTCAGCTCGCAGTTAGCGGCGATGCCCGTTAGCAGCACCATGTGCGAGCCCACTTCGACATCGGTCATCGTTGCGATCTCGTTGCATCCCACGTTCTCGAAGCAGCCACAGTCCAAGGACGCGGTGTAGCCATCGGCATCGAGATCTTCACCCGTCGTGATGATCGTCAGTTCCAGCGAGCCGGTGGGAGGCGGCGGGTCGGTAAGACCGGTGTTGCGATTCTTCCCATCGTCGTCCGAGCATCCTGCCAGGCCGACCAGGGACGCGAGCGCCATTACGGTAAGCAAGTTGAGTCGTCTCATGGCACCATGCCTCCTGCCGACGAAGAGCGAACACCGCTTGCGTGCCATCGGCTTCACGCTGCGGCAGTGGGGGGAGGCCACTCCCCTCCAAGAGGGCAAGGCGGGGAAGGTTGTCCGGGGGGCTCATCCAGTGACTTCTGCCTACAAGCGTCGGTGCAGAACTTGGCGAGATCGGAAGCCTGCTCGCATATTAAGAGTGCCCCCCGGGAATGGCGTATGGCCGATATGGACGACCTGGGGACTTCGCCGCCCTCGACGCGGCATGACATCACCGATCTCCTGCACGCCCACCACGCTGGCGACGTGAAGGCACTGCACGACCTCGCCGACCTCGTATACGAAGAGCTTCACCAGATCGCGCACCGACAGTTGGCGCGAGAGCGACCAGACCACACGCTTCAGACTACCGGCCTCGTCCACGAAGCCTTTCTGAAGTTCGTCGCGCTCGAGCGCCTCGAGTTCAACGACCGCGGACATTTCTACGCGCTGTCCGCTCGTTTCATGCGGCGCATTCTCACCGACTACGCCAGGCAACGTCGAGCCCTGAAACGGCGGGGAGTGCATGTACCGATCGATCCCGAGGACGCTGCGGTGCAAGCAGGCAAGGAGACCGACGTCGATGTGCTGATCGATTTGGATCGCGCACTCGAGGAGCTGGCCGGAATGTCGGACCGGGAGACGCGGGTGATCGAGTGCCGCTTCTTCGCCGGGATGACCGTGGAAGAGACGGCCAGGGCGCTGGGTATCTCCAAGACCACTGTGAAGCGGGACTGGGAGTGGGCCCGTGCCTGGCTCAATCGCAGACTGGCCTGAGCCAATGGAGAACAGTTTGCCGCCTCTTACTTGGGGACGCGGTCAATAGGAAGCGATCGTCCGATGAACAGGGACCAAGAGGGCATAAGAAAGTTGTTTGAAGAGGCAGTCCGCCGATCGGGTGCCGAACGTGAGGAATACATCGCGAGCCTCAGTGACGACAAGGTGACGGACGAGCTTCGGTCGCTGCTCGCGGCTCACGAAGACCGCGGCCCGTTCGACGAGTTGCTGGAACGCGTAAGCGGGCCGCACGTCGAGCGGTTGCTCCATCTCGAGCCCGGGGATGTGCTCGGGCCATACCGGATCGTGCGCGAGATTGCGAGCGGTGGCATGGCGATCGTGTACGAGGCCGAGGATCGGAAGCACGAGCGCGAGGTAGCGGTCAAGGTCCTGCGTCCGGAACTGGCCGCCTTGCTCGGAGCGGACCGTTTCATCCGCGAGATGAAGACCACCGCCAAGCTCCAGCACCCGCACATCCTGCCGCTGTTCGACTCGGGCGAGTCTGACGGACTTCTGTATTACGTGATGCCCTACGTCGAAGGTGAGACGCTAAGGGACAGACTGGACCGCGAGACCCAACTCGGCGTCGAAGAAGCGGTCGGCATCACGACGGAAGTGGCCGAAGCGCTGGACTACGCACACAAGCACGATGTGATCCACCGGGACATCAAGCCGGGAAACATCCTGCTGCAGGAAGGCCGGCCGCTGGTGTCGGACTTCGGAATCGCACTGGCGCTGAGCACGGCGGCGGGAGAGCGGACGACAGAGGCAGGCGTCCCGCTCGGCACTCCGCACTACATGAGTCCGGAGCAAGCGGTGGCGGACAAGGATCTCACGCACCGCTCGGACATCTACTCGCTGGGATGTGTGCTGTACGAGATGCTGGCCGGTGAGCCGCCATACACGGGGACTTCGGTGGGGCAAATCATCAGGAGCATCGTGACCGATGAGGCTCGACCGGTCACCGAGCTCAGGAAGACGGTGCCGCCGAACGTGGCGGCGGCTCTGGCCAAGTCGCTGGAGAAGCTGCCGGCCGATCGGTTCGGGAGCGTCGGGGCATTCGGTGAGGCTCTGGCGGACCCCAACTACACGACGCCCACCACTCGTGTCCAGGAACTCGCTCGATCGAAGAAACGCTGGCACCGGCTCGCCGTGGTGCTCGCCGTCGCAGTCGTGGTCGCGATCCTGGCTGGAATGTGGGGCTGGCTGAGGTCGGTTACGCGGCCCGTCGATCGCCCGGTGGTCGAGTTCACCCTGGACCCGCCCGATCCCACGATGGTCTTCGGCGCGAATCTCGTCTTGTCACCCGACGGCCGTCGCCTGGTCGCCGAGGTAGACTGCGAGGAGGGATGGGTGCTGTATCAGCGGCCATTGGATGAGCGGGAGTGGCGGATCATCCCGAACACGGAAGGAGCCTACGCGCCATTCTTCTCACCGGACGGCGAGTGGCTGGGATTCTTCTCGCACGAGGAAGGAGTCCTGAAGCGAGTCCAGTTGACGGGGGGCTCAGTCCAGACCATCGCTTGGGTGGGTTCGTTTGAGCAAGGCGCGGGTGCGAGTTGGGGGCCCGATAACACGGTGGTGTTTTCCACCGAAGTAGGGCAGGGATTGTTCCGGGTGCCGGTGGACGGCGGTGAGCCCGAACAGCTTACGACTCTGGATACCGAACTCGGCGAGATATTCCACTCTCAGCCCCACCATCTGCCGGGCGGAGACGTAATCCTGTTCAGGATTAACCGTGGGGTCGAACAGTCCGTCGCCGCCCTCTCCCTTGAATCGGGACAGCTCGCAGAACTCACGCAAGGGGTGAGACCGCACAGCATTCAAGACGGTCGAGTGGCCTACGCCAGAACCGACGGATACGTCTTCGCACAAGCGTTCGACCCGCGTACGATGGCCCTCGGGGGACCGCCGACTCGAATCGCCGAACAGGTCAAGATCTCGCAAAGGGTTGTAGCTTCGTACACGGTCTCCTCCGAGGGGTCGCTAGCGTACTTGTCGGCCAAGGGGGGGCAACTGTTCACCGTCAGCCGGAACGGCGAGGCACGGCCGCTGTTCTCCTTGGGTGGTGGGTCGAGGTTGCACGTTCCCCGATATTCACCATCAGGCGACAGGATCGCGTTCGTACGAGTCGAGGGGGACGGGCAGAATGGGGAAGTATGGGTGTACTCGCTCGCTGAAGGCACGGCCCGGCGGCTGAGCTTTGAGGGACCGGCTACCGATCCTGCCTGGACAAACGACGGCCGGTCGATCGGGTATTCGGCCGCCGGTGAGAACGGCGGATCGTACGGCCTCTATGTGCGGGCAGCTGACGGAACGGGTCCGGCCGAGCAGGTCTTGGCGGGCGACGACCACCTGTGGCAGATGGACTTCGCTCCCGGGGACCACGAGGTCATCTTCTTCCAGACCGATAACCTCTTCCGTGCCTCGCTCGTGAGCGACTCCGGCCCCGTGCCGCTCGTGGAGACCGGTTCCTTTGTGACAGACCCTGCCTTGTCGCCCGATGGTCGCTGGCTTGCGTACAAATCGAGCGAAACCGGTATCTTCGAGGTCTATGTGAGATCGTATCCGGACATGGGGCCGCCCACGGTCGTCTCCATCGGCGGAGGCGAATACCCGGCCTGGTCGGCCGACGGTAGCGAGGTCTTTTACTGGAGCCGCGGCCGGATGATAGCGGCTTCCGTTAGTTATGATGGTTCCCGGGTCTCGGTTGACAGCCGAGTTGGACTCTTCAACACCGGCGACTTTGAGACATCGTCTGTTCGCCCCTACGCCGTTCACCCGAACGGGGAGGCGTTCGTGATGGCGGGCGACACTGAGACTCGGGTGGTGTGGCGGGTGAATGCACTGGCGCCTGAGGAGTAACGGGCCGCCGCTCCAGTGACGCTTCGCTTTCCAACTGTAACCGTAGCTGTAACGAAATGAGGAGGAATGAGCGCAACTGAGTGAAAGTGAAATCGCCGAAATGCGAGTGTATGCAACTGTATGCACGTGAGTGCGGGCACCGCCACGCGAATGGGGTTGTCTCGCCCGCTTCGCGTGCTCAAATGTCTCACCGCTTACGCGGCTCGACGGCAGGAGGTCGCGAGTTGTCCTCGCACTGCGCGCTCGGAAGGTCTCGGCTCCGCCTCGACAGCGAATCTCGCCGCCCCGATTGAGTAAGAGACGGTCCTGTCGGCAGTTACGGCAGGGCCGTTTTTTCGCAGTGCGCCACAGTGTCAAGAAACAGTGACGGGACACTGAGCCTGACACTGGTCTGTCGGAAACCCCGGCTACTCCTCGCCGCCCTCCTGTCCGCTCGGCAGGGGGTGCGTTCCCAGTTCACAGGCTTGCGGCGGCAACAGTGTCACGGGCAGTGACACTGTGGTCACAAGTACCGATTCATGTCGGCCCTTCCCACTGTCCCCCACATCCGCGATCTTTCCCGCATGACAGACACCCAGGGCTACCAGCGGTTCTTCGCGGAGCTTAAGCGCCGCCGCGTGTTCCGCGTGATGGCCGTATATGGCATCGTAGGATTCGTTCTTCTCCAGCTCGTGGACCTTGCCGTCCCCGCGCTACTGCTTCCCGAGTGGACCTACCGGCTCGTTGCGTTGTTCCTGCTGCTCGGCTTCCCGGTGGCGATCGTGCTCGCGTGGGCACTGGAGATGACGCCCGAAGGGGTGCGACGTACGACTGAGGCCGCGCCGGGCGAGTTGACCGAGATCATCGCGGCCCCGGCCTCGAAGCGTTGGCCGGCCGGCGTGCTCGCGCTCGTCGGAATGACCGCTCTGCTCGCGGGGGTGTGGTACGTGGGGAGGCAGTCGGCCCCAGCGTCGGCCGCAGATCCGGTTGTGGGAGTCTCGTCAGCCTCGATCGCGGTTCTGCCGTTCGTCAACATGAGCTCCGACCCGGAGCAGGAGTACTTCTCCGACGGGATCTCAGAGGAGCTGCTGAACCTCCTTGCGAAGATCCCGGAACTGCAGGTGGCGGCACGGACCTCGTCGTTTTCCTTCAAGAACCAGGACGTGAAGCTCGCCGATGTGGCCCGCGAGCTGAACGTAGCCCACGTGCTGGAGGGTTCGGTCAGGAAATCAGGCAACGAGGTGCGCATCACCGCCCAGTTGATCAAGGCTGATGACGGCTTTCACATGTGGTCGGAGACCTGGAACCGCACCCTGGACGACATCTTCGCGATCCAGGACGAAATCGCCGCGGACGTGGTGGAGCAACTGCAGGTGTCGCTACTGGGCGCAGCGCCCACGGTCGAGGAGACAGATCCTCAAGCCTATGCGCTGTTCCTGCAGGCCCGGCAGTTGGGCCGGCAGGATACGGCCGAGGGCTACGAGCGGTCTAACGCACTGTACGAGCACGCGCTTGAGATCGAATCCGAGTACGCCGCGGCCTGGGTTGGCCTGGCCTTCAACTACATGAGCCAGGCAGGCTTCCTGGGAGTGCTCACCTTTGATGAAGGCTACACGCTGGCCCGCGAGGCTGTGAACCGGGCGCTGGCGATGAACCCGGAATACGCACCGGCGTACGCCGCGTTGGGCCGGATCGCGCGCAGCTACGACAATGATCTGGCGGCTGCGGCGCGGCATGTCGAGCGAGCACTCGAACTGGACCCGACCAACCCAGACATTCTAGGCCGCGCAGCCCGTCTGGCCCTTAGCCTCGGCCGACTCGACGAGGCCATCGCACTCGATGAATACGTGGTGGCTCACGACCCGGTGAACGCAGGTGCCCATAGCGATCGGGGCTATTCCTACTGGGCAGCCGGACGGCTGGACGAGTCCATCGAATCATACGCTACCACGCTGAGCTTGAGCCCGGGGAGCAGCTGGACTCACTACGGCATCGGCACGGCGTTGCTCTTGAAGGGCGAGCCGGAGGAGGCCCTGCAGACGATACAGCAGGAGACTTCCGTGGAGTGGCGCCTGATCGGTGTGGCGATGGCCTACCATGCGCTGGGACGGGCAGCGGAGTCCAATGCTGCGCTTGCGGAATTGATCGACAAGTACGAGCAGCAATGGGCCTACAACATCGCTAATGTGTTGGCGTACAGGGGCGAAATCGATACTGCCTTTGAGTGGCTGGAAAAGGCGGTGCAGTACAAAGACCCGGGACTGACAGACGTTTCGACGGATCCGCTGCTTGCCAATATCAGCGACGACCCGCGCTGGCTCCCGTTCCTGGAGAGGATCGGCAAGTCGCCTGAGCAGCTCGCCGCGATCGAGTTCGAGGTTACGCTGCCGGAGTGATCCACGCGCCCTCCGGACGCCCGGTCAGATGGGCGGCCTCGGATCAGTAGGGCCGTCGCTTGTTTAGTGTCATGGTCAGTGATGGGCCTTCCAAGCCGATCTCCCCTATATTGATTCCACACCCCCCTCGTTCCGTCAGGAGGCTCTTATGCCTGACCTGCTGGAACGTCTCAGGAAAGCACTGGCCAATCGCTACGCGATTGAATCCGAGATCGGCCGTGGCGGCATGGCTACGGTGTTCCTGGCCGAAGACCTTCGCCACGATCGTCAGGTCGCGATCAAGGTCCTCCACCCGGAGCTTGCCGCCAGCGTCGGCCCCGACCGCTTCCTGCGCGAAATCAAGATCGCCGCCAAGCTCGACCACCCGCACATCCTCGCCCTGCATGACTCTGGCGAAGCGGACGGATTGCTCTACTACGTAATGCCGTTCGTGGAAGGCGAGTCTCTGCGAAATCGGTTGGAGCGCGGCGGAAACCTGCCTGCCGACGAGGCGATCGGCATCGCCGTCGAGGTCGCGAGTGGCCTGGCCTACGCGCACGAGCGCGGCGTGGTACACCGCGACATCAAGCCGGGCAACATCCTCCTGTCGGCCGGACACGCACGGATCGCGGACTTCGGGGTCGCGAGGGCGCTGGGCGCAGCGGTTGAGGGAAATGCAACGGCGACGGGTCTGGCAGTCGGGACGCCCAGATACATGAGCCCGGAACAGGCGGGCGCCGGAGACGTGGACGGCCGCTCCGACACGTATGCGCTGGGGTGCGTGCTGTATGAGATGCTGGCTGGCGACGCGCCGTTCGACGGCCCGACTCCCCAGTCACTGCTCGCGAAGCACGCGGCGGACGAGGTGCCGAGTCTCCGAACCACCGATCCGGAGATCCCGCTGTTCGTGGAGCGGGTGGTGGAGCGGGCGATGGCGAAGGATCCGGCCGATCGTTTCCAGACTCCGGGTGAGCTCGCCGAGACCCTGACGACGGGCACCGTAGTGGCCCGGGTGCGCAGGCAGCGCCGGACCCGGCGCGCGACACTAGCCGCGCGAGCTGCGGTCGTAGTCTTGGCGCTCGGTTTGGCAGGCTGGTGGATCTCCACCCTGCCGAACGGTCCCGACTTCGAGCGACTGGCCGTGCTTCCACTCGCCGACCTTACCGACGACCCGGAGCAGGAGTACCTGGCGTCGGGGGTGCACGAGGCCCTGATCGTTGAACTGGGACGTCTGGGCCTCTCCGTGACCGCGCGGCGCACCATGGCCAGGTACCGGGACACGGACAAGGGGATCGGGGAGATCGCCGAGGAACTGGGCGTGGACGGCGTCATAGAGGGCTCGGTG
>JBDGXI010000189.1:0-3673 GCA_039584685.1 Gemmatimonadota bacterium | reverse complement strand
TCTGCGGGCGGCCGAGCTGGGCCAGCTCGTGATCTCCACCCTGCCCACGCCGACCGCGACGGCGGCCGTCAACTACGTGCTGGCCGCGTTTCCCGAGGAGGAGCGCGAGATGGCTCGCATCCGGCTGGCGGACACGCTCAAGGCAGTCGTCGCCCAGCGGTTGCTGCCGCGAAAGGAAGGCGATCAGCAGATTCCGGCGGTCGAGATCCTGCGTGTCACGGGAGCCATCCGGGACTGCATCCTCAATCTGAGTTCGGTCGAAGAGATCACCGGTCTGATGCAGACGGGACGGGAGGCGTACGGAATGCAGACCTTCCAACAGCACCTGCAGGAGCTCGTGCAGTCGGGCATGGTCGATTACGAGGTCGCGAAATCGGCGGCTCCGAGCCCGAGTGATTTCGAGCTCGCCATGCAGACGCTGGGAGGGGCGGCTCCCGAGGCCACGCGCGGGGACGTGTCGTTGTGAACCTGGACGGCATCTTTCTCCCGGTCACGACGCCGTTCGATCCGGCCACCGGAGATCCGGACCTCGGAGCGTTCGCCGACAACATCCACGCGTGGTGCGCGCATCCGATTGCGGGCGTGGTGGTCGGAGGTTCGACGGGAGAGCAGGCCCTGCTCGACGAGGACGAGCTCCTGGCCCTGGTGGCCCGGGCGGCTCGCTCCCGCAGCGATGGCATGGCCCTGATCGCCGGAACCGGCGCCGAGTCCACGCGGGCGACGATTCGCCTGTGCGAATTGGCGGCCCGGGAGGGGGCCGACGCGGTCCTGGTGAAGCCGCCCGCGTACTACCGGGGCCGCATGTCTCCCGAAGCGATTCGCACCTATTTCCTGGCGGTGGCCGACGCCTCGCCCGTACCGGTGATCCTGTACCACGTGCCGAAATTCGTGCCCGTCGAGATCGTCCCCGAGTTAGCGGGAGATCTCGTGCAGCACGACAATGTTGCCGGGATCAAGGACTCTTCCGCCGACATCCACAACCTGGGAGCGCTGTGCGAGTCCGTGGGGGAGCGGGGCACCGTGGTCGTGGGTGCCGGGACGCTGCTGTATCCAGGACTCGAGATCGGGGCGCGCGGTGGCATCATCGCGGTCGGCCTGCTGGCGACCGCCGCTTCGTGCGAGCTGTACCGGACGTTCATGGCGGGCCGATCGGCCGAAGCGGGCCGACTCCAGGAGCGGATCGGACCGTTGCACAAGAAGGTGGTGGCCGGCACGGGAGTGCCGGGCGTCAAGCACGGCCTCGACTTGCTTGGACTCGCGGGTGGTCCGCCCCGCCCTCCACTCCTTCCGCCCACCGACCGTGAGCGGGGGGAGGTCGCGAAGGCGCTTGAACGAGCGGGCCTCGCGACCGGATCACCTCAGAGCGTCTGACCAACCAGCCTATCGGGCAGGAGCCACAATTGTTCGACGACAAGACGCGGTGTGTTGTGCTAGTAGGCGTCCAGTGGGGCGACGAAGGGAAGGGCAAGATCACGGACGTGCTGGCCGAGCAGGCCAGTCTGGTGGCGCGCTACCAGGGTGGCGCGAACGCCGGACACACCGTGCTGGTGGATGAGGACGAGTTCATCCTACACCTGATTCCATCAGGGGCCCTGTATCCGGACGTACGCTGTCTGCTGGGCAACGGAGTGGTGATCGATCCGTGGACCCTGATCGACGAGATCGAGATGCTGCAGTCCCGTGGCGTCGACATCGAGGACCGCCTGGGTGTTTCCAGGCGGGCGCAGCTGGTGCTTCCGTATCACAAGCAGCTCGACGGCGCGAAGGAGGCGGCGAAGGGTGCCGGCAAGATCGGCACGACCAAACGTGGCATAGGGCCGGCCTACCGAGACAAGATCTCTCGCAACGGTCTCCGGGTGTGCGACCTGGCCGATCGTGACTATTGCTGGGACGTGGTGCGCGAAGGTGCGGCCGTGGCCAACGCCCTGCTGGCGTACTTCGGGGTGGAGGAGCGGGCCGACCCGGACGCCGTGATGTCCGAGCTCGCCTCGCTGACCCCGCGCCTCCTGGCCCTCGGCACAGACACGGGAGCCGAGATCCGTGCCGAGCTCGCCCGCGGCGGCAACGTCCTGCTCGAGGGTGCGCAGGGATCGCTGCTCGACGTGGATCACGGTACGTACCCGTTCGTGACCTCCTCCACGACGACGGCGGGCGGGGCGGCGGCAGGGGTCGGTATCGGCCCCACCCTGATCGACGAGGTCCTGGGGGTGGTCAAAGCGTACACGACGCGCGTGGGCGCGGGTCCGTTTCCCACCGAGCTCGAGGGCGACGAGGCGGAACGGCTCCGTAACCTCGGCGCCGAGTTTGGCGCGACCACGGGAAGGCCGCGGCGACCGGGCTGGTTCGACGGCGTCGTCGTTCGCCACGCTGCGGGGGTGAACGGTCTCACGGGCCTCGCAGTGACGAAGCTCGACGTTCTGGACTCGTTCGACGAGGTGTTGCTGGGCGTGGGGTACCAGCTGGACGGAGTCGCCACGGCGAACTTCCCGGAGCGTGCCGCAGACATCGAAAGGGTGCGTCCGGTCTACGAGAAGGAAACCGGGTGGAAGGCGGATACTGGCTCTTGCAGATCCTGGGACGAACTCCCGGAAGCCGCGCGTCACTACCTGCGACGCATCGAGACGGTGGCCGAGGTACCGATTCGCCTGGTCTCCGTAGGCTCGGCCCGGAGCCAGATCGTCCGGGTCGGCTGACCGACAGGCAGGGGGCGCTGTTGGCTCGACGCTTCCACGTGAGGCTGTTCGCCGCTCTGTCAGTCGTGTTTCTGGCGCCGCTGGTGCCTTCAGCCGCGCAGCACCTGCACGCTCAACAGCCATCCAACGTCAGCCTCACCGTCGAAATCTCGGGCGTCGCGGGCGCACTCAAGAATAACGCCGAAGCCCTGACCGGGATCGTCACGGCTGCGCGTTCGAAGAGCGTGCGGCCCGGTCACGTGTATCGGCTGTTCGAGAAGGCCCCCGAGGAAATCGAACGGGCCCTGCAACCGTTCGGCTTTTACCACCCCACGATCGAGTCTTCGCTGGATGTGGAGTCCTCTCCCTGGCGCGCGACCTTCGTCGTGGACTCCGGACCGCCCACCCTGGTGGATCGCCTGGACATTCGGGTGATTGGCGAGGCCGAGGGGGACAGCGCGTTCCAGGCGGCCCTGGCGCGCCTGCCACTGGCCCAGGGTGACACGCTGAACCACCCGGCGTACGAGCGCGCCAAGACAGCCCTTTCCCTGCTGGCCGCCGACCGGGGCTACCTCGACGCTGTCTGGGATTCCAGTCTCATCCGCGTGGATCGCGAGCAGAATCGCTCGGAGATCGTGCTCCACATGACGACGGGTCCACGATTCCGATTCGGAGCGGTATCCATCGACCAGGAGTGGGTCGACCTGGACATCCTGGAACCGCACATCGAGTTCCAGCTGGGCGATCCGTTCGACACCTCCTACCTGCGCGATCTCCAGTCCGCTCTGTCGGGAACCACGTACTTCGCGAACGTCGAGATCGTGCCGCGGCGGGACCTGGCGGACCCGGAGCTCCGCGTGCCCATCGAAATCCACGCCACGGCAAGAAAGGCACAGCGGTGGGAGGTAGGAGTCGGATACGGCACGGACACCGGACCAAGGATTCGTCTCGCAACCGAGTTCCGCCGACTGAACCGACGAGGTCACTATACGGATGGGGAC
>JBDGXI010000188.1:0-10524 GCA_039584685.1 Gemmatimonadota bacterium | reverse complement strand
CATTCCGACAGGGACTGGCGGAATAACAGGCGCCCTTGACCCGAGGTTCCTGCCGAGGGAGGTTGCGGCATGCTTCGCAGAGCCCTCCAGGGGGACTCGACCTGACGGCGACCGGCTGGAGACAGATCCCATGAGCCCGGATCGGCAATCAGGCCACGTTGCACGTCGCCTCTCGTTTCTGGACCGATACCTGACCCTGTGGATCTTCGTGGCCATGGCCGTCGGTATCGGCATCGGATACGTGTGGCCAGAGGCCATCCAGGCCCTGAACGAGGCCACGCAAGTCGGAACGACCTCCCTCCCGATCGCCGTCGGCTTGATTCTGATGATGTATCCGCCGCTCGCCAAAGTGCGGTACGAAGAACTCGGTGACGTTTTTCGGAACGGGAAGGTGCTCGGACTGTCGCTCGTTCAGAACTGGGTCATCGGGCCCGTGCTGATGTTCGCGCTCGCGGTCCTGTTTCTGCGGGGCTACCCGGAACTGATGGTGGGCGTGATCCTCATCGGGCTCGCTCGGTGCATCGCGATGGTCATCGTGTGGAACGATCTCGCGGATGGCGACCCCGAGTACGCCGCCGGCCCTCGCGGATGGCGACCCCGAGTACGCCGCCGGCCTGGTGGCTTTCAACTCGATCTTCCAGGTCCTGTTCTTCAGCGTGTATGCTTATGTGTTCATCACGGTAATTCCCGCGTGGCTCGGGCTGCAGGGAACCGTGGTCAGCATCACCATGGCCGAGATTGCCCGCAGCGTGTTCATCTATCTCGGCATCCCGTTCATCGCAGGCTTCCTCACCCGGTCGATCCTGGTTCGCCTTAAGGGTAAGGTCTGGTACCACGAGCGCTTCATCCCGAAGATCAGCCCCATAACCCTGATCGCGCTTCTGTTCACCATCGTGGTGATGTTCTCCATCCAGGGCCGCGCCATCGTCGGGCAGCCGATGGGTGTGGTGCGAGTCGCGATTCCGCTCCTCATCTACTTCGTGGTCATGTTCACGATCACGTTCTTCATGAGCCGCCGGGTCGGCGCAGACTATCCCCAGACTGCGACGCTGTCGTTCACCGCGGCGTCCAACAACTTCGAGCTCGCAATCGCCGTGGCCGTCGCTACGTTCGGCATCGCCCACGGGGCGGCATTCGCGGCGGTGATCGGGCCGCTGGTGGAGGTGCCGGTCCTCATCGCCCTCGTCAACGTCGCCCTGGCCTGGCGGAAGAAGTACTTCCCTGAAGAGGAAGCCCGGATCGTGGCTTTGAGCAATTGCGCGGTTCCGGCCGGCGTGCACACCGACGGGCCCGATTCGTGAGCCCCTCGATCGAAGTCCTGACCACGCCCGGCTGCCCGCACGCCGAGGACGCGATCCGGAAGGTCGGTGAAATCGCCGCCCGGCTCGCGCCGGAGTCCGAGGTGCGAGTGACGACGGTCCGGGACGCTGACGAGGCTGTGGCCCTGGCCGTTCCGGGATCTCCAACCGTCCGCCTGAACGGCCGGGATCTCGAGGACCCCGAGGTCGGTCCACCGGCCTTCGCCTGCCGTCGCTACGAAGGGGGAGCGGGAGTACCGCCTACCTGGTTGATCGAGGCCGGGATGCTGCGTGCCCTCGCCCCGAAGCACGTGCTCTTTCTGTGTGTCGCGAATAGTGCCCGCAGCCAGATGGCCGAGGGCGTAGCCCGGAGCCTGGCCGCGGCCGGCGTGCGCGTCTCTTCCGCGGGATCCGAACCTTCGCAGGTGAGAGCGCAGGCGATCGAGGCCCTGGCCGAGATCGGCATCGATGCGGCGTCCCACCGATCCAAGCGTTTCGACGAGTTCCACGACGTCGGGGTGGACTGCGTGATTACCCTGTGCGCGGAGGAAAACTGCCCGGTGTGGCTGGGCGACGCCTGGCGAGTGCACTGGGCATTGCCCGACCCGGCTGCGGCGAAGGGCTCCGACGAGGACGTACTGGACTCGTTCCGGGGCGTCCGGGACGAGCTCGTCAAACGGCTCGGGATAGTACTCGGCACGGAACCAGGTGAAGTGAGAAGCGAGACCGGGCACCGGAGGAAGACTCATGGTAGTTGAATTGATCATCGAGGGCATGAGCTGCGAGCACTGCGTTGCGCGCGTCGAGAAGGCCCTGGCGGCGGTCGAGGGCGTGAGCGAAGCAGAGGTTCGTCTCGAACCGGGTTCCGCGACCGTTACCGGTGACGCGGTGAGCGTAGCCGATTTGGTCGAAGCGGTGGATCGAGCAGGTTACACGGCGACTGCCGGCTAGCTGATAGCCGCCCGGGTCAGGCCGCCGGCGCCGGCCCCTCAGCCTCGCCTTCCCTTCCGTACCACAGGAAGAACTGGATGGTGATGGCGGTCCACAGGATCAGTCCGCCGCCCACCTTCATCAGCAGCCCGGCGACCTGCTGGTCCTGGTGCGGTCCGAGCAGCCCAACCGGCGGCGCCAGCTCGTAGACGCCGTAGAACGGCAGTTCCCCGAAAGTCAGGAACGCGTACGGCATCGTGTTGAGCACGGTGGCCAGGAACAGATAGCCCATCTTCAGCGGGTATCCGAAGCGCGGCCGCGTCGGCACGGGCGCCACCACCGGCCACCAGAAGACCAGGCCCCCCGCCAGCCATAGCGTATCGATCGCGAACGAGCCGAGGGGAGTCACCATCAGGCGGTCCACCACCGACGGCAGGTGTGTGTAGAACAAGATCAGCTGGAAGATGGCCAGCGCGATCAGCGGGTGCGTAAGGAAACGCAGGAAGCGTATTGCGCCGGGCCGGGAGGCCAGACGCCGCCACACGCCGTCCGGCACCCCGAGCAGGAGCAGCGGCGGGGCCACCAGGGCCGTGAGCAGGTACTGGAGCATGTGGGCCGACGCTAGATATCCCGCCAGGGCACCCACCGGCCAGTCGAGGGCAATCCACAGGGCGAGGACTCCGCCGAGCCATGCCCACCTTCTTCTACGATCCGGCGATCCTCCATGCCCGGGAGCGGCTTCGACGGCAGTTCTTCGAAGCGCCCAGTAGAGGCCGGCGAGGAGGGCCACGAGTAGCCACACGCCCGGAAACGGCCGCGGAACCCAGCTCCAGGCCAAGGTCTGAGCGGAGCACCACCACTGCAGGCCGTTCACGGATTCAGCAGGCGCGGAAGATCGTGCTTCCAATCAGCCTGTCGCGTGCCGAACGGGTAGATCACGCGCTGCCCATCACCAGGCGGAAACGCGATCACCTGCGATGCGTGCCCTACGGTGTAGTCGGGGCCGGCCGCCGTATCCCGAATCGCCGCCGGAAGGCCTAGCGCCAGCATGATACTGTCGACCTCGGCTTCGCTTCCCCGGAGGCCCACGAAATCCGAGTCGAAGTTCCCGAGCCACTCTCGAAGACGCTCGGGAGTGTCCCGCCGCGGGTCCGCGGTTACGAAGATCACCCGCATGCGGCGCTGTTCGTCCACACTCAGCCCACGCTTGGCCGCCGCGAGGCTCGCCATGTGAACCGGGCACACGTCCGGACAGAACGTGTAGCCGAAGAACAGGAGGACGAGCTGTCCTTCGGTCTGCGCCCGAAGATCGAAGGCCTCGCCCCGCATGTCCGTGAGGACGAAGTCGGGCCGGGGACCGGCATCCGCGAGATAAATGCCACGGTAGCCGGTATCGCGGGCTCGCTCCTCGGCCTCCGCGCGCTCCGGAGCCTCGACCCGGCACGCGACGGGCATCAGTCCCAAGCAAACTGCCACGGCCGCCAGTGAGGCGATTCGTCCGGTCCCTCGAATGCTCGAGCGACCCGGCGAGGGGATTGAGGGAACCGAGTCGTCGAGAATATGTTTGAGATACGGTCGGCGGAACTCGAGCGAGGAGATTCAAATGGAGAACGGCGCACACGCACGCTACCAGTACCTGGCGTGGACGGTCCTGCGCATCGCGGTCGGACTGGCTTTCATCACGCACGGGCTGCCCAAGCTGTTCGGGTGGTTGGGCGGCTTCGGCGGCGCCGGAGAAGCCGCCGAGCTCATGTCGCGGTTCGGCGTGGCCGGAGTCCTCGAGACGTTCGGTGGGCTGCTGATAGTGCTGGGTTTGCTCACGCGTCCGGTGGCGTTCCTGCTGTCCGGCCAGATGGCCGTCGCCTACTTCTGGATACACGTAGGCAGGGGAGGGCCATGGTGGTGGGAGAACGGGGGCGAACTGGCGATGATCTACTCGTTCGTGTTCCTCTTCTTCGCGGCCTGGGGGGCCGGACCACACAGCATCGACGCGAGGCTGAGCGCTAAACGCGACTAGGAGCCCCCCTCCCCCCGCGGCATCATTCCGCCGGGGGTGATTCGCCCGACGAGCGTGCGGACCGGGACCAGTCGATGAGGGTCTCCATGTCCGCCAGCGAGAGCCACGAGCTGGATTCCAAGCGCCGGCGCGGCCAGGCCAATGAGTACCTTCCGCCGTGTGCTCATGCTCCTTCCTCTGATTCGGTGTTCTCTCGTATTTGTCGCTTGAGGCGCGCCAGGATGGCGCCCATGCCGCGGAGCCTGAGAGCCGACACCACTTCCTGAAGCCCCATGCTGGCATAGAAATCCGGCGGCACCGCCAGCACTTCCTCCCATGGCTCGCCTTCGAGCCCCTCGCGCAGAATGCCCGCGAAGCCCCGTACGGTGGGAGCCTCGGGTGGACAGTCGAAGAACAGGTGTATCCGGCCCGCTTCATCGATCTCGGTCGCCAGGAAAAACGGCGTCTGGCATTCGTGTACCCGCTCCAGCCGCTCCCTGTCGTCCGCCAGCTCCTGCGGCAGCGGAGGCACACGTCGCGAGTAGTCGAGCAGTGCCTGGACGCGCAGCTCCTTCGGTGCGGCGGCAAATTGATCGACGATCATCTGCAGTTTATCCGCCATCGACCTCTCGTCTGAACCCGGGCTTGGGGCGATGCGTTATCTTTGCTCCGACGACACCTACGCTGCAACGGTGCCACGAGAACACAGGAGTACGCCATGCCGACCGGCCAGGATCCATCGCCGCGATTCAAGCAGTTCGCTCATCCGGAGAAGCTAGTCTCGTGCGACTGGGTCGCGGAGCGTCTCGACGACCCGAGCGTCGTGATCGTCGAATCCGACGAGGACGTGCTTCTGTACGAGACGGGACACATCCCGGGGGCCGTAAAGATCGACTGGCACGCGGACCTCAACGATCCCCTGGTGCGCGACTACCTGTCGCCGGAGCGATTCGCCGAGCTGTTGTCTCGCAAGGGAATTACGCGCGATCAAACGGTCGTGTTCTACGGAGACAACTTCAACTGGTGGGCCGCCTACGCGCTGTGGGTGTTCACGCTGTTCGGACACCCGGACACGCGCTTGATGGACGGAGGGCGGCAGAAGTGGGTGTCGGAGGGCAGGTCGGTGTCGACTGCAGTCCCGGAGCGTGCGCCGACGAGCTACCCCGTAGTGAAGCGTGATGACGGACCCGTGCGTGCGTTCCGCGACCAGGTGTTCAGGCACTACGATCGAGGTGGCCGGCTGGTGGACGTCCGGTCGCCCCAGGAGTTCCGGGGCGAGCTCCTCCACATGCCCGACTACCCGCAGGAGGGAGCCCTGCGCGGCGGTCACATCCCGGGAGCGGCCAGCGTTCCGTGGAAGCGGGCGGCGAACGACGACGGGACGTTCAAGTCGGCCGACGAGCTACGGGCGATCTACGTGGACGAGATCGGGTTGAAGCCGGAGGAGGAAGTGATCGCCTATTGCCGGATCGGTGAGCGCTCGAGCCACACATGGTTCGTCCTCACGCACCTGCTCGGATTCTCGCGAGTTCGCAATTACGACGGATCGTGGACTGAATGGGGGAACCTGGTCGGCGCACCGATCGAGAAGTAGACCCCGGTCCCCACGAGCGCGGCCCACACGGGGGACAGGGCGGCCAGGCCCGCCCGTCCCTCGACCAGGATCGATCCCACCATGGCCGCCAGGGCGAGCCACTGTGCCGCGCGAACGCGACTTCCGCGCAGCGGATCCCCGCCAGTATCTGAGACGGTGCGCGGCGCTTCCGAAGCCCTGATCAGGAACAGGAACGGAACCGTCGCCGCCAGGGCCAACCCGGTCACCAGGGTGAGCTGATGCACGGCCGTGCCCGGGAAGCGGCTTACCCCGACGGCGAGCAGGCCGATCGCGGCGCCGGCGCCGGCGAGGTGCACGCGGTAGGGCGGACTCAGGATGGCGTCGAGCGTGAAGGCCAGGGCCGCGGCGGCGGCCAGCACCAGGTGCCCTCTCCACACCGCTACCCCTGCGAGGAACAGGATGCCGAGCGTGTCCAGGGGCCTGGCCTCCGGCCCCACCGTCCGGTTCACGATGCGCAGCATCAGCAGGACCAGCAACACGGCCGCGATATCGGGACGGCCGAGGACGAAGCCTGGAATCAGGCTCAGGCCAGCCGCCGCGAATGCCGAGAGATCGTGATCCGGATCCAGCTCGCGGGCGATCGCCCAGGCCAGGAAGAAACCGAGCGCCAGGAAGATCCCGGCGAGAAACGACTCAAGCGAAGGGGTGCCCGTCAGGCGCCGCAGCGCGAAGCCGAGGATTGCCACCCCGAGGGAGAGGCTGGCGATGGCCCGGTTCGTCGGGTAGCGCCGGTCCACCGGCCGGCCGATCGCGCTAAAGCGGCGCGCTGCCTCGCTCACCTTACCGCCCTTTCGCGTTCAAACCGGCGGGCGCCCCGTCCGCACCAGTTCCCTGTACTCGCGTCCGATCCGGTAGGCGACGGCCAGCCAGATCAGAACGAGGGCAATGTTCAGCACGGCGAAGAACCGGATGTTGGTCCCCAGGAACGTGACACTGACGAAGACCGTCAGCGCCGCAAGTGTGTCTCCCAATCTCTTCGAGAACGCGTCGGTCACCTGCTTGGCCTTATACTTCTGCTCCCGGGTAGTCGGCAGGAACAACGCCTGTTGAACGGTACTCTGAAGAGAGTAGTCGGTGGAGTTCTCCGCCGTCTTCGCCCATCGTGCGTAACTGAGAACGGGAATCGCTGCGATCAGGCCGTACGCTCCCAGGGCGATTACGGGCAGAATCATGATTGCCACGTGTATGCCTAAGTACTTGATGATCCGGGAAACGAGGAAGAGCTGCGTGACAAGCGTGGCGACGTTCACCCAGAAGTAGAAACGGGCGTAGAACGCTCCCGACCACTCCTTCACATCCAGACCGCCCGACGCCCCTTCGGCAATGCGGGTCTCTGCGGCTGCCGTTACCAGGAACTTGAGGAGGTTCTCGCCGTTCGTGTTTACCCAGTTGAGCATCAGAATCAGGATCGCGATCATCAGCAGGTATTTCGTCCCCATGACCAGGGAGAACGCGCCGCTTCCGGATCTCCGGCTCAATCGGCTCGTCCCGCGTCTCCTCCCCGACGGCCTCACCGCTCGCCTCCTTCTCGAGGGCCTCCCTGAGCGCTTCCCGGAGGTTCTTGAATTCGCCCGTGTCCATCCGGAATTCGCCGGTCGCGGCGGGGGAGGTAGCGGTACTGAGACTCGGAGGAACCGATGCCTCGGTCCGCAGCCGCTCTCGGCGGTCGACCCAGTTGGTCAGCAGAAGGCTGAGCACCAGCAGGGCTCCGGCCAGCAGCATAGGGAGATACAGGCCCAGCGGCTCGATCATCCGGCCGACGGTGGCAGCTCCGACAATCCCGCCTACCGCCGCCCCCACCTGCACAATGGGAAACAGCCTTTCTCCTTCCTCGTTCGTGTACAGGTCATTGGCGAAACCCCAGAACTGAGCCAGGATCATCACGTTGAAGATCCCGATCCAGATGAAGAACGCGATCCCGATCTCGAGTCCCCCCTGCCCAGCGAGAAAAAACACGCCGCAACAGGCGGCGAAGAAGACGGTGACCAGACTTATGAGCCGGCGGCGGGGAAGCCGGTCGGCCATCTTCCCGTATACGGCGATCACAGGAATCAGCACGAACGCCATGGCCGCGGACATGTAGGCCGCGAACTCGGGCCCCTTCTCACCGAGGATGAGACCGTCCCGGAGTGGCTTCAGGATGTAGTAGGCAGTGAGGAGGAGGAACACGTTCACGGCGAGGATCAGGACGTTGGCACCTTCGCCCGCCTTCACGTCGGTGAACAACCGCAGGGCGCGGTCGATCGGGCCGGGTCTGCGTCCGCCGTTCACGTTTGCCTCCGTGGTCAAACGGGTAGTCGGTCTGTTGCTGGCTATGAGGAGGAGGGCGCCCGCAGTCGTCCTCGGCTAATCTAAGACGGTTGCCCTCTGGACCGCGAACCCCAGGACCGGGTGTCCGCGTATGATACGGTCAGACGCGAGACCACATTCCACGCAAGGAGCAGATCTGATGGCGAAGAGCGGACGCAGCCGGGCCCCGAGAGACCGGAAGCGGCCCTACTCGTTTCCGAAGCCCCCGTGCTCGCCCACGCCGCCCCGTCCCCCGGGGCAAGTGAAGCCCGGCCCGCCAGGTTGCGGCACCGGGCCGGACCTCGACGAACTGCGCAAGCGCGTCAAGCGCCGCAGGAAGTCTTGAGCCGGAGGGCGGTCAGGGGAACGAACCGTCGGAGGGCCTCCCTTCTCCAGCGAGTCGCTCCTCGACGGCCGCCAGGTCCTCGGGTGTGTTGATGTTCCGACGCCAACTTCCATAGGGCATGGCGGAGAACGTCGCGCCGCCGGCTATGAGTCGCGTAACGGCATCCTCCAACTCGTATTCTCCCGAAGTCGCCGCTGGCACTTCCGCGGCTGCCGCGAAATACGAATCCGGAAACATGTAGACGCCGGCCACTCGCCACTCTGTCTGTCCCTCCCAGGGGGCCTTGAAGATGCTCGCGATCCGTCCTCCAGAAGACACGACCAGCCCCATCGGCTGTCCTTCCGCCGCCGTGGCGGGCTCGACCAGCACCGCGCCATCATCGCCCGCCTGCCGCCATCTCCCGAAATGAGGTCCCAGGTCACCCTCGAAGTAACAGTCACCCATCACCACCCCGAACGGGCCGCGGACCGTCGCCACGGCCCGAGAAACCGCATCTGCGACACCGGCTGGCTCGGCCTGCACGGCGTAGCGCAGCTGCATGCCGTTTCGATCCTCGCCCAGCCGACCTCGAAAGAGGTCGTAGGTTTCAGGTGCGGTCACCAGGCAGACCGCCGAGATCGGATCGCCGAGTCGATCGAGCAGGTGCTCGATGAGCGGCTGGCCACCGATGTCGAGAAGCGCCTTCGGGCGCCCTGCCGCCAGCGACCGCAGCCGGGTGGCCCGGCCGGCAACCGGAACGACGCACCACATGGCAGCGACGCTATCCAGGCATTCCTGGCGCTCCTATGGCCGCCGCAAACTCCGGCTGGCCGGTCAGGTTGCCCACGCAGTCCTGGTACGCCTCCAGGATGGCGTTCGGCTGGATGCCCGTGAGGCCCATGTTCTGTCCCCTGCCGAAACCGCTGGACGAGCCCGAGTACACCATCGCCCCGGAGTCTCTGTCGTACAGCTGCCAATCCACCGTGACCCTGACGTCATAGTGTGCCGAGACGGTGATCCGGTTCAGGGTGCCACCGAGCCGGTATCGCACGTCCTCGTAGAGGCCCCCGACGAAATCGAGCTCGGCCCCCTGCTCCATCACGGGAAGGCCCGCGACCTGGAGACGCTCAGCCGAAATCAGAACGTCCGTGGACCCTCGTTCCAGTAGCGTGTGCTGTGCCTGCCATCGGAACACGGTCGTGGCCTGATTGGCACCCATGGCGGTCGACTCTCCGAGGTACTGCCGGTGTGGAATTTCCGCCACGATACCGAACATGTCGACTCCCATATCGAGCAGGTCGGCAGGCGTGAGATTGGATGCCGGCTGGGAAGAGGTCGAAGAGCAGGCGCCGAGAGCGAAGGCGCAGACGAGTAGCGGCAGGTAGCGAGACATGTGAACCTCCGTTCGTGTCTCTTCCTGGAATGCCCACGCCAATAAGGTACGGTCTCCCCACAGGCCGCGTTACCCCGGGTGGGAGGCCGGCCGTGGTTGTGCCAACGCGCCGGCGAAGCGAGAATCCCCCTCCTGTACGGTCGGAGAATCACCGAGAAACGCCAGGACGCCTTGATCATGAACAAGCTCAGAACGTTTGCCGCTCTTCTCTTCGCGGCGACCATGCTCGTCGCGCAGCCTGCTTCCGCGGCAGCACAGGACGCGCCCGCAAGCGATCCCATGCCAGAACTGCTGACCCGGCTCGGCGAAGTCGAGGCCAGGTTGGGCTACCTGCAACTCCGCGTCGAGGACGCGGTAGGCGAGGACCAGGAGCTCTTTGAGGACCAGCTGGCACGAAGGTGGCGCGAGCATCACACACTTCTAGGCGATCTGGTGGCCGCCACGCACGCCGCCCGCGAGACGGGGACCGAGAGGCCGGATGCCACCGAGAGAATACGGGTGGCGCTCGAGCGGGAGTTCGGCTTTATCCGTCTGTATGCGGAGCGCGTCCAGGAACGGATCCTGGCGTTGCGCGCGGCGCGTCCGGAAACGCCCCCCGAGGATCTCTTCGCGCTCGAGGTGCAACTCACGGAGTTGAACAAGGACCTGGACGAGCTCATCGAGGCCGCGACGGATGAC
>JBDGXI010000050.1:0-14948 GCA_039584685.1 Gemmatimonadota bacterium | reverse complement strand
AACATGGACGTCGAGCTGATCGCTCCGATCGCGATGGACAAGGAGCTGCGGTTCGCCATTCGTGAGGGCGGCCGCACCGTGGGCGCCGGCGTCGTCACCGATATCACCGAGTAACTGGCGGAGAGGCGAGAAGAACATGGCGGAGAAGATTCGGATTCGGTTACGCGCCTTCGATCCGGCGGTCATAGACCAGACGGCGGCGGACATCGTGCGCACGGCGCAGAAGACGGGCGCGTCCGTCAAGGGACCGATCCCGCTTCCGACGCGGCGCCAGTTGTATACGGTGCTGCGGAGCCCGCACAAGGACAAGAAGTCGCGGGAGCAGTTCGAGCTCAAGACGCACAAGCGGCTGATCGACATCTACGATACCCGCCCGCAGACGGTGGACGCGCTGACGAAGCTCGATCTGGCAGCCGGCGTGGACGTGGAAATCAAGGTGCAATGAGATGCCTGGATTGATTGGCAAGAAGCTGGGGATGACCCAGATCTTCACGGAGGACGGCAGAGCCGTCGGATGCACCGTGCTCGAGGTCGGGCCGTGCCCCGTCGTGCAGGTCAAGACGGCGGAGACGGACGGCTACGAGGCGGTCCAGCTGGGATTCGGTGCGCAGAGGGAGCGTCGCGTGTCGAAGCCGGAGGCCGGACATGCAGCCCGCGCGGGACTCGACCATGGCCCGCGGGTTCTGGCCGAGTTCGAGCCCGACGAGGGTCAGGAATACGAGCTCGGGCAGAGCCTGACGGTGGATCTGTTCGAGGTCGGCCAGAAGGTGAAGATCACCGGAGTCACCAAGGGCCGCGGATTCCAGGGCACGGTGAAGCGCCACAACTTCGGCGGCTCCCGTGCCTCGCACGGCGGCAGCTCCACCCTGCGGAAGCCTGGATCGATCGGGCCCGGTACGGATCCCTCGCGTGTGATCAAGGGCCGCAAGATGTCGGGCCAGATGGGCGGTACACAGCGCACCGCGATGAACCGGCGCATCGAGATGATCGATCTGGAGAAGAACCTGATGCTGGTCCGCGGCTCCGTGCCGGGGTCGCGTCACAACGTGGTTCTCATTCGCTCCGCGTGAGCGACCGGTCTCCAGGGGAAGTCGGAAGAGAGAGAGCATGAAGGCGAAAGCATATTCGACGACCGGCAAGGCGCGCGCGGCTGACTTCGAGCTGCCCGATGCCCTGTTCGATGGCGACGTGAACGAGGGCGTCCTGCACCAGGTCATCAAGGCCTATCGGGCGAACCAGCGCCAGGGCACTCATTCCACGAAGACGAGGAATACGGTGCGCGGCGGTGGTCGGAAGCCGTGGCGCCAGAAGGGAACGGGACGGGCTCGTGCGGGCTCGGTTCGCTCCGCGATATGGCGCGGTGGGTCGATCGTGTTCGGACCTCAGCCCCGGAGCTACAGGGTGCACGTGCCGAAACAGGTCCGGCGCCTGGCTATTCGCTCCGCCCTGAACGCGCGGGCGGCCGAAGGCGAGCTGATCGTGGTGGAGCCGTTCGCCCTCGCGGCCCCGAGCACGCGGACCATGATCGCGCTCTTCGAAGCGCTCGAGCTGGACGCGGGCAACGTGTTGATCCTGACGGACGGCGTGAAGAACGACGTCTACCTCTCGGCGCGGAATCTACAGAGCGTCGAGGTCCGGCCGTGGGGTGAGGCTTCGGCCTACGACATCCTGTGGTCGGACGTCGTGATCGTGGAAGAGTCCGCGTTCAGCGGGGACGATGCGGAAGCCGAGGAGGCGTCATGAGCCGCTTGCCACGCGAGATCCTGATACGGCCGGTCATCACGGAGGAGTCGTCCCGGCTCCAGTTCAACCCGGGGCGCATCCGTAAGCGGCACCAGGACAAGGAGGGCGAGATTCAGCCCCAGTTCGTGTTCGAGGTTTCCCGGGACGCGACGAAGATCGAGGTCAAGCGGGCCGTGGAGAAGATGTTCGAGGTCCACGTGAGTTCGGTGAACACCATGAACATCATGGGCAAGGACCGCCGCGTAGGTCGGTCGGTGGGGAAGCGTTCCGACTGGAAGAAGGCCATCGTCACGCTCGCCGAGGGCGAAGTGATCGACGTGTTCGAGGGAGTATAGCATGGCGCTCAAGAAATTCAGGCCCGTCACGGCGAGCTCTCGATTTCGTTCGGTCTCCGCGTTCGACGAGGTAACGCGCGCCGAGCCCGAGAAGTCGCTGACCGAGGGGCTGACCAAGAAGTCCGGGCGGAACCACCACGGACGGATCACGAGCCGCCGGCGGGGCGGAGGCCACAAACGTCGCTATCGACGTATAGACTTCCGTCGCGACAAGCACGGGATTCCGGGGAAGATCGCGGAGATAGAGTACGACCCGAACCGGTCGGCCCGGATCGCCCTGATCCACTACGTGGACGGTGAGAAGAGATACATCCTGCATCCGCGTGGGCTGCAGCAGGGAGACACGATCGTCTCCGGACCCGGATCGGATCCGCGACTCGGCAACTGTCTGCCGCTCATGGAGATTCCGCTGGGTACGATGGTCCACGCCGTGGAGATCAAGCCGGGGAAGGGAGCGCAGCTCGCCCGGTCAGCCGGCGCGTCAGTGCAGCTGATCGCGAAAGAGGGCGACATGGTCACCCTCCGGCTTCCGAGCACCGAGGTTCGTATGGTGCGCGGTGAGTGCTACGCCACGGTCGGCCAGGTCGGAAACGTGGATCACGAGCTGATCCGGTCCGGCAAGGCGGGCCGATCGAGATGGCTCGGAAAGCGACCCAAGGTGCGCGGCGTAGCGATGAACCCGATCGACCACCCGCTGGGTGGTGGCGAGGGTCGGGCTTCGGGCGGTCGTCCGCCGGTCTCGCCGTGGGGCAAGGCCGAGGGGCGCAAGACCCGTAAGCGAAAGAAGGCGAGCAACCAGTACATCGTCCGCGGTCGCAAGCGCGGCAAAGCCACGAAGTAGCGCGGAGTCGGGAGAACAGAATGGCTCGAAGTGTCAAGAAGGGACCGTATATCGACGAGCGTCTGCTCGGGCGGATCGAGGCGATGAACAGGTCCGGCGACAAGCGCGTCACGAAGACATGGGCCCGGGCTTCGACGATCAGCCCGGAGTTCGTAGGCCACACGGTCGCCGTGCACAACGGCAACAAGTTCATCCCGGTCTACATCACCGAGAACATGGTCGGGCACAAGCTGGGAGAGTTCTCCCCGACCCGCCTGTTCCGGGGGCACGGCGGAAAGCTCGCCGACAAGCGGGCCCGTCTGTAGGGCCGGGTAACGGAAGCCAGGGGATTAGCGAGATGGAAGCGCGAGCAGTCTCGAAGAGAATCCGGATGTCGGCGAGGAAGATGCGTCTGGTCATCGACCAGATCCGCGATGCCGATGTGAATGACGCCTATTCGATTCTCCAGTTTTCGAAGAAGGCGGCGGCAGAGCCGATCGACAAGGCGTTGCGGTCGGCCGTCGCCAATGCGGTCTACAGGGCCGATCAGCAGGGCGAAGTGCTCGACGTGGACGACCTCTACGTCAAGGAGGCCTACGTGAACGAGGGAGCGACGCTCCGTCGCTATCGGGCCGCCGGCATGGGGCGTGCCTCGCCTCTGCGCAAGCGCACCAGTCACATCACCGTCGTCGTGGATACAAAGGAGTAATCGTGGGCCAGAAGACACATCCGTACGGCTTCAGGCTGGGGCTCGTGAAGCCCTGGAAGTCGCGCTGGTATGCGAGCGGAAGGGATTTCCCGGCGCTGCTCGCCGAGGATGAGAAGCTTCGCAAGTACCTGCACGCGCGATTGGACCACGCGGCGGTGGCCGAGATCGAGATCGAGCGCAAGCCGACCAAGATCGTCGTCACGATCCACACGGGTCGGCCCGGCGTCGTGATCGGTAAGCGGGGTGCGGAAGTGGACAAGCTGCGAGACGAGCTTGCCCTGCTCACGGACTCCGAAGTTTCGATCAACGTCGAGGAGATCAAGCGCCCGGAGGTCAACGCTCAGCTGGTCGCGAACAGCATCGCCCACCAGCTGCAGCAGCGGATAGGCTTCCGGCGGGCCATGAAGCGGGCCATGCAGGCGGCGACCCGCGCGGGCGCGGAAGGGGTGAAGGTCCAGTGCGGGGGACGGCTGGGGGGCGCGGAGATCGCGCGTACGGAAGGGTATCACGAGGGCCGCGTGCCGCTGCACACCATGCGTGCGGACATCGATTACGCTGAGCGGATGGCGAAAACCACGTACGGCACCATCGGCGTGAAGGTCTGGATCTACCGCGGGGAGGTGCAGGACGACCGACGCGGCCAGACCTACACGGCCGGCGGCGCCAAGTAGGAACGGGACGATGCTTCAACCGAAACGCGTGAAATACCGCAAGCAGCAGAAGGGCAAGATCCGGGGTAACGCCATGCGAGGCAACACGGTGGCGTTCGGAGACTACGGCCTTCAGACGCTGGATGCCGGGTGGATCACGAACCGCCAGATCGAGGCGGCCCGTGTGGCGATGACCCGGCACATAAAGCGTGGCGGAAAGGTGTGGATCCGGATCTTCCCCGACAAGCCGATCACGTCGAAGCCGGCGGAGACCCGGATGGGCAAAGGTAAGGGCAACCCCGAGGGATGGGTCGCCCCCGTCAAGCCGGGCCGCGTGATGTTCGAGCTGGAAGGCGTGGACGAGTCCATCGCCCGGCGAGCCATGGACCTGGCGGCCGCGAAGCTCCCGGTGAAGACCAGGTTCCTGGTACGGGAAGGGTAGAGAGATGGATACGAAGGAAATACGGGAACTGACACAGGACGAAATCGACCTGGAGATCGAACGGGCGCGAGAGGAGCTGTTCAAGCTCCGCTTCCGCGCCGCGTACGAGGAGCTCGAGAACCCGGCACTCCTGAAGGAGCTGCGACGGGATATCGCGAGAATGAAGACGATCCAGCACGAGCGGAAGCTGCGGGCTGCGGGAGACAGCGATGCTTGAGGAATCGACACAGACCGCCGCGCGCAGCCGAAAGGTTCGGCAGGGCCGGGTGGTGAGCGATGCCATGGACAAGACCGTGGTGGTCTCGGTGGAGCGCCAGTTCGCCCACCCCCTGTACCGCAAGCGGGTGACCCGGCGGAAGAAGTATCACGCGCATGACGAGCGGAACGAGTTCCGCTCGGGCGACCTGGTCGTCATCGAGGAGACTCGGCCTCTGTCCAAGCGAAAGCGCTGGCGGGTCGTGAAGCTGGTCGAGCGGCCGGAGCAGGAGGGCTGAGCACATGATTCAGCAGGAGACCGATCTCCGAATCGCGGACAACTCGGGGGCACGCCGCGCCCGGTGCATTCGAGTCCTCGGGGGCTCGAAGCGCAGGTACGCCGGACTCGGCGACATCGTGGTCGTCACGATCAAGGATGCGATCCCCGGCGGGACCGTGAAGAAGGGCGAGGTCGCCAGGGCCGTAGTGGTTCGGGTGGCGAAGGAGAGCCGACGGAAGGACGGATCGTACATCAGGTTCGACGAGAACGCAGCCGTGATCATCAACGACGCTGGCGAGCCGCGTGCCACCCGGATCTTCGGTCCGGTGGCCAGGGAACTGCGCGAGAAGCAGTTCATGAAGATCGTCTCGCTCGCGCCCGAAGTGATCTGAGGAGCCCGATATGAGCAAGAGAAACAAGCTGCACGTGCGCAGGGGCGATCAGGTCCAGGTGATTGCGGGCAACTACAAGGGCGCGCGCGGCCAGGTGCTGCGCGCCATGCCCTCGAAGCAGACAGTCGTGGTGGAAGGCGTCAACCTGCGCAAGCGCCACCAGGCACCGACGCAGGCGAATCCGGAGGGTGGGATCATCACGTTCGAGGCGCCGATTCATGCCTCCAACGTCATGCTCATCGATCCGTCCAGCGACGAGCCGACCCGGTATCGCAACCGGATCGATGCGGACGGGACGAAGGAGAGGATCTCGACTAAGAGCGGCAACCCGATTCCGAGGCCCTAGGGGCTCCGGGGTCCAGGATAGAGTGACGTTGGCATGAAGCAGCAGCCCAGGCTCAGACAGCATTACGAGGCGCACGTGATCCCGAAGTTGCAGGAGGACTTCGGTGGGAACCGCATGGAGGTCCCGCGCCTCGACAAGATCGTCATCAACTGCGGTCTCGGCGACGCGAAAGACAACGCGAAGCTCCTCGATTCGGTGGTGGCGGAACTGGCGCGGATCAGCGGCCAGAAGCCGGTGGTCACCCGCGCCCGGAACTCGATCTCGAACTTCAACCTTCGGGAGGGGATGCCCGTCGGCGTGAAGGTAACGCTGCGCGCGTCGCGCATGTACGAGTTCCTGGACCGATTCATCAGTACCGCCGTGCCGCGAATCCGAGACTTTCGGGGGTTCGGCAGCCGCGCGTTCGACGGGCGCGGCAACTACACGGTCGGAATCCGCGAGCAGATGGTGTTTCCGGAAGTCGACTACGACGAGATCGTCCGCGTTCACGGGATGGACATCACGTTCGTGACCACGACGGATCGTGACGATGAGGCGCTGGTGCTGCTGCGGGAGATGGGCATGCCCTTCCGCGGCGAGACGCCGGTAGTGGTTTAACGATGGTCGGAGAGCTTTATGGCTAAGAAGTCCCTGATAGCGAAGGCGCAGCGCAAGCCCAAGTACAGCGCGCGGACGATCCGGCGGTGCCAGCGGTGCGGCCGATCGCGCGCGTACATGCGGAAGTTCGGACTGTGCAGAATCTGCTTCCGGCAGATGGCGCTCAGGGGAGAGATCCCGGGCGTCCGAAAGGCGAGTTGGTAAGACATGAGCATGAACGATCCCATCGCCGACATGCTGACGCGGGTTCGCAATGCGAACCGGGCGGGTCACCGTCGAGTCGACATGCCGGTTTCGAAGCTGAAAGTAGAGATCGCGCGCATCCTGACCGAGAACCACTTCGTCCACGGCTACAAGGTCCTGGACGACGGTACGCACGGGGTGCTGCGAGTCTATCTGAAGTACACCGAGGACGAGAAGCCGGTCATTCGCTCATTGCGGCGAATCTCCCGGCCGGGTCTGCGGCGGTACGTGGGTGCCCAGGGGATGCCCAAGGTTCGCTCGGGCATGGGCATCGCCATTCTGTCGACCTCGAGGGGTCTGATGACAGACCGGCAGGCCCGGCAGGAGCGCGTCGGTGGAGAGGTGATTGCCACGGTCTATTGAGACCGGGCGCACGGAACAGTCGCCCCGCTCGGCGGGGCGCCAGACAGTAGAGCGCGAATCAGATGTCGAGAGTCGGAAAGCAGCCGATCGTGGTCCCCGATGGTGTGGACGTGACCATCCAGGGTTCCAGCGTAGGCGTCAAGGGACCGAAGGGCGAGCTCAGCGGACGCTTCGATGCAGACATGAGCATCGAGCTGGCCGAGGGACAGATCACGGTCACCCGTCCCACGGACCAGGCACGGCACCGTGCCCTGCACGGCCTCACGCGCAGCCTCGTCGCCAACATGGTGCACGGAGTGCACGAGGGCTTCGAGCGGTCACTCGAGATCCACGGGGTAGGATACCGGGCCATCCAGAAGGGCTCGGCCGTTGAATTTTCGGTCGGATACAGCAATCCAGTGCTGTTCGAGCCGCCGAGCGGCGTAGAGCTGGTGGCGGAGACTCAGACACTGGTGCACGTCAGGGGAATCGACAAGCAGAGCGTGGGCGAAGTGGCGGCGCAGATTCGCCGGATTCGGCCCCCGGAGCCCTACAAGGGCAAGGGAATCCGCTACCGCGGCGAGCACGTGCGACGCAAGGCCGGTAAGGCCACGGCCGTAGGCGCCTGATAGACCAACGATCTCGTAAGCCGTGACGCCCGTGATCGGGGGCACGGCCGGAGGAGCAGGGGGATGACACTCAGTAAGTCGGCGGAGCGGCGGCGGCGGCGCGCCACGAGACACAAGAGGGTTCTGAAGAAGATGCGGGGAACGGCCGATCGGCCGCGGCTCGTGGTCTTCCGCAGCCTGAAGAACATCGAGGGTCAGCTGATCGACGATGACCGGGGGGCCACCCTGGTGGGCATCTCGACGCTCGCGATCGATGGGGTGGCGGAGGTGGATGATATGTCCGGCAAGACGGCCGCCAGTTACTCGGCGGGGAAGACCCTGGCCGAGAAGGCCAGGGCAGCCGGCATCGAGAGCATCGTGTTCGATCGGGGAGGCTACCGTTATCACGGTCGCGTCAAGGCTTTCGCCGATGGGGCGAGGGCCGGCGGGCTGAAGTTCTAGCGATATCACTCACGGCCGTCCCGCCGCGAGATACGCGACGGGGAGCCGCAGGATTCGGAGAAGCTGAGGGAATGGCGAAGAAGCAGAGTCGCAGACGGGATCGGCGGGACGAGGGAGACAACCTCAAGGAGAACGTGATCCACATCAATCGGGTCTCCAAGGTGGTGAAGGGTGGCCGCCGGTTCTCGTTCACCGCCCTCGTGGCCGTCGGTGACGGCCAGGGCAAGGTGGGCACGTCGCTCGGCAAGGCCAACGAGGTGGCGGAGGCTATTCGGAAGGGCCTCGAGCAGGCTCGCAAGGCGATGGTGGAGATTCCGCTCGTCGGCGGTACGATCCCGCACGAGTTGATCGGTCGCCACGGTGCGGGCCGGGTGCTTCTCAAGCCCGCGTCTCCGGGTACGGGGGTGATCGCCGGGGGTCCGGTGCGCGCCGTGCTCGACTGTGCGGGGGTACAGGACATCCTCACGAAGAGTCTCGGCTCGAACAATCCACTGAACGTGGTAGCGGCCACCATGAACGGGCTTCAGAGTCTGATGACGCCGGAGGCCGTCGCCCGTGAGCGCGGCGTGCCCTACGAAGTCATCCGGGAGGCGATGCGTGGCTAAGAACATCCGGATCAAGCAGGTGCGCAGCGGCAGCAACGCGATGCGAAAGCAGCGCGCTACCCTGGAGGCCCTCGGTCTTCGCCATCACCAGGCGGAGGTGATCAAGGAAGACAATCCGGCCATTCGTGGGATGGTTCGGGCGGTAGCACATCTGGTGGAAGTCGAGGAGGTCGACTAGACCCATGGCAGACAGCAAACGAATCGGCCTGGATAGCCTCAGCCCGACTCCCGGTTCCCGTGGCAAGCGGAAGCGGCTCGGAAGGGGGCACGGTTCGGGTCACGGAAAGACGTCAGGCAAAGGCCACAAGGGGCAGAAGTCACGGTCCGGTGCCTCGATCCCGGCGTGGTTCGAGGGCGGGCAGATGCCGCTGTATCGGCGCGTGCCCAAACGCGGATTCAAGCCGATCAACCGGCGCGAGTATCAGGTAGTGAACGTGGGGATGCTGGCGGATGCGGAAGGAGCCGAGTTCGGGCCGGAGGAACTCAAGGCGTGTGGCCTGATCTCATCCCTCAGGAAGCCCGTGAAGGTCCTCGGTGTGGGATCGGCAGGCCGGCCCGTGACCGTGCGCGCACACGCGTTCAGCGCCACGGCCCGTGAGAAGATCGAAGCGGACGGCGGGACTGCGGAGCTGATCGGCTGACATGGCGAACGAACGGACTCAAGCGCTCCAGGCTGCCCAGAATATCTTCAAGATTCCGGAGCTGAAGAGCAAGATCCTCTTCACGCTGGTCTGTCTGGCCGTGTATCGGCTTGGCTCGCACATCCCGACCGCTGGCGTCAACGTGCTGGCCCTCCAGCAACTGGCGGGGCAGTTTCAGGGGACCCTGTTCGGGATCTACGACCTGTTCACCGGTGGAGCGCTTCAACGGGCGACCGTGTTCGCGCTCGGGATCATGCCGTACATCTCGGCCAGCATCATATTCCAGGTGCTGGGGTCAACTTTCCCGACGATCGAGAAGCTCCAGAAGGAAGGCGAGGACGGGCGCCGCAAGCTGACACAGTGGACCCGGTACTCGACCGTGTTCCTGTGCGTCATGCAGGCGTACGGTTACTCGATCTTCCTCGAGTCGCAGCCGGGCGTCGTGGTCTTCCCTGGCTGGGCCTTCCGCATCGAGACCGTGCTCCTGCTCACTGCCGGTGGTGTCTTCGTGATGTGGCTCGGCGAGCAGATCACCGAGCGGGGGATCGGGAACGGCATGTCGCTGCTGATCTTCTTCTCGATCATCCAGGGTTTCCCGGCGGCCGTGTTCAACACGATCGAACTTCTCAGGGCCGGCGGAATCAGCCTGTTCAAACTGGCAGCTCTCCTCGTGGTGCTGGTCCTGATCACGGCAGCCGTCGTGGCCCTCACGATGGCAGCGCGTCGCATTCCGGTTCAGATCCCCCGGAAGGTGGTGGGACGAGGCCGCGTCAGGGAGGGACAGAAGTCGTTCATCCCGATCCGGATCAACAGTGCAGGCGTAATGCCGATCATCTTTGCCCAGGCGATCATCATCGTCCCCGGGACGCTGTACTCTTTCACCGGAGGGCAGGGGGCGTCCGGATTCCTGTATGACCTCAGCCAGATCTTCCAGCCGGGCTCGACGTGGTACTACATCACGTATGCCGCGCTGATCATCGTATTCACTTACGTATATACGGCGATCATCTTCAATCCGGTGGATCTCGCGGAGAACCTGAAGAAGCAGGGCGGCTTCATTCCCGGGGTCAAGCCCGGAGCGCAGACGGCCGAGTACATCGATCACGTGCTTACCCGGGTCACACTGCCGGGATCGATCTACCTCGCCGTGATCGCCATCCTCCCGTTCTGGATCTTCGCGGCGTTCGACATCCAGACGTTCTTCTTCGGCGGCACCTCGCTTCTGATCGTCGTCGGCGTGGCGCTGGACACCGTGCAGCAGATGCAGCAACACCTGCTGCTCAGGCAGTACGAAGGATTCATGAAGAAGGGGCGGGTCAAGTACCGGGGCCGCCAGAAGTACATGTGACGTGTCCAACCGAGGAGATCCCAGCGTGAGGCTCATCATCATGGGCCCTCCAGGGGCAGGGAAAGGCACCCAGGGGGAGCTGCTGGCTCGGCGGCTGGGGATACCGCGGTACTCGACCGGCGACATCCTGAGGCAGGCGCTCCGGGATGGCACGCCGATGGGGCTCGAGGCGAAGCGGTTCATGCATGCCGGCGAGCTGGTCCCGGACGAGGTGATCCTCGGCATCATCGGTGAGGCCCTCGAGCACGATGAGTCGGCTGGCGGCTTCCTGCTGGACGGTTTCCCGAGGACCGTGGCTCAGGCGGAAGGACTCGCGAGCCTGCTCGCGGAGATGGGCCTCGAGCTGGACGCGATCGTGAACCTGTCGGTGAACGAAACCGAGATCATGAAGCGACTGTCCACGCGCGGCCGCAAGGACGACCTGGTGGACACGATCCGGCGCAGACTCGAGATCTACTGGGCCGAGACGAAGCCGGTGCTCGACTGGTACGCCGACTCGGATGTCCGGATACTGTCCGTCGAGGGCGTGGGCGACATCGACGAGATTCAGGCCCACATCCTGGATCGTCTCGCTCTGTGATGCGCGTGAAGTCGGCGGCGGAAATAGACGCGATCGGCCAGGCCGGGACGATCGTCGCGGGCGTGCTGGCCCTGGTGGGTGAACGGGCTGTGCCCGGTGTGAGCACAGCAGATCTAGACGTTGCGGCGGAGAGCTACATTCGCGACCACGAGGGCGCGGCGCCCGCCTTCAAGGGTCTGTACGGTTTTCCGGCGACGCTGTGCACGAGCGTCAATGACGAGGTCGTACACGGCATTCCGTCGGCCGAGAGGCGCCTTGAAGACGGAGACCTGCTCGGAGTCGATGTGGGCGTGGTTCTGAACGAGATGTACGCTGACGCCGCCGTGACCGTCCCGGTTGGGCAGCCTTCGGATGAGGCACAGCGATTGCTCTCCGTCACGCGCGCAGCTCTGGACGTGGGAGTCCAGCAGGCATCGGCCGGATCGACGCTTGGCGACGTGGGTGCGGCGATCCAGGGCGTGGTCGAGGAGGCGGGTTACAGCGTCATACGGGAGCTGGTCGGTCACGGTGTCGGGTTCGCTCCACACGAGGAGCCGCACGTGCCCAACTTCGGACGCAGGGGGCAGGGCGCGGCCCTCGAAGTGGGTCTCGTGATCGCCATCGAGCCGATGGTGAACGTGGGCGGTCGCCACATCCGAACCCTGGCGGACGGATGGACGGTCGTTACTGCCGACGGAAGTCTGTCGGCGCATTTCGAGCACACGGTGGCGGTAACGCGCGGGGGTCCGAGGATTCTCACCCGTCCCCCGGCGGACTGAGACGCGAAGGAGGACAGGGTTGGCGAAAGAGGAACCGATCCAGATGGCCGGCGAGGTAATCGAAGCTCTGCCGAACGCCATGTTTCGGGTGAAGCTCGAGAACGAGCACGAGATTACGTGCCATGTGTCGGGTAAGATCCGCATGAACTACATCCGGATCCTCCCGGGAGACAAGGTAACGGTGGAGATGTCGCCCTACGATTTGACGAAGGGCCGGATCACCTACCGATTCAAGTAAGGTCGTTGATTCACGAGCATTCAGCGGTTATCTTTTAAAGCTGTCTCGTGAACGATGAAAAAGGACAGTTGTCGTCATGAAGGTACGTTCCAGTGTGAAGAGGATCTGCGAACACTGCAAGATCGTTCGCCGCCGAGGCGTGGTGCGAGTGATCTGCAGCCGCGATCCGAAGCACAAGCAGCGGCAGGGATAGAGGGCGTTGGGCCCGCGTGCCCGTTTCGGGAGCCGCGGGCCTACAATCTGAACGGGTGGTAAATGGCGAGAATAGCAGGTGTTGACCTTCCCCGGGACAAGCGGGTCGAGATCGCCCTGACGTATATCTACGGGATCGGTCGATCGACGGCGCAGGCGATCCTGGCCGAGACGGCCGTGGATCCGGATACGCGGGTGAACGAGCTTTCAGACGACGACGTCAACAAGCTCCGCCGGGTCATCGAGAACCGGTACAAGGTGGAGGGTGCGCTGCGCACGGAGACGTCCATGAACATCAAGCGGCTCATGGACATCGGCTGCTACCGCGGTCTGCGGCATCGTCGCGGGCTGCCGGTGCGAGGACAGCGCACGCACACGAATGCGCGCACCCGCAAGGGTCCGAGGCGCGCTGTGGCCGGCAAGAAGAAGCCGCCCTCCAAGAAATAGGGACTGGAACGCATGGCGAAGCCGAGAAGTGGAAGAAAGAAGCGTCAGGTCGATGCTGAGGGCGTTGCGCACATCAAGGCGACGTTCAACAACACGATCATCACGATCACCGAGAACAACGGAGAGACCGTGGCCTGGGCCAGCGCAGGGAAGGCTGGTTTCAAGGGCTCGAAGAAGTCTACTCCGTTCGCGGCCACGATCGCGGCCGAAACCGTCGGACGCGAGGCCGCTTCGATGGGCATGAAGCGGGTGCACGTGCGCGTGCAGGGGCCCGGTTCGGGTCGGGAGTCGGCGATCCAGGCCTTGCAGGGCGCCGGCCTGACAATCCGGTCGATCCGCGACGTCACGCCGATCCCGCACAACGGATGCCGTCCGCCGAAGAAGCGCAGGGTCTGAGACGGGCAGGCAGTCAGTAACACCATGTCGTTGACAGGTTAAGGAAGGCAGATGGCACGTTATACGGGTCCGGTTTGCAGGCTTTGCCGGAGGGAAAACGAGAAGCTGTTTCTGAAGGGCAAGCGCTGCTTCACGGAGAAGTGCGCCCTCGAGCGCAAGGCGTATCCGCCGGGCCAGCATGGCACCGGAAGGCGGCGCAGGCGTTCGTCCGAGTACGCCACTCAGTTGCGCGAGAAGCAGAAGGTGAAGCGCATCTACGGCGTCGGGGAGAAGCAGTTCCGCACCCTGTTCGTCAAGGCCGCGAGTGTGAAGGGGATCACGGGCGAGAACCTGCTGATCTCCCTCGAGGCTCGCCTCGACAACATCGTGTACCGACTCGGGTTCGCGCCGTCTCGCAAGGCGGCACGGCAGCTCGTCCGGCACCGGCACGTACGAGTGGATGGGGCGACGGTGGATATTCCGAGCTTCCAGGTTTCTCCGGGACAGGAGATTTCCATCGCCCCGGCAGCGCAGGACACGCCGGTGGTACGCGAGGCCGTGGAAGACAAGAAGGGCAAGGATCAACTCAGCTGGCTGGGAGTCGACTACGACAACTGCACGGGCCGCATGCTCGAGCAGCCAAGTCGGGCGGATATCCCTCTCGCCGTTCAGGAGCAGCTGATCGTCGAGCTGTACAGCAAGTAATAGAGGCGGAACGCACATGTCAGCAGGGCTAGACCTTACAGGACTCGTACTGCCGGGTACCGTCGAGGAGTTCAGTCGCTCCGAGGATGGCACGCGGGCGGAGTACGTACTTCAGCCGTTGGAGAGAGGATTCGGCCACACGGTCGGGAACTCGATTCGCCGGGTGCTTCTCTCATCGCTTCCGGGTTGCGCGATCTGGGCCTTCCGGGCGGACGGGGTGCAGCACGAGCACCAGACGATTCCCGGCGTGGTGGAGGACATCCACCAGGTGATCCAGAAGCTCAAGCGACTGGTCGTCGTGCTCGACCCGGGCGTCGACGAGGCCAGACTCGAGCTCGCGGTCACCAAGGCCGGTTCCGTAACGGCGTCGATGATAGGCAGCGTTTCCGGCGTCACCGTCGTGAACTCCGACGAAGTGCTGTTCACGCTCCAGGACGATCTGCCCGAGGGCCGGCCGCTCAACCTGGAATTCTGGGTGAACAGGGGGCGGGGCTTCGTGGTGGCGGAGCAGCACGACCGTCCGGAGGATGCGCCGGTGGATCTGATTCGTGTCGACTCCGTCTACAATCCGGTCGTTCGGGCGAATTTCCTGGTTCAGGAGACGCGCGTCGGCCAGCGGACCGACTTCGACCGGCTTACGATCCAGGTCGAGACCAACGGGTCGGTGGATCCGGGGGACGCGATTGCCGACGCGGCTGAGATCGCCAGACTGCACCTCCAGTATCTTACCGGGTTCGGCTCCGGAAACGGTAGTTCCGCGCCGGAGATCGGAGGCCCGGCCGGCCGCACTGCGGTGGACGGCGGCATGATGGCGCTGCTGGAGTCGCCGCTGGAGGCCTTCGACGGGATCTCGATTCGTTCGAGAAACAACCTGGACAAGGCCGACATTCACACG
>JBDGXI010000049.1:0-15217 GCA_039584685.1 Gemmatimonadota bacterium | reverse complement strand
CCGAGAGGTCGGCCGCCGTCTTGCCCGTTCGGGACTCCTGTCGCTCGTCTTCTTCAAGCTCTCCGTGTTCCAGCGGCACCACGCGCAGCAGAAGGTGTTCGGTTCCGCTGCGCGGGTGCCAGCCGACGTCCGAGCAGACGAGCCACCAGCCTCGACGGCATCCGCCGCGTGACGGAGCCTCTTGAAGCAGGCCGCCATAATCGAAACCTTCCCCCGGGGCTATCGTATGCTAGAACTGAGGATGTCAGCCAGGAACAGGAGGAGTGATGAGGTACCTGCGGGGGATCCTGATCGCCGGCGTCGCGTGGTTCGCGGCCGGCTGCATGCAATTCGAATACGGGATCACGCTCGAGGAGGACATGTCAGGGACGGCCGACGTCGATCTGGCGATCGATCTCGATCGCGTGGCCTACATGGCCGCCTTCGTTCAGAACGCGTTTACGGGCGAGGGGGGAGAACCTTCGGCAGAGCAGATCGAGGCGGCTCGCGAGGAGATTCTCGTCGAGATGGACAAGGACGAGGACTTCAGCGAGGAATCGATGCGCTCGGAGATCGAGCCGGACCTGCCGGAAGGCGTGACTCTCGAATACGCGAACGTGAACCGGCACGATCTGCTTACCACCGTCAAGATGCGCTTCGCGTTCGACCACGTGGACAAACTGAAGGAAATCCACCTGGATACCGACGACGAGGGCGACGACGAGGGTGCTCCCGTGAACTCGGAACCGTTCGAGGATCTCGAGATCATCGAGGATGGAGACGAGATCATCATCCGCAGCGAGCCCATCAATCCGATCGAGGAGATGGATGAGGTCCCCTGGGTATCGGATGAAATGGTCGAGAAGCTGCTCGAAGGCTTCGCCGTGACTTTCTCGATCACGTCCCCCTTCGAGGTGCAGGAACACAACGCGACCTCCAGGAAGGGCAAGACTCTCACCTGGGAGTTCAATCTCGAGACCCTGAAGTCGGGCGAAGTGACAGGCATATACGCGCGATTGAAGCGCTGATGAATGGCATGAACGAAACGAAAACACACGGAGAGGGGGGAAGGGCCGCCCTGGCGCGTGAGGCCCTGGACCTGATTGCCGGAAGTCCGCGAGGCGTCCTGTGCACGCTTCTTCCCGATGGCGGTGAGCCGTACGGTTCGCTGGTGGACATCCTGCCGCTCGCCGACGGCGACGCGGTTCTGTTCCTCAGTGGATTGGCGGAGCACCGCAGGAACCTCGACGCGGACCCGCGGGGATCGCTGCTCATCGGGCCAGCGATCGGGTCGCCCGATGCCCTGACGCAGCCGAGGGCCACGATCGTGGGGCGGGCGGAACGCGTCGAGGACCGGGCCGAGTACCGGGACGCCTACCTCCAGGCCCACCCGGCCGCTGCGGCGTTCGTCGACTTTCCCGATTTCTCGTTCTACCGTCTTCGGGCCGAGCGGGTGCGCTATATCGCGGGCTTCGGACGCATGGGCTGGATCCCGAAGGACTCGTTCGCCGCATTGGCTACCGAGTAAGCGGACCCCGGCATATGGAGGGCTCGTGTTCGACTTCGCACTGCTGATCCCGATTCTTGCGATCTTCTTCATTTTCGGCGTGCCGATCATGGCAGTCGCCACGCACTTCGTCCTCCGGCCCCTGGTCCGGGACGTCATCGGTGCGATCCACGGCAAGGCGCAGGCCGAGGCCGAGGACCTGACGAACCGGGTCGGCCGCCTGGAGCAGGCGATCCTCGACCAGGGGCAGCAGATCGACCGCCTGGTAGAGGCCGAGTCGTTCCGGCGGCAGCTGGAGGCGGGGAGTCGGCCCGCAGAAAGGCCGTCCCTGGAGGGGTAGCCGGCGGAGCTTCACGCTTGTCGCTGTCACACGGGTGGGCGAAGTTCCGGACATGGCTTTCGAGATCCGTGCGTACCCCGACTTCTCCTGGTCCCAAAGCCGGCGCTCCACGTTCCGCGAGTGCCCGCGCAAGTACTACTGGCATTACTACGGGTCGCATAACGGCTGGCTGGACGAGGCCGCGGAAGAGGCCGGCCGGGCCTGGCGGCTGAAGAAGATCACCAACCTGCATATGGTGCTCGGCACGATCGTGCACGAGCTCGCGGCCGGAGCGGTCCTCCGGGCTCGCGGCGGGGGAGCCGTGCCCGAGGCAGCTGACCTGATCCACGAAGGGCGGGCCAGGTTGAATCGGGCCTGGCTGATGTCGCAGCAGCGGGAGGAATGGGAGCGCCGCCCCGGCAAGCTCACCATGCTGACGGAGTTCTACCGCGGCTCAGGCCCCTCTCGAGACCTGATCGAGCAGATCCGCGACAAGCTGTACGCCTGCCTGCGCCACCTCCCGTCGTCGGAGAGCTTCCGGGAGGCCGTGGAGGCGCCGATGGTAGAGGTGAAGGAGGTGGATCGGCTGGACTTCGTCGAGCTCGACGGCGTGAAGATGTACGCGCAGCCCGACCTGCTGTACCGGCTCGGCGACGCCTGGCGCATCGTGGACTGGAAGACCGGGGCACGCCACGCCTCGCACGCTCCGCAGCTTCGCACGTACGCCGTCTACCTGCAGGAGCGGGGAGACCTTCCGGCGGGCCCGGTGATCGGCCGTCTCGAATACCTGAGCACGGGCGATTCCACCAGCGTCCCGATCGCGGATCGCGACTGCGCCGACGAACGCGAGAGGATCGCCGACAGCGTCGCCGCCATGCGCACCTACCTGGCGGACCCGGTCCGCAACGAGGCCCTGCCGCGCGACAGATTCCCTCTTCGCGACGATACGCGGAATTGCCCGCGTTGCCAGTTCTTCGAGCTGTGTGAAGCCGAAATCGAGGAGGCGGATGTGGCCGGTCCGTTCTGACGGTCGGCCTCCCCCACGACCGTGCGCTCGCGCGCTGGTTTACATCTCCGAAAATCAGGGTATTCTAGAGTCGTCCCGACCACGGCGGCTCTGGCTCAGCTGCTGCCCCCTTCGACGTTGCCCAAGGAGGTCCGCATGAAGCGATGGATGTTGCTGCCCCTCGCAGTTCTGATGTTGATGCCGGCGAGTCTCGCCGCGCAGGAGGAAGAGGCTGGGCCCACCTGGTGGGCCGTGTTCACCGAGCAGGTGGCGCCGGCCAACGTGGCCGCGTTCGAAGAGAACAGCGCCGCGATGCACGAAGTGATCGTGGCCAACGCTCCCGCAGATATGGTCTACTACACCCTCTCGGGTCCCGAGATCGGCTACAGCTATGCCATTCCGATGGAGAGCATGACCGACTTCATGAAGTTGAACGAGCAGTGGATGAGCATGGTCGACCAGATCGGCTGGGACAAGTGGCAGGCCATGCAGGCCAGTGACCTGGTCGAGCACAGCTCCATGAACTTCTACGTCGAGATGCTTGAAGGGTCGTACCACCCCGAGGGGTTCGAGGAGTCCATGCCCGACATGCCGGTGCGGCATTACGACTGGCTGTATCCGAAACCCGGCATGGAAGACAAGTTCGGCGAAGTCTTGAAGAAGTGGGCGGCCCTGTACGCGGAACATGGCATTGATTCCGGGTGGACCGCATACCAGGCGGTGTCCGGTGAAGACCTGCCGCTCGTGGTGCTCATCACACCGGCCGAAAGCGCCGGCGCCTACTACCTGATGAGCGACGAGGTCGACGAGATCCTCGGCGAGGCCGGCCAGGAGCTGATGGTGAAGTCGATGAGCATGCTTCGGAAGTTCGAACACAACGAGGCGATGTTCCGACCCGAGCTATCGCTGATACCGGACACGATGTAGTCGTCTCACATGCACGCGGTTCCGCGGAGTCGCGGAGCCTGGGAGGCCCGCGTGCGCAGAGCCAGGCGCCGCGGGCTTCGCGCATCCGGCCGAGACCGATCGATCAGTTTGTGAGGAGGACCTTGCCGAGGTTCCGTCGATCGTGGATGTACTGGTGGGCCTCGACGGCCCCGTCTCTCGTGAGCGGGAAGGTGCAGTCGACGATCGGCCTGAGCTCGCCCGCCTCGACTCCACGGTAGATTTCGTCCAGCCCTGAGAGAAGCAGCCCCTCACGCTCCTGCAGGTGGAGCAGGTGGACCCCGAACACCCCGATACACGGCTGCACCAGATCCATGGGGTGGATGCGCGGAGTCCGAAGCCACGCCACCGCCGCGCGCGGCCAGTTCTTCCTGGTGGTCGGCAGGGCCGCGCTCATCCCGTAGAACACCAGTCGGCCGAGCGGCGCGAGGAGCCGGCGGCAGGCTGCCGTGGCCTGGCCTCCGGTGGCGTCGAGGGCCACGTCCAATTCTCGTGGGCCGAGCAGACCCTCAACCTCCGGCTCCCAGTCGCCCCGAGAATCGAAGCAGGCCTCCGCGCCCAGTTCGTCGGTGACAAAAGCTCGTTTCTCAGGCGTGCCGGCCGTGCCGATCACGCGGAGGCCGTCCCGCACCGCCAACTGCACGGCGGCAGATCCGACGCCTCCCGCCGCGCCGAGGATCAGCGCCGTCTCGCCCGGTCGCACGCGCGCACACTCGGAGAGACACACCCAGGCCGTCAGGAAGACGACCGGAATTGCCGCGGCTTCGGTCGGCGACAGGCTGTCCGGATAGTGGAACAGGTTTCGCGTCGGGACGACCACGTCGTGCGCGTAGCCGCCGTGCCTGATCAGGCCTACCGCCCGGTCGCCGGGCGACCACTCCTCGACGCCTTCGCCGACCGACACGATCTCACCCGCTACCTCGAAACCCGGACTGTACGGCCGGGGGGGAACCGTATCGTACAGCCCGGTCCGCATGAACAGGTCAGCGAAGTTGATCCCGGCCGCGCGCACCCGGAGATGCACTTCATGCGGGCCCGGCACGGGCAGAGGGATCTCGCGTTCGACGAACACATGGGGCGCCCCGTGACGCTCGATGCGGATAGCTCGGGTGGTCGCTTGCGACACGCTTCACACTCCTCGACAGAGAGTCTCGTCAGGAGGATGCACATCCGACCGGACGACGGCCAGAGCGGCGCGATGCACTCCCTGTGGCAGGAACGTCTGAAAAAGTGGGAAAGTGGGAATTTCGCAGAGGGTTTCCGAACACGCCTCCACACGCGCCCTCCGTACGCCCACCCGCCCGGCGCTCAGCCGGCGGACGGGTCCCGCACGACCCCCGTGAACAGGAGGGCTCCGGACAGGCGCTCCCGGATGGCGAACACGAACGGACGGTCGGCTCGGAACACGGGCGGGGCAGAGGTGACGCCCACCTCCACCGACGTCACGGCCGCGGCCCGGGTACCCTCCTCGTCTACCTCGACGAACGCCTTCTGCTTCACGCGCGAGATGTGCAGCTGCAGGTCCCGCGCATCGCGGTGCATGCGTGAGAAGTCGGCCTCAGCCTCTTCAAACGCGACCTCCATGCCGAGGGACTTCAGGACCTCGTTCAGGTTCCGTTCGTACTCGAGCCGGAACCTGGGGAGCGCGACGAGAAGCTCAGTGGACGCCAGACCACCGACGATGTCGGCCCACGCCCCGGCGTCCAGCGACTCCACGAACGCGTCGACGCCGATTTCCTCCGACGGAACCACCACATTCATGACGAAAGCCTCACCGCCGTAGGGCAGCTCGACCGCCAGGTAGTCTGGCATCTGCGCGAACGGAAACGCCCGGTCGCTCATGGTCATGAACGGTACGGTCACAGTGGCTCCGTCGGAACGCCGAAATTCGCCGGAGGCTGTCCGATCCGGATCGAACCGCAGCGTCCACGCTCCCTCGAAGTAGATCGCGTTGATGAGGAAGGCCACGGTGAGCGGATCGATCGGAGAATCCACGATCCCGTCGATCAGGCCGTCCGTCGCCTCGTCCACCCAGGCGTTGATCACATCTGCCGCTCCCGGGTCGTCGAAGTCGAGCCCCTCCACGCGCGCCAGGAAATCACGCTCCACCTCGTTCACGTAGTCATCTTCGAGAACGAAACCCGCCCGGTGCCATACCGAGTTCGCAATCTCCACCCGGACCGTGGGATCGAGGTCGGAAAGGAGATCGATCAGGCTTCGGTACGCCACACCGAGCTGCTCGCGCTCCAGACCGTCGAGCCGGAGAGCGGCGCGCACCGCCTCGAACGTCCCGGCCTCGGAGCCCTCCAGAGCCATGCCGAGAGCCATCGACGCGCTGAGAGGAGACACGAAGATGTTCGCCGCTGGATCCTCTTCCCGCACGACCTCTCGCAGGAAGTCGAACGCGAACGCCTCGCCCGCATCGACCAGGGCCAGCTCACTGGTCGTAAGCGCCCGCGGAAGAGATTCGATCTTCTGCACCGGCTGAGGGTCGGCAGGAGAGTCGCAGGCCGCTACCAGGAAGGCCGTGGCAAGCACGTTCAGTGCGGAATGACGTACGGTCAGATGTCGCATCGGTTCATGTCCGGGTCGAAGGAGACACTGGTGACTGTGCCTCGTACCCTCGGGCCCGGTCCCGGTTCACGACATCATGCCTGACTCACGGTCGGACTGCGAAAGTCGCGACCTCTCTTGCAGCGAGCACGATCTCGCCTGCCGTGCGCGCGGAGGCTGAGGCTGTGGCGTCTTCAGCCGCGAGCGGCTCGCCCCACGGATCCGTTTGGATGAACGACGCGACAGGCGATCCGTCGTCCCCGGTGAATCGGACTTCGTCCGCCTCGTCCGACGGGTTGTACATTCGGACCAGCAATCCACCTCCCTCTCCGAGCGCCCGCACCAGCGTCACGATCGAGCGACTGGCAGCCAGCGCCAGCGGCAGCTTTGGAACAAGCGAGGTGCCGTCCGTCGAGTGGACCACCAGCGGATGCGCGATCGTCGACGCGAACCTCTCGGCGGCGGCCTCGTCGAAACCGGCGTGCGGCCGAAGGGTGTATCGCAGCTCGTGTGGCCCGTCCTGGGCTGCCCGGTAGTTTGTCTCCCAATAGTTGTTCATCACGTAGGAGTAGAGCACCGGTTCGGGGTCGGTCACGTGCCGCCAGCCAGCCGCGATCGGGTCCGTGCCGATGGAGCCGAGCTGGATCCCGGGTACGTCGACCGACACGACCTGAAGTCCGCCCGTATCGTCGTGCAGGTCGGCCCAGCGCTCGACCGTGGCGTAATTCCGGTTCGCTCCCGGCGGCTGATCGGTCTCGGCACGCCATGCGCCCCACGCCCCACCGACCACGGCTCCCGCTTCTTCCAGGGCCACCGGGAACCGCAGCAGCACGGCCTCAGGCTCATAGGTCAGCGTCTTGTCCAACCGGTGCGTGATCTCTATGGCCTCGCTGTCCGCGAACAGCCTGACCGTCGTCTGGAGTCCGCTCTCCGTGCCCGGCGCCTGCCCGGAAACGACCGCCGTCCACACCAGCGGCCCGGAGTCGGCCATCTGAACGCGGGCCGGGCCGGCTGCCTGCACGGCCGCGGGGTCTCGCCCTGGCACGTACAGGTATTCGTCCATGATCTCGCCAGGCGGGACGAGCTCGCGGCCGCTGGCGTGTAGCGTCAGCGACGCGATGCCTCCGCGCTCGGGATCCAGCGTGACTCGCACGACGCCGTTATCCAGCGTTCCCGGTTCGACCTCCAGGCCGCCCGCCGGATCCGGTTCACCGCCGGGATCGCTCAGAACCTCGTACCGCCGGCCACTCCAAGCCGGGATCGCGCCGGTTCGAAAGGCCAGGCTTCCGTCTGCCAGGCGCTGCGACGGCACCTCCACTCCGTCGGGATCGCGAAGTCCGGTGACACCCGCCGGTTCCTTTGCGGACAGCACCACCACCTCGGAGCGCTCCCACTGTGTCGTGTTCAGGATCTCGAGCGCTCCGGCCGAGCCCGCGTCTCCGCCCAGGGCTCGGCTGCGCAGCCTGTCGGCCTGGCGAACCGCGTCCTCCGCGAACTGCTTCTTCCGCTCCCACTGCGAGATCGTGAACTCGGCCTCGGGCTCACTGATGCTGTTCCAGGAGCCCCACGTGTGCTCCAGGAACAGAAGCACATCGCGCCACGCCGCGTCCATCACGGCCGGCGGTATCGAGACGCCCGTCATGGCCGCGAGCGTCTCGGTCTGCACGAGCGACTCGGCCGATCGCCGCATCATGGCCGTCTCGCGGGCCGACGAGCCGGCTCCGTCCTCCCAGTACCCGGTCAGGTCTCCCCGCACCACCGGCAGTCCGTCTCCGGCCCGGGCCTCCAGCTCTTCGAACAGCTCGGTGACGCTGGCCACCACGAGGCGCGGAGTGACGTGGCGCTCGTTCCAGGCTGCCACCGTGGCGGACAGGGTGGAGTCCGGCGGCCCGTTGTCCGAGCCTATGTTGTATCGCACCCCGGCGATCCCGTGCGGCCAGCCGCGCGCGGCCAGGGTATCCGCGTAGGCCAGGATGATCTCCTGGTCCAGGCGCTTCTCGAGATGCTCGTACCCGAGGCCCGTGTGGAACATCGAGTAGCCCCCGCCGTGCACCCACGTGAGCACCCGTTCCTGCCCCGAGGCCGATTCCCACCAGAACGGACGGTCGGACCACGTGTCGAGGAAGTCTCCGATGCGGTGCCAGCGATTCGGCCCGACGGACAGGTAGCGGATTCCGGCCTGCGCGAGCGTCGGCACGACACCCCAGCTCATGCCCGGTATGTCGCTGAACATGGCCGATCGCAGTGGCACGCCCGCCTCCATGCGGATGTCGCGGGCCGGCTGCACGGTGCGGAACAGTACCTCCCCGGTGGCGAGGCCCGTGAGCACGTTGGCATACAGGCCGTCCACGTGGATCCAGCCTCGCCGGATGCCTTCCAGGAGGGCCTCCCGCCTCGAGGCCGGGCGGGTCGCGAGATAGGACTCGATGGCCCAGGCACCTTCGGGGTGCCAGACGAAGCGGGCCTCCTTCGGCATCGTCTCGGCGGCCACGCCGAGCCGCAGAGCCTCCTCGAGGTGCGCCCACTGCATGCGCTCCACCTCGTCCTGAACGTGCGTGTACCCGATGTCGAGGTGCGTGTGGTGAATCAGGTACAGGTCGAGGGCCGGCACGGGTTCGATGCGGAGCTCGGTCTCGTACGGCTGTCCGTCCAGCGAGAAAGAGAGGGGAACGGAAACCGGAGTCTCGACCGCCGCGACCTCCAGCTCCAGACGCGTGAATCCGAATCCGAGGAGGGCCTCCGAGACGATGCCGGGGGCCTCCATCCGAAGGACCGAGCGCTGGCCGAAGTACAGCGCATCGACCCGGACCGTCTGCTTCAGCCCGTTCGGCGTGCGGACGACGGCGGGGTTGCCCCGCACCTCGATGCCCGGCGTGATCTCGTTCTTGAACACCATGAACCAGGTCCGGGAGCCCGCGTTCTCGCCCGCCACGGACACGCGGAGAGGTTCGCCCGGTCGAAACATCTTGCGGGGCACGTGGAGCAACAGGTAGCCCATTGCGTCCGCGTACCGGTCCACCAGCGTGACCCGGAACTCGGCCTGGACCCCGTCCTCGCCGGTCCATCTGAGCGTACCGGTCTCCGCCTCGAGCGGCGTCTCGAACCGGAGCACGGGTCGGCCATCGATCGACAGGACGAACTCGCGCCGGTCGTCCGTGGCGTCGATCCCGGCCAGCATCACGAACGTCGCTACGTCATCCGCGAAGTCGGGCGGCACGGGCGCCGTCGTCCACTCGATGCCCCGCGCCGCGTCCTCCGACCGCACGACCAGAGAGCGCTGCGCGTCCGGCAGCGGCGAGTGGTACTCGAGCTCCTCGCCCGCGACCGCCTCCGCAAACCCGGGAAACCAGGGAGAGGGAAGGGCGATGCGGGCCGCCCCGGTCTGGGCGCCTGCGTCGAGCGTCACGGAGCACACCAGGGCGGCAGCGGCCGCGACCGCAAATGAAATTGGCGCACGTTTCGCATGCCTCCCTGTCATCCCGCCGAGAACCGATACACCGTCGTGGACCGGTACGTCTGGCCCGGCCGCAGCACGGTGCTCGGAAAACCCGGCCGGTTCGGCGAGTCCGGGAAGTGCTGGGTCTCCAGGCAAAGCCCCGTGCGGTGCCCGTATACGGCGCCTCCTTTGCCGACGGTCCTCCAGTCCGGGAAATTTCCGCTGAAGAACTGCAAGCCCGGCTCGGTGGTGAGGACTTCCATGGTACGTCCGCTCGCCGGGTCGCGCAGGACGGCGGCCGGCTTCGGGGCTTCCTCGCCCTTCCATCCGTCGAGCACGAAGTTGTGATCGTATCCGCCTCCGAACCCGAGCTGCTGGTCGCGGGTTTCGATGCGGGACCCGACCGCGGTCGGGTCCCTGAAGTCGAGCGGCGTGCCCTCAACGGACCGCAGCTCGCCGGTCGGAATCATGGTCTCGTCCACGGGAGTGAACCGGCTCGCCGCGATCGAGAGCTCGTGCTCCAAGACGTCGCCCATCCCGTGGCCGGCCAGATTCCAGTAGCCGTGGTGCGTCAGGTTGACGACGGTCGGCGCGTCCGTCCGGGCCTCGTAGTCGATACGAAGCGCTGCGTCCGAGGTCAGAGCGTAAGTGACCCGTACCGACAGCGCTCCGGGGTAACCCTCGTCGCCGTCGGGGGACACGAAGCTGAAGACCACCCCCGCCTCAGGACCGCCCGCGACTCCGTTCGAGCGGGTTTCCGCGTCCCATACCACCTTGTCGAATCCGCGCTCTCCGCCGTGCAGATGGTGCATGCCGTCGTTGACGGCGAGCGTGTATTCCATCCCGTCCAGCGCGAAACATCCGCCGGCGATCCGGTTGCCGTACCGGCCCACGATCGCACCGAAGTAGGGCGTACCGGCCAGGTAGGGCTCCAGCGTGTCGTGACCCAGGACGACGTCGGCCAGTTGACCGTCGCGGTCCGGCGCCAGGAGGCGCGTCACGATGCCGCCGTACGTGGTCACGTCGAGCTCCAGGCCGCTCGGGCTGCGCAGAGTTATGAGACCAACGGGGTTCCCATCCGCCGTGATGCCGAAGGGCCTGCTCTCGACCATTGAAGTTCCTTCTGCCTGGTGATCCGCCTTATCGCTGCCGGGAGCGAACAAGCGGGAAGGTGCCGAACGCCCGGAGTGCCGGCAATGGAGAAACCGCCAGACAGAGCCGGCCGTACGTACGGTGAGACCAGCGGTCGTACATTGCCGGTGGTCGCGAACCAGATGCAACGGAGCTACTGCCGTGGATCCACTGCTGCTCATCGTAACCGTGCTGTTCTGGATCGTCATCGCCAGTATCATCGGCGGGGTGATCCTCCTTCGTCCAGTCTCGAAGAAGCTCGGCACTTTCCTCGAGGAATGGACGGCGATCCGCCGACTGGAAGCTGAGAACCGCGGACCCGAGATACAGATGCTGGCCGCGCGGCTGGACGCCCTCGAGTCCGGTCAGACCCGGCTTCTCGAGAGCGTGGCCTTCCACGAGGAGCTGGCGAAGGGCGAGGAAGACTGACGACAGGTTGTTGGCTCGCGACCCCACGCAATTCCCACCGGGAATCCCCGTATCCTTGCCCATAAGACAGGCATTTGGACACATTGGGGCCGGCTGCGCCCCCTTATCGGAGAATGCAAGACACGAATGACGGGACCCAACAGGCCGTCTCGCGACGGGAGACTGCGCTCTTTCGGGCAGGTACTCGCCGTATATATCGGTGCATCCTGGGTGGTTCTCCAGGTCGTCGATGTGCTGAAGAACAACATGGGACTGCCCGGCTGGGTGTTCCCGCTCGCGTCCGCCTGCAGGAAATCGTGAGGGAACGCGGATGAGCGGGCTCGCCGAGCGCATGAAGAGCAGCACGACATTGCGGGTCCTGGCCGTCTACCTGGGGGCGTCGTGGGTCGTCCTCCAGGTCGTGGATGTGGTCAAGCAGAACATGGGACTGCCCGACTGGGTGTTCCCCTTCGCGTTGATCCTGCTCGTGATCGGGCTCCCGATCATGCTGACCACGGCCATGCTGCAAGGTCGGCCGGCCCGTCCAGCTGGTGAACTCACGGAATCGTCACCCTCGACCCCCCTTCCAGCCGACCTCTCACCGCGTCGGTTCTTCACGTGGCGCAACGCCCTTTTGGGGGGCGTCGCAGCTCTTGTGCTGCTTGCTGGCGTCACGACCGGCTTCATGTTCATGCGGAATCAGGGGATCGGTCCGGTCGGCTCGCTGGTGGCCAAGGGAGTGCTCGAGGAGCGCTCCCGGATCGTGCTGGCGGAGTTCGACTCTGAGGACCCGGTACTCGGCCGCACCGTGACGGAGTCGTTTCGGGCCGACCTGGCGCAGTCGACGATTCTGCACCTCGTCGAGCCAGATTCGATCGCCGACGCCCTCTCGCGCATGGGTCGAGAGCCCGACGAGAAGCTCACCGAGGCTACAGCCCGGGAGGTCGCCCTCAGGGACGGAATTCCGGCCGTTGTGGGGGGCGAAGTCGCACCGCTCGGAGAGGGTTACGTGCTCACCGCCCGCCTCGTGTCCTCCGCCGATGGAGCCGTGCTCGCCTCGGCACGCGCGTCAGCCCGGGATCAGAATGCCTTGCTCGAGGCAATCGACGAAGCCTCGTCGAAGCTGCGGGAGCAAATCGGAGAGTCGTACTCATCTCTGCGCGAGACCCCGTCGCTCGCCCACGTGACCACCGGCTCGCTCGCGGCGCTGAAGAAGTACACGCAGGCCCAGGACGCCAGGCACAAGGAGGGGAATCCGGGTGCGGCCATCGGCCTGCTCGAGGAAGCCGTCTCCATCGACACGGCGTTTGCTCTCGCCTACCGGGATCTGGCCACGATTCTGGCCAACGTGAGGGACGACTGGGACCGGCAGATCCAGGCGCTCGAGAGTGCCTACCGGCACCGTGAACGTCTGACCGAGCGCGAGCGCTACCTGGTCGAGGCCACCTACAGTCAGGAGGTCATGGATGACCGCGCCGCAGCGATCCAGGCCTACGAGAGTATGCTGCGCCTTGATCCAGGGGACGCACAGGCCCTCAACAACATCGGGTTCAACTACTGGCAGGACGGCGACTTCGATCGCGCGGGCGAGTACTACCGTCGGGCCAGGGAAGCGGATCCTTCCGAGAGCATTTACGCGGCGAACGTGGGCGCCGCGTGGGCAAACCTGGGAGAGTTGGAAAAGGCGGATTCGGCATACGCGGTGCTCGATGAAATGCCACGGAACCCCCTGTTCGAGGGCTGGCGCGCTCTGTTCGAGTACGAGCGCGGCGACGAGGAAGCGGCGCGGGCCAAGTTCGAGGCGCTGGCAGAAGAGTACGCGTCTCAGAGCGGCACCGTCAGCTGGGCGACGCGTCAGCTTCGCAACCTCGAGCTTCTGCACGGCCGGTTGCGGGCCGCCGAGGCGCGGTCCGAAGGGATCAGCGACCGGAGGCGGGCGGACTGGTTGCTCTTCGTCGTTGGAGACACGGTGGCAGCTCTGTCCGCACTGGACCAGGCGCTGGACGGCGAATCCATGGACGAGTTCGAGCAGCGGCCCGTGCTGAATCGCCCTTGGATCGGGCTGGCAGGACTGGCGGCCAGGGCCGGGAACCCGGGCCTGGCCCGCGAGCTGGTCGCGAGACGGGACTCGGAGATGAGCCCGCGCTATGTGGAGATCGAGCGACGCTACGAGCACGACCTGGCGGCGTGGATCGCTCTGGCGGAGGGGGACCCGGAACGAGCCCTGTCCGAGATTCGGCTGCAGCCGCGTGATCAGTGCACGAGGTGCCGCGCTGAGCAGCAAGCCCGACTGTTCGAGGCCGTGGGACAGGCGGACTCCGCCATCGCCCGCTACCGCGAATATATCGAGACTCCGAGCAACTTTATCCTCGGCTTCGACGCGCTGTTCCTCGCGCCGGCGCACGAGAGCCTGGGGCGCCTGTACGACGAGCGCGGAGACCTGGAGAACGCGGCCCTTCACTACGCACAGTTCGTGGATCTGTGGGAAGATGCCGATCCTGAGCTGCAGTCCCGGGTGGCGGTCGCCCGCGACCGCCTTCAGGAAATCGTGAGGGAACGCGGCTGATGGCGGAGAAGAACGGCATCGGGCAGTTGATCAGCCAGGCGGGCGGCCGCTCGGTATGGCAGGTCCTCGTCCTCTATATGGGCGCCTCCTGGGGTGTGCTCGAGGTCGTGGACGTCCTCAAGGACAACATGGGGCTCCCGGACTGGGTGTTCCCGCTTGCCGTGGTGCTCCTTCTGATCGGGCTGCCGATCATGTTGGGGACGGCCGTGATCCAGGCGAAATTCGCCGCGCAGGGTCGGCAGGCGGCTGGAGACGACGCGTCGGCGAGTTCACAGGACCCGGTTCCAACGCGGGCCGCTGAACCGGCTGTCGAAGCCGATGACCTCGAGGCCCATCACATTTTCACCTGGCGCCGGGCCCTACTCGGGGGCGCGGCGGCCTTCGTCCTCCTCAGCGTGGTCACCACTGGCTTCATGCTCATGCGGAACCGGGGCATCGGCCCCGTGGGATCGCTGGTGGCCAAGGGACTCATCGACGAACGCTCCGAACTCCTGGTGGCCGACTTCGAGTCCGGCGACGAGATGCTGGGGCGCATGGCCGCCGAGGCGCTCCGGGTGGACCTGTCGCAATCCGATATCGTCCGCCTCGTGAGCCCGAGGATCGTTGAGGGCGCCCTGACCCGCATGCAGCTGGAGCCGGGGACTCGTCTTGATGAGGCCACGGCGCGCGAGATCGCCGAAAGAGAAGGGCTGGCGGCCGTCGTCGGGGGCGAGATCCTGACGGGTGGCGGTTCGTACGTGATCACCGCCCATCTGGTCACTCCCGACGGTGACCTGCTTGGGAACGCGCGCCAAACGGCGGCCGATTCCAGCGAGATCATCGATGCGATCGATCAGCTGTCCCGAAAGCTGCGCGAGCAGATCGGCGAGTCGTACTCGAGCATGCGAGAGAGTCCCGCACTTGCCCAGGTGAGCACAAGTTCGCTGGAGGCCCTCCGCAAGTACACGGAGGCGGGAGTGCAGCGCCGCGAGGGCAACCTCGACGCGGCGATCGACTTCCTAGAGCAGGCGATCGAGATCGACAGCACGTTTGCCATGGCCTACCGCGGCATCGGGATCTTCCTTCAGAACAAGTTCGACCAGTGGTCCCGGCAGTACTGGGCCCATTCGAAGGCCTATGAGTACCGGGACCGTCTCACGGAGCGGGAGAAGTGGCTGGTCACGGCTTCCTATCACCTGGACATCGAGGAAGACCGGGCGGCGGCCATCGCCGCGTACGAGAACGTGCTTCAGATCGATCCCGAGATGATGTCGGCGGTCAACAACATCGGCGTCATCTACTACTTCCAGCGCGACTGGGAGAAGGCGCTGACGCAGTATCGAAGAGCGTACGAGATGAGGCCGGAAGGTCTCCCGGCCAGCAACGTT
>JBDGXI010000048.1:0-14997 GCA_039584685.1 Gemmatimonadota bacterium | reverse complement strand
CCTACCTCGACCACTCGTTGTTCGCCCGGTCGTAATCCGGGTACACGGCCCTCGGATCCAGAGTGGCGTTCGTGACCTCCCGCCCGGCGGGGACCCGGTACGTGTACAGCGGCCCCAGCTTCCACATTTCGACCGGGAGGCGGACGGTTTCCGCGGCGCCGTCCGCGAATCCGAGCCGCAACTCTGCGGGCATCACCATGTCACCCAGATTCTGGAGGCGGATCTCGGTCACCCCCTCGTCGCTCACGGTCACGCCGGCCACCGCCTGGTCGAGTCTGGCCGTGGAGTAGACCCACCCTCGCCAGAACCAGTCGAGGTTCATGCCCGAGGAGTTCTCCATCGAACGGATGAAGTCCGATGCCGTCGGGTGCTTGAAGGCCCAGGCGTGAGTGTACTCCGAGAACGCGCGATCGAAACGCTCCTTGCCGAGCACCTCGTACTGCAGCAGGTGCATCATCAGGGCCGGCTTGAAGTAGGCGGCCCAGAACAGGTCGTGCTGCTCGTCCGGGGGGAGGGCCATGGCCTGCTCTACACCCGGAATCGCATGGCCCGCCCACAGTTCGAGGGGCTGCGCCGAGATCGCGTCCGCGTACGGCTCGCCCTCGAAGTAGACCTCGACCGACTCGATGTCGATGAACGTGTTGAAGCCCTCGTCCATCCAGGGGTGCAGGCGCTCGTTCGAATTCACGATCATCGGATACCACTCGTGCCCGAACTCGTGCGTGAGCACCCAGTACAGGGCCTCGCGGGTCGTCTCGGTGGGCACGAACGTGATCATGGGGTATTCCATGCCGTCGTTCGGTCCCTCGACGGTGGTGGCGTGGGGCCACGGGTACGGATACAGGCGCTCCGAGAAGTGCTTGATCGAGACCCAGGACATCCGGTTGGCCTCTTCCCACAGGGTGGCCTCCGGCCGGTAGAACGTCTGGATCCGGATGCCGTCGTACGAGCTCGCGTCCCACCGGAAATCGGGCGCCATGGCGAACGCGAAGTCGCGCACGTTCTCGGCGGCGAAACGCCACGTCCTGGTGCCGGAAGCGCGGCGCCCCCGATTCGATCGGGCCTCGGACTCCGTGATGATCGCCACCGCCTCCTCCGAGGCGTCCGCGCGGGCCAGGCGGGATTGTTGCTCGCTCGTGAGAACCGCGTCCGGATTCAGGATCGTGCCGGTGGCAGTCATGACGAAGTTGTCAGGCGCCGTCAGGGCCACCTGGAAGTCGCCGAATTCCTGGTAGAACTCACCCGCGCCGAGAAACGGCGTCAGGTTCCATCCGCTCACATCGTCGTACACGGCGAGACGCGGGTACCACTGGGCGACCTGGTACAGGGTGCCGTCCCGTCCGGTGCGGCCGTATCCGTACTCGGGAAGGGCGGTGCGCCAGTCGATCTCGATCTCGGTCATGGCGCCGGCGGGCAGTGGGTGGGGGAGCTCGATCCGGGCGATCGTGCCCAGGACTTCGTGCGCCAGGTCGCGCCCGCCACCGGCCACCCGGTCGAGGCTGATGCCGCCTCCATCGCACGTGAAGTCGAACACGGAATCACCGAACAGCAGCGGCGGTACCGCGAGCAGCTGCGACCTGCTATCCGGATCACACAGGTTCGCGTCCAGCTTGAGCCACAGGACGGAGAGGGCGTGTGGCGAGTTGTTGTGGTACCGGATGGTCTCCGACCCGGTCAGCGACTGGGTCGCAGGGTCGATGGTCGCCTCGATCCGGTAGTCCACCTTCTGCTGCCAGTAGTCGGGTCCCGGAAGACCGGCCCCGGTTCGAATCGTGTTCGGCGTCGCCAGGTCGAGTGGCCGAAACGGCGAGCGAACTTTCCACCCGGGACCCTCGTCCTGCGCCGCCGCTGAACCCGGCGCGAAGAGCAGGAAAGCGCCGGCGCAGACGACCAGGCGCACGAGACGGGCATACGGCGAGAGACGCGGATTCATGAAACCCTCCTGGGCGTCCGCGGGAAGATCTGAAAACGGGACCCGGTAAGATGCGGCGGAAGACACCCGGCGCTCAAGTGGGGCGCGACCCGCGATTGCCGGTCCGCGCCGTATGGGCCTATCCTGCGTCGCCCGCAGGCCGTTTCCCAGCACCGGAGAGTGCATGGCGGACCGACGAAGCCGAAGGTGGATCGGTGTCATGGTGGCGATGCTGCTGGTGGCCGCCGGCGTGGCCCTGGCCGGGCGCTTTCCGACGAACGGGACGAACTACGGGTTCTGGTCCGTCGTGCCTCCTGTCGTCGCACTGGTCCTCGCCTTTGCGCTGCGCGATGTCATCGCGGCGCTGTTCATCGGAATCGCGCTCGGCGGTGTGATCAGCGGCAAGCTCAACGTCGTGCAGGAATTCCTGATTCCCTCCATCGGGTCTCCGGGCTTTGCCCTCATTCTGCTCGTGTACCTGTGGGCACTGGGCGGGCTGATCGGGCTGTGGACCCGGACAGGCGGGGCGCTGAGGTTCGCGGACTGGGCGGGGGCCAAAGTGGTGCGCGGCCCGCGGTCGGCGAAGTTCTTCGCGTGGGTCATGGGCCTCGTGTTTCACCAGGGCGGGACGATCAGCACGGTTCTCACCGGGGCCACGGTGCGGCCCGTGGGTGACCGGCACCGCGTGTCGCACGAAGAGCTGTCCTACATCGTCGATTCCACGGCGTCACCCGCCGCCACCATCATTCCGTTCAACGTGTGGCCGATCTACGTGGGCGGACTAGTGGCGGGGACGGTACCGGTGATCGCCACGCAGGAGGAGGCGATCGGGTTCTTCTTCAAAGCCGTGCCTTTCAACTTCTACGCGATCTTCGCGGTCGTCATGACCCTCCTGCTGGCGTGGGAGAAGCTGCCCTGGGTGCCCCCGCGGATGAGGGCCGCGATGCGGCGCTCCCGCGAGACAGGGGAACTCGATCGGGACGGCGCGGAACCCATGGCAGCCGAGGAACTCACGGTTCTTCGACTTCCGGCCGACTACGAACCGAGCCTCATCGACTTCTTCGGCCCCATCGGGACGCTCCTGGCAGTCGCCGTGATTCCGTTCGTGGTCACGTTCTACATCCAGGGGAACCGGGAATCACCGTCGCTGCCCATCGCCGAAGCCTTCGTGCTGGCCGTGCTTGCCGGGATGGCGATCGCTCTCGCCCGCGGCATGAAGCTCCGCGATGTCATGGACGGATTCATCGACGGGTGCAAGGGCGTCACGATCGGAGCCCTGGTCCTGGCTCTGGCGGTGACGCTCAAGTCGGTGGCCGATGCGCTAGGGACGGCGGACTACGTGGTCCAGACGATCGGGCCCTGGGTGAGCCCGGTAGCCCTCCCCGCCGTGCTGCTGGCCGTGACCATGTTCGTGGCGTTCTCGACCGGGACTTCATGGGGGACGTACGCGGTTCTCTTCCCGGTGGCCATGCCGCTCGCGTGGTCCGTACACCCGGATCCGGCGTTCCTCACGCTGTGCTTCGCCGCCGTCACCGGCGGGAGCGTGTTCGGCGACCAATGCTCACCGATCTCCGACACCACGATCCTGTCGTCCGTAGCCACGGGATGCGATCTGATGGACCACGTGACCACCCAGCTTCCACTGGCGATGATGGCCGCGGCCGGCGCCGCGGCGCTGTACACCGTCCTGGCTGCGTTTATCGTGTAGAATCGGGGCGTGCCGCGGGGGAGAGTGGCCACGTTCGATCGTGACAACTCCCCTCCCGGAAACTACGTTCGGGGCGGGCGAGACCAGAGATCAGCGCCCGGAGTCTTCTCGGGGAGGGTGCTTTGAGTGACAGCGGAGCGAAATCAGCTCTGATCCTGGGGGCGTCGAGCGGGTTCGGCGAGGCCGCGGCGCTGGAGTTCGCGAAGGCGGGTTACGACATCTTCGGCGTGCACCTCGACCGGCGGGCCGGGCTTGCGCGGGTCGAGGAGATTCGCGGCGCCATCGAGGCCGAAAGCGTGGGGGCGACTTTCTTCAACATCAATGCTGCCAGCCCGGAGAAGCGCGACCAGGTCCTGGACGAGATGGCCGCCGAAGTCGAGCCGGGCTCCGTCCGCGTGCTCCTTCATTCGCTCGCCTTCGGCACACTGCGACCCTTCGTGGCCGCGGACCAGGCCGCCTCGATGACCATGGAGCAGATGGACATGACGCTCACCGTCATGGCGCACTCACTCGTGTACTGGGCCCAGGGCCTCGTGGCCCGCTCTCTCATGGGATCGGGCGGGCGTATATACGCCATGACAAGCTCCGGCGGAGACCGGGTCATCCCCTCGTACGGAGCGGTGTCGGCGGCCAAGGCCTCGCTGGAGTCCCACTGCCGTCAGCTCGCTCTCGAGCTTGCGCCGTACGAGATCACGGCGAACGCGATCCGTGCCGGCGTGACGGACACGCCGGCTCTCCGGAAGATTCCGGGTGCGGAGCACATGATCGACGAAGCCACGCAGCAGAATCCCTACGGCCGTCTCACCACCCCGGAAGACGTGGCCCACTGCCTGGTCGCCCTGGCGGCCGAGGGCACGGCCTGGATGACGGGGAACGTCATCCGCGTCGACGGTGGGGAGGACTTCGTGGGATCCATGCCATCCTCCGGGTGAGGACATGTTTCGAAAGAGAGAAGATGAGGAAGGCCTGGCCCGTCTGGCCGCCTGGGCCGTTCGAAACCGGGCGCTCGCTCTGAGAGACGAGATCGCTCGTCCGTGGCACAGGGGCCCCCGAACCCCCGAGGCGGAGCTCGGCCGCTGGGTCGGCCTCGGCCTCGCGGTCGGCTCCCTGGTCATAGGCGTCGGCCTGGCGATCATCGCGAATCTCTCCGAGGACTGATGCTCGCGGCGTGCGGAGTGCAACTGGCGCCCCGCCGAGCTGACCCCGAAGCCAACGTCCGCATGGCCCGATCGGCGATCGAGGAAGCGGCCGCCGAGGGCGCCCGGCTGATCGTCTTCCCGGAGGCCTCGCTCACCGGCTACGTCTTCCACGACAAGGAGTCGGCCCGAGAGGCGGCCCTCGACGAGGGCGGCCCGGAACTGGCCCGGGTGGCCGACGGGTGCAGGGCCGCGGACGCGTGGACCGTCGTGGGTGCGATCGAGAGGGTCGGGGACCTGCTCCACAACTCGCTCTTCCTCGTCGGTCCGGAAGGGGTGACCGGTCGCTACCGCAAGCTCCACACGTTGTGCCTCGGTGTGGACCGGTTCACCACTCCGGGGACGGAGCCCCCGCCCGTTTTCGACACGCCGCTGGGCCGGATCGGTCTCAACATCTGCTACGACGGGACGTTTCCGGAGATGGCGAGGGCGCTCAAGCTCGGGGGTGCCCAGCTCATAGTGCTGCCCACCAACTGGCCGAATCTTCGGTTGAAACGCGAGCAGGTCCGGATCAGGGCGTACGAGAATCACGTCAACTACCTGGCAGTGAATCGGGTCGGCGTCGAACAGGGTGTGGAGTTTCACGGCTGCAGCATGGCCGCCGACACGAGCGGCGAGATGCTCGCCGAGCTCGAGGACGGTCCCGGCTTCCTGCACGTGGAGTTCGACATGGAAGCGGCGGACGCGAATCGCGTGGTCGAGGTGGGCGGGGAGTACGAGTACGACTACGTGGCGGATCGACGTCCCGACCTGTACGGCAAGCTCACGGAAACGCCGCCGCGCGGCGAACCGAGTGGAAGTCGGCGTGCCTAGAAGTCTCTCGATTCCGGTGCCCGGCGCGTCAGGAGCTCGCCCGGCGGCAACCGCACATGTAGGGCTGTAACGAAGGCACCTGCAGGTCGTCGAGGGACACATTCGGGGGCACCGGGTGAACCGGCCGCTCCAGGGCCGGCAGCTCCAGCCGGATCTCAGCGGGCAACGAGACGGCCTCGGGCACTTCGGGCGCCCGGACCTCCACGGTGACGGCCCACGACGGTTCCACGCTTCCGTCCAGGGTCTCCACGCCGAATCCCGCGAACAGCAGGACCGCGCAGGTCCCGGCCATTCCCAGAATCTCTGATATTTCGAGTCGCCCGATCATCTCTCCCCCCCTCCGCATCGGTCCCTCGCGGGCGCGGCGACGGTCCTCCATCGCCTTCTGTTCGTTTGGACATCGCGAGTGGTCCGATCGTTGGCTGTCTCTACGTAATTCGACTGCCGGCGGTTTCGGTCGAATCCGGCTGGAGGGCTTGAGGTCGCGCCTATTCGAACGATATGCGCACGATTCTCCCATCGGGTCCGACCAGCCAGCCAGCGGCGGGCGAGGCGAGGTCCAGGCCCCAGAAGCCGAGCGTGTCGGCGGACGTCCAGGTACGCCCCTCGTCGGACGACCAGTCCGCGCCGTGCGGACCGACGGCCACCACGGTGGGAGTGGGAGCGCCGGGGACGTAGGCCGTTCCGTACACGACTCCCGGAAACACGGGCGCACCGGACGTCGTCCAGGTCACTCCTCCGTCCGACGTTACGGCCACGTTGTCCGTGTGGTCGTCGGGTCTCGCAAGGTCACCACCCAGGATCACGCCGTGCACGGAGTCGCGGAAGGCGACGGTGAAGATGCCGGCCGCCTCTCCCGCCGGCAGGGGTGTCGGGATCGCGGTCCAGGTTCGTCCATCGTCAAGGGTAGCCAGAACGCGCGCCGTGTCGGCTGCACCGGTGCCGATCCAGGCCCGTCCGCCCGGGCCGAGCGCCACGCAGGTGCCGCTGGCGGCGAAACCGCCTTCGCCGGGTAACGCCGCCGGCATGTCCAGGCCGCGCACGTATTCCCAGGTCTCCCCGCCGTCCCGGGTACGCAGCACGCGGAGCTCGCCATCCACGGCATCGCCGTACGCGATTCCGCGGTCGGCGTCCCTGAATTCGATGCAGTCGTAAAAGCCGGCGGGCTCCGGATTCAGGAACTGGAGCTCCCAGGTCTCTCCCCCATCCCGTGTGCGGTAGATGCGGGAGAGCTCACCGGGGCCCGCGCTGAGGAGCCACGCCCGCTGCGCATCCAGGGCGTGGACGTCCCGGAACTGGAGGGTGTCCGCGCCGGGCATGACGCGCGCAGTCCACGTCTCGCCGCCGTCCACGGTGCGCGCCCAGGTTCCCCCGTGGCCGCTTACCCAGGCGACGTCCTCGTCGACGGCGCTCACGGCTTGCAGGAGAACTTCGGTGCCACTCTCCTGCGGCTCGAGGCGGACGTCGGTCAGCGGAGCCGGCGGGGCCTCCTGCACGTCGGGTGAGGAACAGGCGGACGCCAGCAAGGCTGCGAGAAGGGCCGGCGGCGTTCGAATCGATTTCATCGTGCTTCCTCGAGCCGCAGCCGTTCAGGTCCCGTCGAACGCGAGAGTGATCTCTATCCGGCGGTTCCGGGAACGACCCGCTTCGCTGTTGTTCGGCGCCACCGGTCGAGACTCACCGTATCCGACCGCCGTGATCCGATCTGCGCTCATCGCGATGTTCGACAGCAGGTACTCTCGAACCGCGATGGCCCTGCGTCGGCTGAGATCCTGGTTCATGGACTCGTTGCCCTGCGAGTCCGTGTGTCCCTCGACCACCACCCGTGCCTCCGGAAACTCGCGGACCACCCGTTGGACCTTGGTCAGGAGGGCGAAGTTGTCCGGGCGGATCTCGGAAGAGCCGGACGGGAACGTGAGGCCGGCGAGACGGAGTATCAGGCGGTCCTCCGATCGAAGGACTTCACCCTCGGCCGGAGTGAAGATGGCCTCGACCTCGCGGAACTGCTGTTCGCGGCGCCTCCGCTCCCGCAGTTCGGCGCTGGCCGCGGCCTCGCGGAGCTCGAGTTCTGCCAGTCGCGCGTCCAGCGAGTCGACGCTACGGTCGAGCCGGGAGATTTCCGCCGCCCGCTGCGCCACGTCCTCACGCAAGGCCGCCCGTTCGTCGTACAGGCTCTCGATCGCCACCAGGGCGTCGTCCACCACCGGGGCGGTGCCCTCCGTGAACCGGGCCTCGAATTGCAGTGCCTCGGCGATGCGCCGGACCTGCTCCTCCTCGCGAAGGGCCACGCTCTCGACCGTCAGGCGCTGGCGGGAGATGCTGTCGGTCAGCGCGGCCAGGAACGCCGCGTGGCGATAGGCCTCGGCGGCCTCTTCCGCCAGTGCTCCGGCCCCGGACGCCTGGTATCGGTCGCCAGACAGCACCGCCTCGGCCGCGTCGACCAGTGAATCCGCGCCGGCGAACAGGATCGGGGATCGCTTGTCCGCCTTCAACTCCAGAGCCGCGTCCCGCTCCGCCCGCGTCCTCCCCAGCACGTCGGCCCGGATGGCATTCAACTCGGCATCGCGGTACTCGCTCTCCGCCCGCTCCGCCTTCTCGCCGGCCCCGACCCGGTCGTCATCCTCGATCCGCCGTCCGGCGTCACGGGCGGTTCGTTCGGCTCTCTCCCAGTCCTCCTCGGCGAATTCCGGGGCGCTCACCTCCAGGGCATCGGCCCTGGCAGCCAGGGCATCGCCCAGGACGGCGCGTCCGACCGGAGCCAGCTCCTCGGCCTCGTCGAGCGCCGCGAGAGCTTCGTCGAGGCGCCGGTCGATATCGTCGATCCCGGCTCCCTCGTCGTACCGTCTGCGGGCGTCAGCCAGCCGGTCTTCCGCGCGCTCGAACAGGCGGGGTGCGATGATTTCGAGGTTGTCCGCGCGGGCTTCCTCGATGCCCTCGGCGGCACGCTCGAGCCGCGTTTCGACGCTCTGGGCCCCCAGTGAGGCCGGAACGAAGAGAGCGGACGCGACGACGGCTGCGCGCAGAACGACGGAATCCGTCATGTGAGCCTCTCCGATCAGTCTATCAGCGGGCCTCCGCCATGACCGCCAGCACTTCCCTGAGCGTCGTCTCCCCCCGGTCCCTGGCGTACCAGCGCCTGGTGTCCTTGTAGATGTCCGACGCGGGCCGTTCGCCGGCCCTCTTCTCCCGGATCACGAACTCCTGAAGCTCGGCTGGCCTGGGGCCCCACCGGCCGATCGGCTGGTGAGCCTCGTCCAGGATGACCACGATCGGGATCGACCGGCTGCCGTTGGTGAGGTACATGTCCATGAACTCGGGATGCTCGTCGCGCGTCACGATCCGGAGGTCGACGCGGGGCGAGGCTTCGGCGAGTCGGGCGAAGATCGGCACCAGGTTGGAGGCGTCGCCACACCAGTCCTCCGCGATGGCGATCAGCTTCCAGTCGCATCCCATGGCCTCCAGTTCATCGAGCACCCAGCGCGGGGTGGCGCTCTTCCTGTAGACTCCCTCCCACAGGTCCGGATGTTCCACGATTTCCTCGGCCAGGTACCGGTCCCACGTGAGGCCTGAATCCCACCAGGATTCGAGGCTTCCGGGAACCTCCATCGTGGTCTCGTTGGTCGTCGTCATATCGTCATCCTCTCGCGGTAGCTTCGAGGCGAGAAAGCCAGTAGGATATGAGGCCGCGCGGCGGCCCGTAATCGCACGAATTATAACCGTCTCGCGGTCTGGATGAACCCTGTGAACGCCCGCTGCGTTCCCGCTGGCCGAACCGATCCTATCTGAACTGACGGAGAACGAACCGATGAGCCTGGATATGCGACCCGGAATGACCATCGAGGGTGATCTGCGGCCTCCGATGCCGATCAACGAGCCCGTGTGGGGATACGAGCCCGGCTCGCCGGAGCGGGCCGACCTGAAGAAGAAGCTCGACCGGATGGCCTCCGAGGTGGTCGAGATACCCATCATCATCGGAGGGAAGGACTACACCACGGGTGATACCGCCGACGTAGTGATGCCGCATGACCACTCTCACGTGCTGGCCCGGTATCACAAGGCGACCGACGAGCACATCCAGATGGCGGTCGATTCGTGCATGGAGGCGTGGAAGGAATGGTCGAGCTGGCCGTGGCAGGACCGCGCCGCCGTGCTGCTCAAAGCCGCCGACCTGCTGGCCGGCGACTGGCGCCAGGTGCTGAACGCCTCGACCATGCTCGGCCAGAGCAAGACCTGCTACCAGGCCGAGATCGACGCCGCGTGCGAGATCATCGATTTCTGGCGCTTCAACGTTGAATACGCGCGCGACCTGTATTCGAACCAGCCGATCTCGTCGCCGGGCGTCTGGAACATGACGGACTACCGTCCGCTCGAGGGCTTCGTGTACGCCATCTCCCCCTTCAATTTCACCTCGATCGGGGGGAACCTCCCGACGGCGCCGGCGCTCATGGGGAACGTGGCCATCTGGAAGCCGGCCCGAACCTCGCTGTTCAGCTCGTACTACCTGATGCGGCTGCTCCAGGAAGCCGGCCTTCCGGCGGGCGTCATCAACTTCCTGCCCGGGAACTCCGGCCAGATCACGGACAGGCTGGTGGCCAGCCCGCACCTCGCGGGGATCCACTTCACCGGCTCGACCGAGATCTTCCAGTTGCTTTGGAAGAAGGTGGCCGAGAACCTGGAGAACTACAGGTCGTATCCCCGCATCGTGGGCGAGACGGGGGGCAAGGATTTCATCGTTGCGCACCCTTCCTCGGATCCGGACGCGGTCGCCACGGCTATGGTTCGCGGCGCCTTCGAGTACCAGGGGCAGAAGTGCAGCGCCGCGTCCAGGGCGTACGTCCCCGAGTCGCTGTGGCCGCGGGTGAAGGAGACACTCGGGGCACAGCTCGCCGAGATCAAGATGGGTGATCCGAGGGACTTCGAGAACTTCGTGTGCGCGGTGATCGACGCGTCCGCGTACCGGGATATCACGGGCTACATCGAGCACGCGAAATCGGCTGCGGGTGCCGAAATCCTGTTCGGCGGCGGGTACTCGGACGAGAAGGGCTACTTCATCGAACCCACGGTCATCCTGGCCTCCGATCCTAAGTTCAAGACCATGTGCGAGGAGATCTTCGGGCCGGTGCTCACGGTGCACGTGTACCCGGACGCTCAGTGGTCCGAGACGCTCGACCTGGTGGATTCGACGTCGCCGTACGCTCTCACCGGGGCCGTGTTCTCACGCGATCGTTCCGCGACTCGTGAGGCCATGGCCACCCTGAGGGGGGCGGCCGGCAACTTCTACATCAACGACAAGCCGACCGGGGCCGTGGTGGGGCAACAGCCGTTCGGCGGCGCCCGCGCCAGCGGCACGAACGACAAGGCCGGCTCGTTCCTCAACCTGGTACGTTGGGTCTCGCCGCGCTCGATCAAGGAGACCTTCGTTCCGCCGACCGACTTCAAGTATCCGTACATGCAGACGGGGGTGGGCGACTCCATGGAGGATCTCGGTCAGAAGCTCGGAGAGCAGATGGGCGAGATTCGAGAGCACCTGGGCGTGCTCGGCGGCTCGTTGCGCGAGAAGTTCGGCAGCGTGGTCGAGAAGGCGAAGACCGAGGCCGAGGCCGACCGCGAGGACGCTCCTGAAGCGTAGGCTGGGCCGTTCTGTCGCCGGTACGAAGGGCCGGTCCGAGAGGTCGGGCCGGCCCTTCGCGCCGTGGCTCGGGATCGCGGTTCTCGGCGTGATCGGGGCCGTGCTCGCGCCCCTGGTAGCGCGCGCGGACGTCGGCCCTCCCGCCCACATGCAGATCACCGAGAAATCGCCGGGACGGTACACCGTTCAATGGCGGGTGCCGAAGGCGCTGCCTGCTCGAGCCGTCCCGGCTCCGCTGCTGCCGGAGACATGCCGGCCGGCCGGCGAGCGGTCTGTCGTGGATCAGCCGGGTGCCTGGCTCTTTTCGAGGAACTGGCGGTGCGACGGTGGGTTGGCCGGCCAGGAGGTCGGGATCCGCTACCCGTTTCCCGACCTCGCTCTCACCACCGTGATTCGGGTGGACCTTCTCTCGGGCGACCGGTTCGCCCATGTCACGTCCCCGGGCGAGGGGGCGTGGAGAGTTCCCGAGGGAACGGCACCGCCCGATCCCGTCTACGGCGCGCAGCGCGCGGTCCTGGCCGGCGCGGCGCATGCTTTCGGCAGTTGGCTCCACCTGGCGTTCGTCCTGGTCCTGGCCCTGTTCGGTGGACTGGCTCTCCCCGTCCGACTCGTGACGTTCTTCGCCGGCGGGCAGGTCGCGGCGGTGATCCTCGCGTCCGGGACCGGAATCGGTTTCCCTGCGGGTCTGGCCGAGATCGGCCTCGCGATCGGGGTGGTGCTGCTGGCCCGGGAGTCACTTCGGCGCGAGGGGGAGAGACGCGGACTGGCAGGCCTGGCAACGGCGGCCGGACTCGTGCACGGGTTTGGCCTGGCGGCGCTGCTGGCCGAGGGACTGGGCGTTGGGGCCGGCTTCTGGTCTCAGATGGTGGCCGTCCTGGGCATGGACTCGGTGCACCTGGTCGGAGTCGGTCTGCTGGGTCTGGTCCTCGGCCGGGTCGGGAGCATTCAGTTCGAGGCTGGGATGCGTAAGACCCTGGCCTATGCCGCCGGCGTCGGGGGAATGGCGTTCGCCCTCTCGGTCGCGGTAGCCGGTCAGGTGTCCACCGCCGGTGCTGCTGGCGCGGACGCCGTGCCGCCGCAGGGGGCTTCGCCGGCCGCGGCTGGCCCCGCGGCCTCGCAGCGTCTCGCTCCGTCCTCTCCCGATTCGCCGATCCAGAGCTTCCTGGCCGTGGAACCGTTCGAGGTCCGTCACGAGGTGATGCTCCGGTTGGGCGGTCTTTCGACGGTTCTGGAGCTGGATATCGAGTCAACACTGGCCATAGAGGATCAGCAGTCCGTCGCGGACAGCCTGGTCCGCTTGGTCCTGGCGTGGACCGAGGTGACGGTGGATGGGGCGCGGGTGGAACCGCTTCTGCGCCGCGCCGACTACATGACGGTCGATCCGACTGGCGCCCTGCCACGTACCAGCCCGGTGCCGGAGGAAGTCGGAACCGCCGTCGTCGGCGTCATCGTCGCCTACCCGACCGCCGGCATGCCGGAACAGGTGCGGTTGAACTGGGAACCGTTCCCCGAGGTCGTCCCGGAGCTTCCGGCGACGGTCATCGATCCTGAGAACACGTCATCCACGTTGCTTTCCCTGGCGGGCCCTTCCATTCGCTGGAACAACGCCCTGGTCGAAGACCCGATTCCGAGCGTGGCCGCCGTCGAGGTCGAGCCAACGAGGATTCCGATTCCCTGGCTTTCTCTTCCTCTCTTGATCGTCGCTGCCCTGTTGTTCGCTTCGGGCATTCGCGGAGGCCACCGCGGGCGTTCGCTGGCGCTGGCCCGGATCGCTCTCGCGGCGGCGCTGGTGGTCGGCCCGGTAGCCCGCAGCGCCCTTGCCGTTCCGGGATCGGCCGGTCGCATGCCGTCAGAGCGGCAGGCCCGCCGCATCCTCTCCGGCCTGCTCCCCAACGTGTACCGGGCCCTCGAGTTCAGGCAGGAAGAGGCGATCTACGATCGGCTGGCGGTGAGCGTTACCGGGGAGACCCTGACCGACGTCTATCTGGAGCAGCGGCGGGCGCTCGAGATGGAGGAACGGGGCGGGGCTCAGGCCCGGGTGGAGACGGTGGAAGTCCAGGACGCCCGCGAGATCGAGCGAGCCGGAGCAGGTTTCTTCGTTCGCGGTGAATGGACGGTGGGAGGAATGGTGACGCATTTCGGGCACAGGCACTTCCGTCAGAATCGATATGACGCCCGCGTCGGCATCGAGCCGGTGGACGGGACATGGAAGATCCGATCGATCGAAGTACTCGAGCAGGAGCGGTTGAGATGAAGTGGGTCCGTGAGCCCCTCGTTCAGTTCGCGATCCTGGGCGCCGTCCTGTTCCTCGCCTACGCGGTGGCCAGCGATGTGTTCGCCGAGGACCGAGCCCGCAGGATCGTCATCGACGAAGCCACGATCGAATTCCTCGCCGACGGGTGGCAGCGTCAGTGGCAGCGTCCGCCGACCGCCGACGAGCTCCGTGCGCTTGTCGACGCCCGCGTCCGGGAGGAGGTGCTGTACAGGGAGGCCCAGGCCATGGGTCTCGACGTCAACGATGTCGTGGTCCGGCGGCGGATGGTGCAAAAGATGGAGCTCCTGTCGCAGGACCTGGCCCTCCTGGCCGATCCAACGGACGCGGAGCTGCGGGCGTTCTTCGCCGAGAACCCCGATGACTACCAGGTGCCGCCACGGATCAGCTTCAGTCACGTGTACTTCAACATCGATCAGCGGGGCACGGCCGCGCAGGACGATGCGATGCGTGTCCTCGAGTCGCTGCGAGCCGCCGACCCGCAGCCGGTCCGCGCGCCCGAGCTCGGCGACCGGTTCATGCTTCCGTACGACTATCGGTTGCAGGCTCCGTCCGAGATCCAGCGGTCGTTCGGAAGCGGCTTCGCCGCGGACCTGGAAAGCCTCGAGGTGGGCTGGCACGGACCGATCGGGTCCGGCTACGGGCTCCACCTGGTTCACATCAGCGAGCGCGTGGAGAGCCGAGTACCGGAATACGAGGAGATCCGTGACCGCCTGGTCAACGACTTCAACCGGGTGCGCCGCGATCGGGCGAACGAGGCCCTGTATGAAGGTCTCAGCGAGGGGTACGAGATCGAGATCGACGACGCGGCCCTCGAGGCGCGCGCGCTCCCGGCGCGCGGGTCGTAATCGCTCGCCAATCACGGCTCTTGCGGTTTTGCCCGGGCCCCGAGGCGTGGTAGATTGCCGGGTCTCTCGTGTTCTCCTGCAGAGGAAATCTCCATGCGATATCACGCCTTGAAGTCCGCGACCTTGCTCCTCGTGTCCCTCGTGTTCGCCCTGCCCGCAGCCGGCCAGGATTTCGGCAACGCGGAGGAGTTCGCGGCCGGGACGCTGCAGAACAAGGAATATTCTCCGTACGCCGGCCGCGGGTACCCGACGCAGGTGTTCTGGGGAGATACGCATCTGCACACCAACCTCTCCGTCGATGCGGGGATGTTCGGAAACCGGCTGGGCCTCGAGGAGGCGTACCGGTTCACGCGCGGAGAAGAGGTGGTCACATCTCATGGCCTGCGGGCACAGCTTTCCCGTCCGCTCGATTTCGTGGTCGTGGCGGACCACTCCGACGGGTACGGGATGTTCGCCAAGATCGTCGAGGGTGATCCCGAGCTGATGAAGGACGAGACGGCGCGCCGGTGGAACCGGATGTTCAACGAGGGCGGCCAGGCCGCGGTGGATGCGACGCTCGAGCTCATCGACCTGTTCTCGAAGGGACAGATGCCGTTCCCGATCAACGCCCCGGAGTCGA
>JBDGXI010000187.1:0-7039 GCA_039584685.1 Gemmatimonadota bacterium | reverse complement strand
CAGGCCGTGCCCGCCATCCAGCAGGATGTTCGCCGGCTTGATGTCCCTGTGAACGATCCCGATTCGGTGCGCGTGCTCGAGTCCCTCCGCGACATCGACCGCGATGGCGACCGCATCCGAAGCCGGGAGTTTTCCCTCCCGCGCGAGCCTGCCGCGCAGGGACTCGCCATCAACGCACGGCATGATGTAGTACAGAAAACGGCCCGCGGCGCCCGAATCGATAAGGGGGAGAATGTACGGATGACGTAGCGCGGCCGTGAGCTGTATCTCGCGCCGGAAGCGGCTCAACCCCATGTGATCCACGAAGTCGGGGTGGATCGTCTTGATCGCCACCTTCCGGTCGTGCTTTCGGTCCCTGGCCTGATATACCGTTCCCATGCCTCCCTCGCCGAGGACGTCCTCCAGCTCGTAGCGATCGCCGAGCTCCAGGTGCAGGGCCTCGTGCGGATCGAGGTCGGTCGACGCGACCGGGCTCCCTGCCTCCGCTTCCGGTATCGAGGAGAGGATTCCCGCTGACCTGAAGTGGGCGGCGAGCAGGGCTTCGACCTCGGAGCGCAGTGCTTCACTCCCCGCGCACGCACTGTCGAGCCACCGGTCTCGCTCAACGGCGGGGAGCTCCAGAGCGGCTTCGAACAGGGCTTCAATCTGCTGTCGCGATGGCTTCATCGACGCATTGACCCGCGTTCAGGAGACGAAAAACACGGCGTGGTCCAGTATAAGCAGAGCGCTTGGGCGGGCGTAAGGAATCAACACAGCAGGGACCGCCCGTGCAGACACGAGCGGCCGATGGACAGGGGGCCTCCTGCCGGGCTCGGCCGTCTTCCCGGCGACTTGATCATGCCGTGGCCGTTCGGGCACTTCGAGACGTGAACCGAACTTCCGTCGTCCTTCGTCAACGTCTCGTGCACGAGTTCCGCGCCACAGTTTCCGCAGGTGATGATGCCGACGCTCATTCCGCACGTGGGGCAGGTGTACAAAGACATCCTCGACTCTTCCGGTCTCGGGTTCTCGGTGTATCCGGCTGCACGCCAGCCAGCCTAGCATCTCGACATCGGTTGGGCCAGATCCAGGTGGGTGTCGGCTCGGTCGCCGGGAGCGGATGCGGCGGATAGATTAGTCGTACCCCACTCCTCCTGTCCACGAACGGCATGGCCCCGATCCGGGCGGTCGTCCGGAGGGAACGGCGGTTCACATGACGATGAACCTGTACGCCGCATGGATCGGCTTCCTGCTCGGAGCGGTCGCCGGGGCTTCTTCCGGCCTGTTCTTCGCCCGGGATGACTGGCTCGGCGGGTACACCGACTGGCGCCGGCGCATGATCCGCCTCGGACACGTCTCGTTCTTCGGCCTCGGGTTCCTCAACCTCGGCTTCGCTCTCACGGTGCGGGCGCTCGATCTGCCGGCGGGAGCGGGTGTGTGGCTACCGGCGGACCTGCTGATCCTGGGTGCGATCACCATGCCGCTCGTCTGCTATCTGTCGGCTTTCCGGAAGGGCTTACGGCACCTGTTCTTTCTCCCCGCGGGCGCCGTAACGGTGGCGCTGGCCGTGTTCGCATGGAGGCTGGTGTCGGCATGAACGTCGGCCTCCTGGCGATCAGCGGAATACGGGTGGTGGACCAGGAGCTTCTCCGCCTCGGCCTCACGCTCCCGGGGTTCGTGGAGCGCAGCGAGACGATCGCCTCCCTTCCGAGCCTGGGTCTTCTCACGCTAGCGGCGCTGACTCCGCCCGAACACGAAGTGCACTACCTGGAGGTGCCCGATCCGCGATCGCTCGACGAGCTGCCCAACGGGCTCGACCTCGTCGCGATCTCTTCCTACAGCGCGCAGATCTTCGAGGCCTACGAGCTCGCGCGTCGATACCAGGCGGCGAGAATTCCTGTGGTCATGGGAGGTCCGCACGTGAGCGCCGCTCCGGAGGAGGCGATCGAGCACTGCGATGCGGTGGTCGTCGGCGAGGGCGAGCCGCACTGGAAACAGGTTCTCGCCGACTGCGAGGACGGCCGCATGGCAGGCGTGTACGACGCTCGATCGTCCGACTACGACCTGTCCGATGCTCCGGTCCCGGCGTTCGAACTGCTCGACATCTCCCGCTACAACCGGCTGACCGTGCAGGCGAGCCGTGGCTGCCCGCATCGATGCGAGTTCTGCGCAAGCTCGGTGCTGCTCACGGATCGGTACAAGCAGAAGCCGGCGGCCAACGTGCTCCGGGAGATCGATCGCATCCTCGAGATCTGGGAGTATCCGTTCATCGAATTCGCGGACGACAACGCGTTCGTGGACCGGAGCTACTGGAAGGAGCTGCTGGCCGCGCTGCCGGGACGGAGGCTCCGGTGGTTCGCGGAGACCGATCTGTCGGTGGCCCGGGACCCGACGCTACTGGATCTGATGCGGGACGGCGGGTGCGCACAGGTGCTCGTCGGCTTCGAGAGTCCGGTGGAGGTCGGCCTCGCGGGGATCGAGTTGCGGAGCGACTGGAAGCGCAAGCGATTTCCCGAGTACCGGGACGCGATCGCCGAGATTCAGGCGCACGGGATCACCGTGAACGGGTGTTTCGTGATCGGGCTCGACGGTCACACGCCCGACATCTTCGAGCAGGTGTTCGATTTCGTTCGGGACTCGGGACTGTACGAGGTTCAGGTCACGATCCTCACTCCGTTTCCCGGCACGCCGCTGTACGATCGGCTGGAGCGTGAGGACCGGCTCCTGGAGCCCGGTGCGTGGGACCGGTGCACCCTGTTCGATGTGAACTACCGGCCGGCGAACATGACGGTGGCCGAGCTCGAGAACGGATTCAAGGAACTCGCCGTGCGGCTCTACAGCGACGAGTTCACCCGCTGGAGGCGCAGCGGATTCAAGAGATCTCGTGAGAAGGGAAGTGCGTCGTGAAGCAACAGCGAGCCGTATCCGTCCTGTTCTATCTGGCAGCCCTGTACGATGGAGTTCTGGGAGCGGCGTTCCTGGTCGCAGCGCCTGCCCTGTTCGAGTGGGTCGGCGTCACTCCGCCGAACCACTTCGGGTACGTCCATTTTCCGGCAGCGCTCCTGATCGTGTTCGCCCTGATGTTCGTCTCCATCGCCCGCGACCCGGTCTCCAACCGGGGCCTCATCCTGTACGGAATCCTCCTCAAGGTCTCGTATTGCGCAGTCGCTTTCTACCACTGGGCCGCGGGCGGAATCCCTTTCATATGGAAGCCGTTCGCCATCGCCGATCTCGTGTTCCTCGTCCTTTTCGCCTGGGCCTCGGCGGTTCTGAGCAAGCAGGCGGACCTGGAGGATGCCCGGGCCTGATCCCGCTCCGCCTTCCCTCAGGAGCCGCGTTCTTGTAGCCTCGGGGCGGCAGCGTACGTCGGGTGCGCGCCATCCCTCGCGGGATCATTGACTTGGAATCTACCAGGCGGGAGACACGCTTGATCAAGCCGTCCTCACATAGCCACTTCGAGCTGCCCGTGCGCGGGGCGGACAATCCATCGACGGACCGTCAGGGCACCTCCCCGGGGAGTTTCGCACTCGCCACCGATGTGGGTGGACCGCTGACGTATTCGTCGCCGGATACGCCAGGCATGCCGGCTCCCTCGTCTCTGACGGCGTGGGACTTCAATCCAGAGCCCCGCAGCGCGAACAAAGCGGTGACACAGCTCGAGAAGGCAAGGCTCGGGATCATGACTCCTGCGATGCAGCGAGTCGCCGAGCGCGAGCCTCACCTCACGCCCGAGCAGGTTCGGGACGAGGTGGCGGCAGGCCGTCTGATCATACCGGCGAACCGGGTGCACCTCGGCTACGATCTCGATCCGATGGCGATCGGCCGGGCCACGAAGACCAAGGTGAACGCGAACATGGGCGCCTCGCCCGTGAGCAGCGGCACCGCCGAGGAAGTCGAGAAGCTGCGCTGGGCCGAGCGCTGGGGCGCCGACACGGTCATGGACCTGTCCACGGGCGGCGACCTGGACGCCTGCCGCGAGGCCATCATCCGGAACTCCACGGTTCCGATCGGCACTGTGCCGATCTACTCGATGATCATCGGGCGGCGTATCGAAGACCTGTCGCACGACTGGATCCTCGAGACCCTCGAGCACCAGGCGAAGCAGGGCGTGGACTACTTCACCGTGCACGCCGGAGTGCTGAAGGAGCACCTGCCCCTGATCCAGGACCGGCTGATCGGGATCGTGTCACGCGGCGGATCGCTGCTGGCCAAGTGGATGCTCGTGCATGATCGGCAGAACCCGATGTACGAGATCTTCGACGACATCTGCGACATCATGCGCGAGTACGACGTCAGCTTCTCGCTGGGAGACGGACTGCGGCCGGGCGGCCTCGCCGACGCCACCGATGAGGCACAGCTGCGGGAGCTCGAGACCCTGGGCGAGCTGACCGAGCGCGCCTGGGCCACGAATACAACATGAAGCTCCAGCGAGCCCTGTGTCACGGCGCCCCGTTCTACGTCCTCGGTCCCCTGGTCACCGACATCTTCCCGGGCTACGACCACATCACGAGCTGCATCGGCGCGACCGCCGCCGCCTATCACGGCGCGGCCATGCTGTGCTACGTCACTCCCAAGGAGCACCTGGGCCTCCCGAAGAGGGACGACGTCAAGCAGGGGTGCGTAGCCTACAGGATCGCCGCGCACGCCGCCGACGTGGCGCTGGGCATCCCAGGCACGCGCGACCGGGACGACGAACTCACCAAGGCCCGCGCGGCGCTCAACTGGGAGAAGCACTTCGAGCTCAGCTTCGATCCCGACACCGCCCGCGCCCTGCACGATGAAGACCTGGACGTCGACACCGACTTCTGCGCCATGTGCGGACACGACTGGTGCAGCGTGAGGATCAGCAAGGAAATCCAGGAGTTCGCTTCCGGGAAGGACTCGGAGTACGCGTGGGACCGGGTCAAGAAGAGCGCAGGCCTCACCGACGAGCAGCGGCAGATCCTCGAGCAGCGCGGCGTCCTGTCGCCGGATGAAATCCACCGGTTGGCGCGGAAGACAAGGGAGGGTGTGGTCGGGGACGACGCCGGCAAGGCGAACTGTCACTCGGACTACGTGCCGGATGAGGATGAAGCGCGGCGCCTGCAGGCCGCGGCCGCGCCGACTCCCGACACTACCTGACTGAGCGCAGCCGGGGTCACCCCATGACGGCTTGACCTCCGTGCCTGTGTGGTCTATATATAGAGTGTCGATATATAGACCGCCGATATATACAGCCACGGAAGTGTCATGGCCGAGTCCGTAGATCTTCAAGCGCTGGTGCGCACGATCAACGAGGCCCTCATCCTGGGGATGGTCCGGAGCGGGCCCAAACATGGCTATCAGATCGCCGTCGAGGTGGAGGCCGCCAGCGGCGGGATGTTCACGTTTCAGCACGGCACCCTGTACCCGATCCTCCACCGGCTCGAGAAGGAACGGCTGATCGCCGGTCAGTGGGAGACGGTCGACGGTAGGCGGCGGAAGATCTACTCGATCACGCCCCGGGGAGGTGACTGGCTGGCGGCGCAGTCCGCCCGAATCCACGAGATCACCCGGGTGCTTACAAGGGTCCTGGAGGTGGCCGAATGATTGCCTACAGGCATGAGCTCCGGGCCGTGTACGATCGCTTGGACCTGCCGCAGCCCCTGCGCGCCCGAGTGCTTCTGGAGCTGGCCACCGACCTGGCAGGTCTCGAGGCCGAGCTCCTGTCCGCCGGCCTCCCTCCGGACGAGGCCTGGGCCCGTGCGGTGCGAACCCTGGTGCCATCTGCCGAGGCGCTGCACGAGCTCCGGGAGATTCACCGACCCCTCTACGCACGACTGGTGGACCGCTTCTCGGATCCAACGCGGCATCGGATCGAGCGTGTCGCTCTCGTGCTGGCTTCCGTCACCCTCTTCGCGCTGGGCCTGCTTCGGTTGATCGGAGGCGGGCTGCTGAATGAGCCGGCCCCCATGACCGTTCCCGTGCTCGGCGTGACCTTCGCCGTGGTCGTGGTATCCGTGTGGAAGTTCTTCGCCCTGACCGTGAAGCGGGAGCACGACCTCGATGCCTTGAGATGCGGTCTGTGGATTCTCCCCGTGGCTGCAGCGGCGGCAGCGGCGATGGCGATCGCTGGAACGGCCCTCGACCTGTACTCGGTCGCCGCCGGGCTGGAGGCGGACCTCAGCGGCCAGGTGATCGTGCTCGTGAGATGGCTGCGGCGCGACATGGGTCTGCTGTCCGCAGGTCTCCTCACCACCCTCATCGCGCTTGGAATGTGGCTTCTCCTTTCCGCAGGCGTTTCGCGGATGGAGCAGGCGGAGGCGGACATCGCAGCCGGCATCGGTTTCGATGCACGTGCGTGAGACGTTGAATTCGAAAGGAGTGGAACGATGATGGATTTCTTCAGAGAGGGCGGCTTCTTCATGTGGCCGATCCTGATCATCGCGATCGTGATCGCCGCACTCGCCGTGCGGTCCTGGGCCCGGACCCGAGCACTCGAGGGACCGGAACCAGTACTGGAGACCAGCGTGGACGCCGTCCTGTTCTGGGGCGTGTGGGTGCTCGTGGTCGGACTCCTGGGCACGTTCACGGGGCTCTACCAGGCGGCGGGAGTGATCGAGAGGGCCCCGGCCATCAACCCCGCGATCATCTGGGGAGGTGTGCGGGTGGCGCTCACGACCACTGTGGCCGGATTCGTCGTGTTCGCCGTCGCTGCCCTGCTGTGGATGGGACTGCGGTTCATGTACCGGAGGAAGGTGGCCGCCCGCGCCTGAGGCGCCTTGCACGGAGCCGGAGGTCGACCTCGCGCGCCTCACTCCTCGCATCTCGGCTCGAGGGGCTCCACCATGCTCGATTCCGGGCCCGGTGGATCCCCTCGAGGGCTCGATCCTCCACGCCGTCACATCTTCGTTTGCCTGTCTCGTAAGGCTCTTCCTATTATAAATGTACCCCCTCTTGTCGAACCGCGGCCCCACCGTGGAGGGTATACTTGTGTCTGACCCCCTCGCAGGTCTTCGTGACGCCCTGTCGGGCAGCTATGCGATCGAGCGTGAGCTGGGCCGTGGCGGCATGGCGACGGTGTACCTGGCTACGGACCTCA
>JBDGXI010000186.1:0-3758 GCA_039584685.1 Gemmatimonadota bacterium | reverse complement strand
GACTGGAGGCCGTAGTCGCGAAAAACGTCGCGGAAAGTCCGTGCATTCACCTAGGGAAAGTACTATCGCGGCCGTGGACCTGGAACGGGCCATGTCCGTCCGACCCACTCTCTCGCAGGAGACATCGCCCACCGCGTAGAGGCCGCTCTCTCGGCCGAGCGATTCACTCCATGTCAGCGGGCGCAGCCGCTCGAGTGTTAGGCTGATAGACCAATTGACTCGAATGTGGTCGCCAGTTTCGACACTGTGATCCGGAAAGTGCAGTCGTCGGAATTGCCGGATCCTCCCTCCCAAGAGACCACGGTTGCCAGTCCCTTTTGGTGCTTGGCCATGACGAGCGTGAGCACCATGGGAGGGTCTGTTATTATGAAACTGAAGACGCTGCTCACCGCCACCCTCCTGCTCGCGTCTCCAACCGTGTTCTGTTCAGCGCAGGAAGACCAGGACTCTCCGACCCCATTCGACAGTCGTTTTCAGGCACTGCGCGAGTTCGTTATGAACGACATCGCCACGGGTAAAGTCCCGTCGGTGTCCATCGCGGTTGCGCACAACGGCGAAGTGGTCTGGACAGAGGCCTTCGGCTGGGCTGACAAAGAGAACGGGATACGAGCCGCTCCCAACACCATGTACCGTCTGGCCTCGATCTCCAAGCCCATCACGGCAACAGCGGTCATGAGACTGGTGGATGCGGGTTTGGTCGATCTCGACGCACCGCTCGAGGAATATCTGGGAGGGATCACTCTGCGCTACTACGCGGGAACGCCGGAGGCGGTCACCGTGCGACGTGTGATGCAGCATCGGGCGGGCCTGCCAGCACACGATCAGACCTTCTACCTCGACGAGGAACCCGAACGCCGACCCTTCGATGAAACGGTGCGACGCTACGGCAACGTGATGTTTCAGCCGGGTTGGTCGTTCAACTACGCCAACGTCGGCTACATGCTGTTGGCCCGGGTCGTAGAGGAAGTGACCGGCATCGCTTTCCCCCGCTATGTGCGTGACAGTGTGTTCACGCCGCTCGGCATGGAGGCCTGCCAGGTGTACGTGGCGGGAGACCGGTTCAAGGTACGCCCAGCCGAGTCCTACTGCGGCATCAACGGTCAAGCGGTACCCACCAGCACTTCAGCGTACCCGGGGCCCGACGACGTGTACTGCAGCGCGCCGGATCTCCTCCGTTTCGCGATGCTCCATCTCAAGGACAACCTGCCCGACCAGAAGCGAATCCTGTCGGACGCGGCCATCGACGAGATGCAGCGGCAGGATCCTCCGTCCAACACGCGGTATGGGCTCGGGTGGGGGTTTGACGTCGATCAGCTGGGGCTACGGTCTATGCATCATGGAGGACAGACGATCGGCGTCAGCAACTTCATGGTGTTCGTCCCATCGGAGGACGTAGCGGTCGTCATCTTGGCCAACACCGACTACGCCGCCAGCAGGCTACTCCACATTCAGGGGGCCGTTCGAGCAGCTCTCATTCCCGAGTATGCCGGTATCAATCCCTGGGCTTCAGCTGCCGAGGATCCGCTGCAGGCTGAGACAGATACGTTGGCCGTTCCAGCTGGAGACGCGGCTTCCGCTCAACCGTTCCCTGAAGCAATGTTGGGGACGTGGGAGGGGAAGATCGTAGCCTACGACAGGCAGATCGACGTGACGCTCGTCCTGAGCAACGATGAGGGAGCGAAGATCGAGTTGTCGGGACAAGGGGAGTACGCGGTCAACTTCACTGTCATCAGCAGCGTCTTCCTGTTGGGGACCCTCCCCGGCAGCATTCCGACTTCAGATATCGAGCGGTATCACAACTGGATTCGTCTGGCCGTCCGGTATGCGGGCGACAGGCTGTCCGGCTCGGCGACCGCCGTCGGATGGAGGAGAGACCGGCAGACACACACCGAGCAGTCCGCGTGGATTGAGCTCGAGCGGCGCCGGTCGACGCGCTGAGCACGAAGTCCGACACTCGATTACCAGGCGAGCGGCAGCTTCCACCGCCTAGAGGCCGCTGTCACGGCCGAAGCCGATCGAGCAGGCCGGCGTCGCGGAGATGTTGCGGCGGGTGCTCCAGCTCTGGCGGTGTGCCGTCGGAGTTGAACGGGACACCAATGAAGTGAAGCTCGGGCATCAACTGGGCTCTCCGTGGCTCATGATGCGCGCCTCCTAACGGAATCTCCCCTCGGACAAACTAGACCGTCTAGCGAGGATCAGGTCGGTGTGGATTGACCTACCGCTCCAGTCGCCTCGAAAGAATGCGCACGGCATTCGGGGCTTAGCCTCACCCATACCATGGCTTTTCATCCGGCTCGACCTGCAGACCATCCAGGAACTTGTTGAATCCTGCGAACAGGTCGACGACGGACATGAGTTCGACGATCCCTTCGTCGTCCAATCCCAGCTTCCGCACCGCGGAAGTATGCACCTCGATTCAGTAGCGACAGCCGGATACGGCCGAGACGGCCACCGCGATCATCTCCCTGGTCAGGCGATCGAGTTGGCCCGGCGCTGCCATGACCGCCTTCACCTTGTTCCAGTTGGCCTCGAGAAACACGGGCCGCGGGGCCATGACCCGGTACATGTTGGGGACGAAGTCGATCCCGAGGGTGTCCTTAATGTCCTCGTAGATCTCCTTGACCCGGCCCGTAGCTTGTTCTTCGGCAATCATCTCGACGGAGGCCATCTTCTCTCTCCAGTCAGTACTTGGAGTGTCTTTACTGCAATCGTCCTCTACTCCAACTCATGCATGAGATTAGTGAGAGCGTGGTCCTGCCACATCGGTAACGCTCTGCAGTTCGAGTGACAATGTGAACGGGAAACGCACGGTGGGAAGCACATTCATCAGGCCTTCGATTTCCATGCCCTGGATCAACTGGCAGTCAACAGATTCTAGGGAGCTGCTCACAGTCTCGACCATCGCATCGCATCCCAGAATCACCACGCCATCGAACTGCGCCGCACGTTTCGCAAGCTCTTCTCGACGCCTGGACGTCCACATGCAGGCGACAAACTGGTGCAGCAGTCTGCTGTCGAATACGGCCGTCTTGATTCCTCGATCCTCGAGGCGACGGGTCAGGGTCTGAATGAACGACTCATACGCTCCAGTTCTCAGGAATCTCCGAAAGAGCTCGATATACGGCTCGTTCTCTCTGACGGATAAGCTCGCTGCGGGACAGAATCGGCAAGGAACGATCAGCACGGATTGAAGTCCTGCGAGCTGCGGGGAAACGTCCGACTCTTTGAGATAGAATGGCATGGTTCGCTCCCCGGATGTCATGTTCCAGCTTTGTCGCAGCAGCCCCCGAACGAGGGGGCCGGCCAGGCGATCACGACTTTACGAGGGGGTACGTCCAGGCTGGGTCGCAGCCTTGAGGGGGTGCGATCGGCCCAAGCTAGCATCCGACCTGCCGCCGTGCGAGCACACGGGAGCAGCCGTGCAAGTGCTATGATGGTCGTCCATGACCTGACCCCCTGAAACGCTACCACCACCCTTGGGCAAGTCAAGGCGAACGGCAGTGGAGGGGTATCGGGAGTGGTTCTCTTACTCGTCCTCTACATCCGCTGGCGTCCCGAAGTCGGACAGGTCTATCCCCGCCTCCTCGAGCCGTCTCGCGAAGTTTGGCGTGTCCGGCAGGTCGAACGGGACGGAACCGCTGACCGCGATGACTTGCATGAACATCGCGCTTCCGCCCGGAAGTGCGTCGATGCGCCGCGCGAGCGCGGCCACGCTGGCCTCGTCGCCGAGCGCCCGGTAGGCCGGCAGCAAGGAGTTC
>JBDGXI010000185.1:0-3760 GCA_039584685.1 Gemmatimonadota bacterium | reverse complement strand
GAGCGGGATCGCGGCACCGGTGGGCGTCACGATCCTGTACCGGCGGATGTCGGCCAGGCTCGAGCGCTCGTCCTTGGGCAGACGAACGTACACCCGCACCTCCTCCCGGCCCCGTTGCACGCGTACCGCCTCGGAGCCGAAGAACGCCGCTCGCACCTGGCGGGCCAGGTCGTCGAGGGTCACGCCCAGCGTGCGAGCACGCAGCTTCAGGTTCAGCTCGACTTCGCGCTTCCCTACTTCCTGGTCACTTCGAACGTCGAACACGCCCGCATAGCGACGCAGCTCTTCCTGAACTTCAGCCACCGCCCTCGTCAGGATGGCCGTGTCGGGATGGGACACCTCGAGCTGCACAGGGGCCCCCAGGTTCATCACGTCGGAGGAGAACGTCACGTTGCGGGGACCCGGCAGATCGCCCACCGCCGCCCGCCAGGCCCTTTCGAACTCGACGGACGAGAAGTCCCGTCGCTCCTCGGCTTCCAGCAGTTGGAAGTTGATCTCGGCCTTGTTCGACTCGACGAACGTCGGCAGGGCTCCGGCTCCCGGCCCTCGGTCAGCGGACGGATAGCTCCCAACGGTGAGCTGAACGGCCTGCACCAGCTGACGTCCGTCGCCCAGTCTCACCCCCAGGCTGTCCGCGACCCGGTGCCCTACGCTCTCGATGTAGTCGGCCACCTCCCGGGTCCGTTCGTCAGGGGTTCCCTGCGGCATCTCGATCTGGGCGATCACGTTGTCGCCCTCGATCTGGGGCAGGAAGCTGAAGCCGATGTACCTCCCACCCACGATGCCGGCAGTGATCATCAGCAGGGCGATCCCGGCCGAGATGACGACTCCGTAGTGGGCCGTGGCGTATCGAACGGTCCGGTCCACCGGGCCGTCGATGAACTTCCGGAGCCCCGACTGCACGGCGTCCTGTGCCTTTTCCACCCAGCGGAGCCATGGCGGCAGCTTCATGTGCCCATCTTCCGGCAGGTGCGACAGGTGGTGCGGCAGGATGAACAACGACTCGAGAAGCGAGAACAGGAGTACCGAAATCACCACGAGCGGAATGAACTTGAGGAACTTCCCGATCATCCCGGGAATGAACAGCAGCGGGGAGAACGCCGTCACCGTAGTGAGAACGGCGAACGTGACCGGAACCGCGACCCGCTGCGTACCCTCGATCGCGGCGTCGAGCGGCTCGGCACCCTCCTCCCTCCGCTTGAAGATGTTCTCGCCCACCACGATGGCGTCGTCGACCACGATGCCGATGGCGAGAATGAGGGCGAACAGGGACATCATGTTGATCGTGACACCGAGCCACGGCATCACGGCGAACGTGCCGATGAACGACAACGCGATCCCGACAGCCACCCACCACGAAAGGCGCAGGTCGAGGAACAGCGTCAGGGCGATCAGGACCAGGCCCAGCCCGATGAGCCCGTTCTTGCGAAGCAGGTTGAATCGACTCCTGAGGAGATCTCCATCATTCTGCCAGATCTCGACGTGGACCCCCCTGGGCATCGACGGTACCGCCACATCGGCCAGGTACGTCTGCACCACGTCCACGATCTCGGGTACCTGCTCGTCGGCGGTGCGGAACACCTGGACGAACGCCGCGGGGTGGCCGTTGTACAGGGATGTCAGGTCCGCGTCCTGGAAACCGTCTTCGATCGTGGCAATCTGGTCCAGGCGAAGCGTGGATCCGTCACGGGCCCCGCGTACGATGATCTCCGCAAAGTCGTGGCGGTCGTACTTCTGCCCCTTCACCCGGACGAGGATTTCCTCGTCCGCCGTGTCCACCCGCCCGCCCGGCAGGTCGAGACTGGCTCGCCGGACGGCCAGGGCCACGTCGTCGAGGCTGAGACCGTACGAGCGGAGCACATCGTTTGAGACCTCGATCGAGATCTCGTAGTCACGGACGCCCGTGACCTGCACGTAGGAGATCTCGGGCATCGAGGACAGGTCGTCCTTGATCCGGTTCGCCAGCTCCTTGAGCGTCCTCTCCGGAGCATCGCCGGTCACCGCGATCTCGATCACCCGGCTCCTGCTGGCCACCTCGGTGACTTCCGGCTTCTCGGCATCGGCCGGGAAGCTGGTGATCCGGTCCACCTCGGCCTTGATTTCATCCAGCCGTTTCGCCGTGTCCTCGCCCAGGTTCAGCTCGATGAACACGATGCCGACGCCCTCGGAGGCGGTGGAGTTGATCTGGCTCACGCCTTCGACCCCCTCGACTCGCTCCTCGATGCGCTGGATGATCCCTTCCTCGACCTCTTCGGGAGAGGCCCCCCGGTACTCCACGCGTACCTGCACCGCACCCAGATCAGAGTCGGGGAACACTTCCTGGATCACGGTGCTTCCGCCCACGAAGCCGCCGGCGAGAATCAGGACCATGAGCAGGTTGGCGGCGACGGGGTGGGCCGCCGTCCAGGCGATGGCCCGGTTCATCGGTCGCCCCCGTTGGCCACCTGCACAGTCATGGAGTCGGTGACGATGTCCATCGGACTGACCACGACCGGCTCACCCCCCGCGATGTCGGCGGACACGAACACCTCACCGCCAGTCTCCTGGAGCATTGTCGCCGGCCGCACGACGAGCAGTGTGTCCTGCTCGACCACGTAGACTGCTTCTCCGTCGCGGAAGGCCATTCGCGGCAACACGACGTAGGCCTCCCTCGGTGCGCCCTGGATGTCCACGGACGCGTAGGTACCCAGGAGGAGCGGTGGCCGACGGCCCGCTTCGTCCGACAGGAACGGGTCGGGAACACGCACCACCACGTCCACGGTTCGCGTCTCCGCGTTCAGAGCACCCTCGGCCCGGTCCACGTATGCCGGCCACTCGTACTCGCGACCACCGAACGAGGCCAGGACCGTGGCAGGAATCCGAGTAGCCTCGTCGCCGGCACCGGCATCCCAAAGACCCTCGACGAGTGCGGCCTCGGCATCGGTGAGCGGCACGACGATCTCGACGACGTCGGTGTCGTACAGGGAGCCCAGGTTCTGCCCCGGGGCGACGTACTGCCCGACGTCCACGGACTTGGCGCGCACGATTCCGTCGAACGGCGCGATGATGCGGGTGCGTCCCAGGGCGAGCCGGGCATCAGCGAGTTGGGCCGCGGCGCTTCTGAGCGATGCCTGCGCCGCCTGGAGCTGGGGCTCGCGGAAGATGAGACTGCTGAGCGAGGCCGAGTCCGGGGCATCCATTCCCTCCCGGGCCAGCAGGCGCTGGTATTCCTCTCGCGCCAGGGCCTGCTCTTCCTCCCACTGCAGCACCTCGACCTGACGCTGCGCGACCGCAGCGGACGCCGCATCCACCCGGTTCACGTAATCCGCCCGCTCGATACGGAGCAGGAGGTCACCCTTCTCGAAACGCCCCCCGGAGGCGAAGGCCGTCGAGACCCACTCGACCCTGCCCGCTACCTGCGACGAGAGAACGATCTGACTCTTCGGCCGTACCGATCCGTAGCCCCGAATCGTGAGGTTGCCGGACCGGACATCGGCGGGCGCGGTGACGACCAGCGGTACACGCCGGGGAGGCTCCTGCGCCTCCGGCCGCGGACGGAATACCATCAGGAGCACGAAGCCCAGGACCCCGATCGCGATGATCGTGAGGCCCTTGAAGAACGGGCTCATGCGCGCGAACGCGTTCGCCGGCTTGCTCAATATGCTCATCGTCCCGCCTCCTCATCCGAGGGGAAGGTCAGTCGATCCATCATCTCGTATTCCTCTTCAAGCTGTTGCCCGATGTCTTCGTCCTGTTCCACCCAGGCCCCGCCCAGGGCCCG
>JBDGXI010000184.1:0-3771 GCA_039584685.1 Gemmatimonadota bacterium | reverse complement strand
CTCGAGTCCACGGTTTTCGCGCACGGCCTTCCACACCCGGTAAACCTCCAGGCGGCGGCCGCGATGGAGGCTGCCGTTCGCGAGGAAGGAGCCGTACCCGCCACGGTCGGCCTTCTTCGAGGCCGGGCGATCGTCGGCCTCACGTCGGACGAAGTCGAAGAGCTGGCCGACGGCCTTCGAGTGGCCAAGGTTAACGTCCACGACATCGCGCCGGTAATCGCCTCCCGCATGCCGGGGGCGACGACCGTATCCGCCACGGCGGCGCTGGCGAACAGTGCTTCCATCTCCATCATGGCCACCGGAGGCATCGGCGGGGTTCACCGCGGAGGAGAGGACAGCCTCGATGTGTCGGCCGACCTGCAGGAACTGGCCCGGGCGCCGGTCGCCGTGGTATGCGCGGGGGCGAAGTCGGTCCTGGATCTGGAGCGCACGCTGGAGGCTCTGGAAACTCTGGGCGTGCCCGTAGTCGGGTACCAGACCGACCAGTTCCCGGCCTTCTACTCCTCCGACAGCGGCCTGCCCCTGGAACACCGGGCGGACGATCCCCGGGAGGTCGCCACCATACTGGAGGTGCAGCGCGCGCTGAAGCGACGGCAGGGGGTCCTGGTGGTGCAGCCTCCGCCGGCCGTGGCCGCGATCCCGCGCTCGGAAGTGGACGAGTGGATCGAGATCGCGCTGCGCGAGGCCGAAGCCGCCGGGGTTACGGGCAAGAAGGTCACGCCGTTCCTTCTCGAAAGCGTGTCGCGATCCAGCCAGGGGCGCTCTCTGGAGACCAACCTCGCGCTTCTCGAAGCCAATGCCCGGCTCGCGGCGCGTGTCGCGGCCGAGCTGCGCTGAGCCGCGCCGTCAGTCTCCCGCCGCCGAGAGGAGTGCGGCAGTCGCCGCGCGCCGCTGATCGAAGATGCGGTCGAGCTGGCGGCGAACGAGCGGGAGGGCGGCCCTTCCGGCGAGCCCGAACGGGAGCTCATACCGGACCTCATCGTGGATCAGCGTGCCCTCTCCTTCGGACTCGAAGCGGTGTGTATGGACCCACACCCGGTACGGCCCCTCGAGCTGCTCGTCCACGAAGCAAGTGGGGGGCTCCCAGCGGGAGATCAGGGTACGCCATCCGACAGGCAGGCCCCACAGGCGCAGCCGATAGTCGATCAGGGTTCCCTCCTTCATCTCTATTGGCAGAGGTGTCAGGATCCGAAAGCCCAGCTCCGGGGGGGTAATGCGCTCCAGGTTTCCCGCGTCGGAGAAGAAGTCGAACACTTCTTCGATCGGGCGGTCCACCTTCATCGTTCGTTCCAGCAAGCTCGTCATGGCTCCTCACGTGAGTCTCGATCGATCGGCCTCTTGCACCGGTGATTCGAGCAGACATCAGTATCGGTGGTGGTTGTGTGTGTCAAGCTTATGTCCAATTTGCAACCTTGACAGTGGAATGCACCCGATTATCTTCATGCCAGGATGATATACGCCCGCCGGGCGGCGGTCGGAGATACCAACGCGGCATACCAGGAGAGCTTGCCTTGACCATCGTGGATACGGACGGCGCGGACCTCCAGAAGCGGCATCCCATTAAGGTGGTCGCTCGAAGGACAGGCCTGACCCCTGATGTTTTGCGGGTGTGGGAGAAACGCTACGAAGTGGTCGAGCCGGGCCGATCAGGCGGGGGACACCGTCTCTACTCCGACCACGATGTCGAGCGCCTGGGTCTGCTCCACCGGGCGACAGCGGCCGGGCGCAGGATCAGCCGTGTGGCGGACCTTCCCCTGGACGAACTGCGTGAGCTGGTCCATGAGGATGAAGATGCCGCAGTGCACCTGAGGCGCGAGGCGGAGCAAGGCCTGGCATCCGATCCCGAGGTGCACGTGCAGGCGTGCCTCACCGCCGTCGAGACTCTCGACGGGCGAATGCTGGAGACGTCGCTCATGCGCGCTGCCGTGGCCCTGTCGGCGCCGATGTTGATCGAGGACGTCCTTGCCCCGGTGCTCGCCAGCATCGGAGAGCGTTGGAAGCACGGCGAGCTGAGCCCGGGCCACGAGCACCTGGCCTCCGGGGTCATCCGCCGCGTGCTGGAATCCCTGGCCACTTCGGTCATGGCGGGCCCCGAGGCGCCCGGGCTCGTCGTTGCCACTCCGGCCGGGCAGATTCACGAGTTCGGGGCCCTGTTCGTCGCGGCAGCCGCGGCGACCCAGGGGTGGCGGGTCACCTACCTGGGGACGGATCTGCCGGCCGCCGACATTGCGGACGTGGCCGAGAGCACCGGAGCCTCGGCCATCGCCGTGAGCCTCGTGTTTCCGACGGACGACCCGCGGATCGCGGCCGAGCTGGCGGACCTGCGAGCCAGCGTCGGTCCGGCGATGCCGATCCTCACGGGTGGGCGCGCGGCGCCCGCCTACCAGGGGGCGATCGATTCGATCGGGGGCCGAACGGTGTCGAGCCTCGAAGACCTTTACGCGTCGCTAGCCGTCATCGAGGCGGACCGGCCGAGTATCTCTCCAGGTACTCCCTGAGCCGGAGCTTGCGGGCCGTGTTCTTCGACGACATGTAGCGGATCTTACCGAAGATCGGTCTCTCCGGACCCCACGGGCGGTCGTATCTACCCAGGCACCAGTAGATGCCCGAGTACGAGTTCGGGTCGCGTCCGTCGAGGGCGTAGCGGTTGTTCAGCTGGATCATGACGCGCGCAGCCTCGCGGGGGCTCTCCGTCCACTCGAGGATCTTCTTGCCCCACAGCATGCGCAGGTAATTGTGAATGACGCCATCACGGTGGAGCTGCCGCTGCGCCGCGTTCCAGATTTCATCATCCGTCGCCGCCTCCTCCAGCTGCTCGAGGCTGTAGAGGCGCGGTCGTGGGTCGCCCGCGTGGTCGGCCAGGGTATCGCGCGCCCATTCAGGAAGCGAGTCGTACTCCCGGTGGTCCGCCCGGTTGGCCGCCATGTTGAAACCGAGCTCCCGCCAGGTCACCACCTGGTCCAGGAAAGCCTCCGCATCGGGGCTCATCCCCCACCAGCCCGTACGCTTTCCGTTGGCCGGTCGGCAGTCGAGTGCCGGCGTCCACCCCTCCGCTTCAGCGAGGCGGCGGAGGATCGCGTGTGTCGCGATGTGCCCGAAATGCAGATATGGAGAGAGCCCGCTCGTCACCTCCTCGTCCGGATGGTTACGCTGCTCCGCATACTCGCCGAGGCCGCGGCGCAGGAACTCGTCCAGTCGGGCTCGGGCGGCGATCGGCCCTCCCTCCAGCGATACAGGGGCAACCGTGTGGTCGATCGGCAGTCGCCCGATATCCGGACCGCCGGCCTTCAGGTCGGCGTGGGCTGACGGCCACATCTCGAGCACTTCGCGTGGCACCTCGGGTCTGTCCAGCGCCGCCAGGCGCGCGACCGGATCCTGGAGGGGGGGCTGGTCGAGGTGTGTCGGCAACGTCTTTTGAAGATGCCTGCGGAAGGCGTAGGCCGAAGCGTAGACCCTGTCCGTGTCGCGCATCGGCATGAGGCCGTTGCCGTCCACGGCCTCGAGACGGACGTCCACCTGGCGAACCGCTGCCGCCAGCATGTCCGGGATGAAGAACGTGGGAAAGTCGTCCGTGACGACTGCAGCCGCTCGGGCGGCAACGGCGGCCAGAAGACCGCGGCCCTGTCCCCGGGAAGACTCCACGTATGGGTAGTACGCGACGCCCGCCCGGCCCCTCAACGCCCGGGCGTTATCCCGCATGCCGTCGAGGACGAAACGGTGGATACGGTCGCTTGCCCACTCGTAGTTGCAGCCGAGGGCCTCGAGGATCAC
>JBDGXI010000183.1:0-3984 GCA_039584685.1 Gemmatimonadota bacterium | reverse complement strand
TCATGCTCGTCGTGCATCTTGCAGCTCATCGCGTGCTCGCCTTCGCCCTTCTCGCCCGACATGCACTCGCAGCCCGACATGCACTCGCAGCCCGACATGCACTCGCAGCCCGCCATCATTTCCTTGTGCTCCGCCATCATCTCGGCGTGACCCTCGTCGGAGTCCATCCCCTCGGCGTGGCCTTCGCCTTCGCCCTCCCCATGCATCTTCATCATCTTCTCGTGCATCCCGGCCATACACGAGCACTGACAGCCCTCCCCGTCGCCCATCATCTCGTTGTGAGACTTCATCATCTCGGTGGCGGACGCCTCGCCCTCCTCCTTGGCTACGTCCTGCGCCAGGACCGGAGTCGCGAAAGCCACCGTCAAGGCGAATGCGGCCAGAATGAACGAATAACGTGTCTTCATGGAATCTCTCCTGTTGAACAGCCTCGGTTCGTCAGACCGTGCGGGCACACGGTTCCGGCTTCGGGGGGGGAAGATCGGGTCCGGGCGGCATGTGCGCCACCCGGCGCGGGGGGCGTCCGTCAGAGCGTGTCCGTGCGGGTGCGTTCCGGGTGGTCGGGAAGACCCTGAATCTCTACCGGGAGCAGAGATTCCACGATCCCGCCTCGCGTCTCCCAGGCGTCGTACTCCTCGGCCAATTCGAGGTCCCACCGCCGACCGATTCCTCGGAGCCGCTGCTCCAGCCAGTCGGGATCGGGAAACTCGAGCTCGCGTTGATAGTGGAGCGCGAGTTCGCGGATCTTCTCCCTGTACGGGGTCGCGTCGATCGCTACCGCCGGAAGCTGGGAGTGTCGGTCACGGTACGTGAACACGGGAACCGGTTTCCGGTGCGGCGACAATGGATCCACGCTGCGCCTGATGCGGGCCAGCGTGATCGCATCGCGCACGATGTTCCCGGTTGCCTGGTGGTCGGGGTGCCGGAGGCCACGGCGCCACGCATCGCCCCAGGTCAGCACTGCGTCGGGCTGGACCTCGGCGATCACGCGCGCTACCCGGGCCGCGGCTTCGGGAGTCGCGTGAACCCCGGTGTCGGGAAAGTCCATGAACCGGGTCTCCACGCCCAGTATCTCACCGGCGATGCGTCCGTGCTCGGTGCGACGCCGGATGATCTCTTCGGTAGGTATCGGGCCCAGGGCCTCGGTCATCTCGCCGCGCGTGAGCCACAGGAGCACGACCCGGTCGCCACGCTCCACCTGCGAACGCATCGCGGCGACCATGCCCACCTCGTCGTCGGGGTGGGCCAGGGCCACGAGTAGAGTCTGCGGGATTCGGTTCTGTCCCGGCTCCTTCACTCGGTCACGTCCGGTGACTTATCAGCGGAGGAACGTCAGTCGTACGCCGGCCGTCACCGGGATGATCCACCCCGTGTCGAAGCTCGGATTCAGGAACACGAGCGTGTCGTTCGAATCCATTACCATGAAGTAGGCAGTGCCATTCACGAACAGGTTGAGCCACGGCTTGAGCTGATACCCGATCTTCGAGCCACCCTGGAAGGTGAGGTACGTCTGGTCGAACCCGTTCGCCGGATTCCCCGGGTCGAACGTGTCGTCCACCTTCATGTTCATGACTCCGGCACCGAGATTGAGCATGAAAGTGAACGGCATGGTCTGTAACCTCGGCCCGTTGAAATTCACCTCGAAACTGCCGCCGAGGAACATCAGGTCCTGCGGAGGCGACAACACGACCCCATTGCTGTCGGTGCCATCGTCCAGCTGCATGTAGTCGAAGTCGGCCCGGATCGCCCAGTTCGGATGGAAGTTCCACATGGCGCTGGCGCCTGCCAGTCCCCCGACGCTCGTGATCGTGGCCATGTTTCCGGCGGGAATGGCTACGCCTCCCCGCAGATCGACCGAGATCTTGCCAGTCGCAGGCTGGGTCAGCCCTGCGCTGGGAATCGCGAATACGGCTAGAACTGCGAGAAGCACACCGTACTTCGTGGCGTTATGCAACGTTTCCTCCTTCGTTGGCGGGCCGCAAACAGCCGCCTTTCCGGACCCCGGCGCGCGCTGAATCAGCGCATATTTCCGCCGCGACCGGCGTGATTAGAACCGGAACAGAACCAACCTGTCGTGTGCAGGATCCTTGCCACGCCCCCGATGGGCACAGGCACCCTTCATTCGTCGCCCGGAACGCCCTCACCGACCACCCGCTTGGCCAGCGTCGCGGCAGGTATCACGTGGCCCTCGTCCCAACCGTTGATGAGCCGAACCGTCTCCAGGCTGACCGTGGACGGGAAGCGCATGAAGAAACGCTCGGCCGTCATCTCATTCGGCACCCGCACGATCTCCAGGTTCTTCGGTTCGAGATTGATCCAGCGCTCTTCGTTCATCGGCGCGAAGCTCGCCAGCGACCTCTCGAAAGTCACCGCGTACGTGCCCATGCGGGACGTCGGCGTGTACCCCATGAATCGGTACACCCAGTCGCCGTGCTTCACGAAGAGGACCTGACCGTCCAGGGTCCCCTGCTGCGTAGTCACCCGGAACGTCCCCTGCACCGCCTGCAGTCCATTGACCCTCGTGCTCCGGGCACCCAGCCGCTCGATCCCCTCCTGACCGAAGAACGCGTCCGCCGCCTCCTCGGGCGTGTCTCCCTCTCCCGGGGTGATCTGCATCACGGCGTCCTGCTCCGGCGACTGCGCCAGAACGGCCGTGGGCGCGTTCTGTGTCGCCCAGCCCTCCGGGAACCGAAACTGGAACCGGAGTTCCGGGTGGACGAACCGGCCTTCGACGAAGAACCCCTGGGCGGGGTCCTTACCGAACATCATGCCGTCGATGCGCTGCAGGTACTCTTCGTCTCCGACGATGCCGCCTTCGATCTGAGACATGGCCATCCGCTGCTCAGCCGCGAGGACCCGGTTGCCGGGATCGGGGTGGGTGGACTGCCACTCGGGCACCCCGCCGCCGCCGCCGGCGTCGCGCTGACGCTCGAGGATTTCGAACATGTCGACGGCGCCCTGCGGATCGTAGCCCAGACGGGTCATGTAACGGAAGCCCAGCTCGTCGGACTGGCTCTCGTCATCCCGTCCGAACTTGAGGAACAGCATCCCCATTCCGCCGGCAAGCGCGTCGCCGAACGGACGCAGCTCCGGAACCAGGACGACGGATGCCACGAGGCCGATCTGCATGAGCTGGGCACGACTGATCTGCTCCACGCTGTGACGCGCAGTGATGTGGCCGATCTCGTGCCCCAGCACCGAGGCCATCTCGGCCTCGCTGTTGAAGTGCGCCATGATCCCGCGGGCCAGGTACACGGGTCCGCCAGGGAGTGCGAACGCGTTGATGACCGGATCGTCCGCCACCTTGAAAGACCAGGGCAGGTCGGGCCGCTCGGAAACGGCCGCCATGGCCTGGCCTATCGAATCCACGTAGGCCTGCAGCGCCGGATCGTCATACAGCCCCATGCCCTGGTCCACCTGGTGCATGGCCTGCTGTCCCATCTCGACTTCCTGTCCCTCGCTCACGAGGGAGAACATGCGTCCACCGGTGGCCGGATTCACGGCGCACCCGCTCAACAGGAGCAACATGGCCGCCGCACTGGCGTGGCCGACGCGGTAACGGACGTTGTGGCTGCTCATGATCTGATCCGTGTATCGGTGTTCTTCTGGTGGCTTTCGCGAGGAAGATATGTGATTGTGGCGCGGGCACCACACTTTCTCGCAGAACCCGCTCACCGCGTGCTGAACTTTGCTACCCCACACGCGTTCAGATAGCATGGATGGGACCAGTCGCGCCTGGAGCGCACCTGAAAGGAGATCGTTCATGCCGCAGGGAACGGGGGATCTCGCCTGGGAGCGAGTGCTGAACCCGGAGAAACTCCCGAAGAACCGGGTGACGGCGGATTCGGTCAGTATATGGCGGAACTGACGACCGCCGTGAAATACTGCATGAAGATCACGCACGTGCTGCTCAACAACGGTGAGCTGGCCAAGATCTCGAAAGAGCAGCGGAGCGCCGACTACGATGTGTGGCAGACGGCCCTG
>JBDGXI010000182.1:0-3823 GCA_039584685.1 Gemmatimonadota bacterium | reverse complement strand
GACATGACGAACGAAGAGACCGGTAACCGGATGAGTCCCGATGCCGCCGCCCGCCAGGCGCTGCGGGTGGCGCTCGCGGAAGTCCTGGTCGTGGCCGACAACTGGCGGCACATACACCTCGACGCGAAGTCGGGGGCCGACACGGCCGAGGCGGCTGAAGTGCTGTCGCAGATCCTGGGAGTGCTGGCCGACCGTGCGCGGGGAGCGCTCGATGCCGACGGTGCGAACATCGACATCCTGGTCGAGTGGGCCCTGGCGGACATCGCGGACGAGCTCACCTGAGAATGCCGAAGACCCCTCCGGACGGCTCCCGGAGGGGTCTTCACGGGTCGGCCACTCAGAGCCGTCTTCAGCTGCCCGGCGGGAAGTCCTTCATCATCTTGGCCACGGCGTCGTCAACCAGTTGCTGGCGCTCCTCTGGCGTTCGGCTCGCGTCCAGGGCCGCCGTGGCCGTACCGGTCCACACCAGGTTCTTGGTCGCCGCATCGAACATGCCGATGAGCAGGGTCCCTTCCTCCCAAGTGTTCTCGTACGTGGTGCTGGTACCCATGCTCATGCCGTAGCCACCCCAGCCGTAGCCACCCCAGCCGTAGCCGCCGCCCCAACCGGTATTCACCGTGTTGTACGACTTGCGCTCCGCCGAGGTGACCTGGTAGCCCACGGCCAAGTCCGCGTTCGCCCCACCTTTCTGGAGGGCCTTCGTGGCCATGGCGGCATCGATCGAACTCTTGATCCGGGAATCGGTGATCGCGTCGATGTCGTCGCCCTCGGTATCGAGCCACGTGTACGTCGCGTACTTGGTGAAATCCACCGCCGGATCGTAGTCGGACGAGGTGGAGATGCCGCTGCACGCGCTGAGGAAGAAAGCAGCGCCAGCAGCCACGAGTGTCAGAGTCCGCACGTTCCTCTCCTTGTTGATACTTAGGGGCCCTCGAGGCCTGGAACCTATCTCGCGTTTCGTCGATCAGCTACTTCCTACGCCTGTCGACCTGCAATGGTCCAGGGGAGCGGTCATCCCTCTCCGAGCGCGAGGTATCGATCAGCGATCGCCTGGACCCGAAAGGGCCTCACGTGCTCCTCGCTGATCGTCGGAGGGTCTCGTGACACCCGATCAATCGCCTCGGCGAGCGACTCCTCGGTCAGGTCCGCGAGCCCAGCCGACAGGTCTCCGGCCAGGATCTCCTTCGGACCGTGGGGGCAGCGGGTACTCACGGCGGGCGTGCCGCAAATCAGGGATTCCACGAGCACGTTTCCGAATCCCTCGAAATCGGAGCTGAGGACCAGGGCCCGGGCGTGTTTCATGATAGGGTAGGGGTTCTCCTCGAAACCGACGAGGTCCACTCGATCTGCGATCCCGAGGCCTCGCGCCCGCTCGGCCACTGTGCGGATCTGCTCTCCCGTGCCGGTGCCGACGACGACCAGCCTCCCCGCGTATCGGGCGCGCGAAAAGGCACCGAGAAGTCGATCGTAACGCTTCTGAGGGGAGAAGCGACCCACGGACACCAGGTAGTCGTCACCCGCCATGCGGCACGGCTCGTCGGCCAGGAGACGAATCTCCTCCACGTCGAACGGGTTGTGAATCACCTCGAGACGCGCCGGTCTCACGCCGATGGTCTCGACCAGGTCCCGACCGACTCCGCCCGAGATCGCGATGACTTTCCGCCCGACGTATGTGGCCTTCAGCCGGGCCAGGCGGCGTCTTCTCTTGATGCCGGTCGCGGCAACCAGTTGTTCGGCCGACAGGGTGTTGGGCACGCGGTACCACGTCGAATCCGCCAGGCGGCTCGCACGCACGATTCGATCGGTCGTGAGGAGCGTGGAAACTACGAGGTCCCACGTCGGTCGGCCGGAGAGAGAACGATCCAGGATGCGCGCCCGGCGACGGATCTCCCCGATCTTCCGGAAGCGCCTGGGGCTGGTGTCGTAAGACTCGATCAAGGTGACACCGTCGGGAAGCGGGTATGCCCGCTCGGGCCGGAGGGTCGCGATTTCCACGTCGTGGCCGCGGGCGGTCATTTCGTGGGCCAGCCTCAGCACCGTCTTCTCCGCGCCGCCGCCGGCCAGCCCGTCGACGACGAAGAGCACTCGCATGCGAGCAGGCCTGCCGGGCGTCATGGCAGTGGCAGCCTGGTGACCCGGTCGCCGCTGATCCGGATGCTCAGGCCCCCGGAAACGAGCCACCGAGGCGGATGCTCTCCACGTTGAATTCCTCGCGATACTCGAAATCCTGGTACCCGATCACTCCCCATTTTCATCCCGTTCAGAATACGGAGAGGCGGCCCCGCCGGCACCGCCTCAGGTCGAGCAGATCCCCGCGTCACCCTCACCACACGCGGCGCCATAGGCCCGGGCCAGCCAGCGGAGGAGCACCCCGCCGGCCTCCTCGGGGTTTCGACCGAGGACGAGGATTCCATCTTCGTGCCCCCCCATGGCGAGGATCTGGCGTTCGGGAAGAACGGTCTCCCGGTACAGGCGCCCCACTTCCAGCGCCATCTCCGGTGTGCCGTATGGTACGGAGGGATCCGTCTCGGGAAGGCCCAGAACCCGCCGTCGCCGCCACAGCATCGGACTGTGCGCGTGCAGCACGCAGCGGACGATCGGGCTCGCGTCGTACGCGGCGGCATGCGTCATCGACTCCGATGAGGGCATCACTGAGCCGTGGCTTCGCACCCGGTTCGCCGCATAGTCGTAGTCGTCCACTACGGCGAAATCGCCGAGGGCGATGCACCGATTACCGGAGGTCTGCGAACCCGTGATGAGGAACGAGCGCCGGCCGATGGCGGCGCTACGCGGACCGACCCTGGCGCTGACGTTACCGTATCCGGCGCCCTCGTATCGTCCGGGCTCCTGACCGACGAGCCCCGTGAGGGCCATGATCTCCCGCCACGCGATCAACTCGCACGCCAGCTCTCCGTAGCGCCGAGGCTCCAGCTCTCGCTGGTCGTGGTCCGCCTCGAACTGGATGACTCCCTCGTGAGACATGCTGGAGGATCCGCTGATCCGGCTGCCTGCGCAACGGCCAGACGCACGGCGCCCCTAATGAAAGCCGTCCGGGACTCCTCGATTGCACTTTTTGACGCAAATATCAGGGATGAACTACCGGTTCTGAACGTCCGCCGGGATATCAGTTCGAGGTTGGAGCCGGAGTGTCGTCGAGACCAACCTCGCTGACGAGACGGTCGTAGCGAGGGTCGCCTCGCAGTGGCTCGAACGCCGGGTCCACCTTGAGGAATGCGAGGTACCAGGCCCGTTGATGCAGTGCCAGATCCAGGCATTCGAAAGCCCGGTCCAGGTTGCCCAGGCCGATGTGAACGAGGGCCAGGTGATCGGGAGCGATTTCCTTGCCCGGTGCGAGGGACTCCAGCAGGTCGAGGTTCGACAGAGCCTCCTCCCGGCGTCCCGCCCTCCCCTGCGCATAGGCGAGTAGCGCGATCAGACCATTTCGGCGCCTTACCCGCGGGATCCAGGTTTCGCACACCTCGATGGCTCGACCGTACTCACCGGCCTGGACGAGCGCGGGCCCCAGGAACCACGGCGCGAGAACGAAATCTGGATCCTGCTTCAACGTCTCTTCGTACTGGCGGACCGCGGCGCGATAGTCGCCGAGGAAGTACTGCACCCAGCCTACGCCGAAGCCGATCGTTGATGACAGCGGGTCCAGCCCGTGTGCCACGTTCAGCTGTTCGGTGGCCTCGTCGAACCGGCCCATTGCCATCAAGAACTCTCCGAACCAGTGGCGCGCCACGGCGTAGTCAGGGTTCCGTTCGAGCGCCGATCGAAAGCCCGATTCCGCTCCGGCCCAGTCCCAGCCGTACATGAATCG
>JBDGXI010000047.1:0-15438 GCA_039584685.1 Gemmatimonadota bacterium | reverse complement strand
GTCGGCGTGTCGGGGCAGGCCGGCGCGAGTCCTTTCGAGCCACCCAGGTCGCGGCCCTACCCCATGCCACCGGTGGCCGTGAAATCGTCCGGAATTCTGTTGGAGAAGGGGTGCCGCGAGATGGGCTGGACGGCATTCCCGGCACCGATGGCTATCGCAACCGAGTCGTTTCGTGGCCGGCCGGGGTGCATCCATTGCGGGTTCTGTATGGGCTTCGGGTGTGAGGTCAGGGCCAAGTCATCGACCCTGGTGACCATGATACCGGAAGCGGAAGCCACGGGTCGCTGCGAGATCCGGCCGGAGAGCCGGGTGGTAGGGATCGAGATCGACCGTTCCGGCCGCACGACCGGCGTCCGCTACCTGGATCGCGATCGCACGGAGCGCATGCAGCGTGGCAAGTCGGTCATCCTCGCGGCGAACGGAGCCGAGACTCCCCGGCTTCTCTTCCTGTCGGAGTCGAGCCGCCATCCCGACGGGCTGGCGAACTCGAGCGGACTGGTCGGCAAATATCTGATGACAAACGGGCAGTCGATGGTGGGAGCCGCGTTCGAGCACGAGCTGAACGACTTCAAGAGCGTGCAGGTGACCCGGATCATGCACGACTTCTACGATTCCGACCCGGCCCGCGGCTTCTATGGCGGCGGAGGGATCGATGCCCGCCTGTTCTACCACCCGATGCTGTGGGGAGTCGAGGGCTACGGCCCGCCGGGCGCACCTCGGTGGGGAGCAGAGTACAAGGCTCTGCTGCGCGACTATCCGCGCTCGATGTTCGTCAATGGACACACCACGTCCCTGCCGGTCGAGACCAACAGCATCTCGCTCGACCCCGACGTAAGAGACGCCTGGGGGTATCCGGCGATTCGCATGACTTACCGCGATCACCCCGACGACCTGTCGACGATGCGTTTCATGCAGGAGCGGAGCGTGGAGATCGCCGAAGCGGCAGGAGCGAAGAGGGTGTGGCGCTATCCGGTCGCCAATACCACGATCACGGCCCACCTTCTCGGCACCTGCCGCATGGGAAAGGAACCGGCTGCTTCCGTGATCGACCCGGACCACCGGACGCACGACGTTCCGAACCTGTTCATCTGTGACGGGAGCAGCATGGTAACGTCGGGTCGGGGGCAGCCGACCATGACGATCATGGCGCTGGCGTTCCGGGCCGCCGAACGCATCGGCGGCCTGGCCCGGAGAGGAGAGATCTGAGCCGTACCCGATCCGGACTCAGCCGCGACCCTCCCATCTGGCCAGCAGCGCCTTCGCCTCGTTGGCCAGCGCGTGGTTCGCGTCCGCACGACGCCACACGTGGACTGCGCCATTCAGGTAGCGCAGCGCCTCCGCGCGATCCCCCATGTCACGGTACAGCAACGCCAGCTGGAGCAGGACGCGAGCGTCGGCCGGCAGCCTGGCGTACGACTCTCCGAGAGCGTTAGCCGCGTCGGCGTGCCGACCGGTCTCCCGATAGCAGGTGCCGAGGCCGAGCCACGGGTTGCCGCCCAGTCCCACGTCCGTCTCCCCCAGCACGCCCGACTGCATCCCTGCCGCCGCCTGTTCGTACAGCGGAATCGCGTCCGCACACCGGCCCTGGAGGCGCCTGGACTCGGCATCCAGGTAGAGCATCGTCCAGTCGAGCGACGCGTATCCGACCTCTTCGTACAGCTGGCGTGCCTCCGGGATCTTCGCTTCGAGCTCCTCGCCTTCCCCGAGCTCACGAAGCAGGAGGGCCTCCGCGATGGGGACGAACAGGGTCAGCGGAGGTTCGAGCTCGGCTCGCAGCGTGTCGAGAAGGGCCCGCGCCTGGCCGGTCCGACCCGCCCGGGGGTACAGCGCGATGGTGTTCACCCGGTGCTGTAGCTCCGCCAGCCGGCCCTGGCTCGCCCGCAGGTACCCGGAGAGAGCCTCCAATCGGGCGATGGAGCTGTCCGTCATTCCCTGCAGGTCGAAGAAGCTGACCAGGCGGCCCCCGACCAACCACATCTGGTCGGTGTCGCGCGAAGCGGAAACGGCCCGGTCGTAATAACCGCGCGCGTTCTCGAACTCCGCCATCCGCTCCGAGATGTCGGCCATGGCGAGCAGGGACTGGTAATCCGTCGGGTCGATCAGGAGGGCCTTCTCGAACTGCTGCAGGGCCGGCGTGAAGGCACCCTGCTGCAGATACAGGCTACCGATAGCGCGAATCGGAGCCAGCCGCTCCGGATAGCGCTCCGCGTGACGCGCGTAAACCCTCCTCGCGTCGTCCGGACGGCCCTCGTTCATAAAGGACTGGCCGAGCAGCTGCGCGCGTCCCCACGACGACGGATCGAGGTCTCGACCCTTCTCGAACGCCTCGATGGCCCCCTGGTTGTCCGCCTGGTTGAGGAGGACGATGGCCAGCGCATCCCAGGCGGCGGGATCGTCTGGATACAGGTCGGCTCTCATGCGGGCGATCGCCAGCGCCTTCTCCGGCTCTCGAGTGATCTGGTAGAATCTCACCTTGATCTCGAACCGGCTCCGTTCGCTCAGTCGATATTGGTGCCGGAGCGCCGTCTCGTACGCTGCGTATGCATCTTCCGGCTGGTTGAACGCCAGGTAGGCTTCGGCCAGAGCCACCTGCGCCAGCGCGAAGGTCGAGTCCGTCCCGGTCGAGGCCGCCAGCAGACGCAGGTTGGCGGCAGCATCCCGGCCTTCGGCGAACTCCGCCTGCAGGAACGCCTGCACGGCGACGAGCGAATCCGAGAGCAACTCGCGTACGGGAAGATCGGGGGTACGAGCGATGTGCCCCGAAGGCACATCCAGGTCCTGTCGCAGTCGCCGGGACACCAGGTCCACGAGGTCGAGCGGGTGCGTGCCTTCGAACTCGTGCTCCGTCAGCAGGGCCCCGGTCTCCGCGTCGTACAGCCGGCTAGTGAGGACCGGCGAATCCGGCGTCCCACCGATCGACCCGACGAGGAGGTAATCGAGAAACCGGTCCCTCGCCAGATCGCGCTGCCTCGACAGCGGGATGTGCGAAGGAGAGAACGCGCTCGCTCCCTCGAGCTCTTCCGCGAACCCGGTCACCGGGCGGATCCAGCTGTCCTGCTCCAGGTCGAGCGTGAGCGACCAGGGGACGCCGAGCTGCAGCCAGTCCAGCTCGGACTCACCGGACTCGTTCACGAACGCGAATACGCCTATTCTACGGGTGAACTCCCGCTTGGGGATCTCGCGCTCGATGGCGCGCCCCTCTTCGTCGAGGACCGTCACCGTGCTGGTGGCCGCTCCCAGGTCGCGCCCCCTGAAGAGGCCGTACATCAGGCCTGCGGCGACGAGCAGGTTGAGCGCAAGGCCGGCGACCTCGAGCTTCGTCCACCGGTCGCGCCCCGGAGCACCGTGCGTCCACGCCAGAAGAGCGACGGCGGGAATCATGAAAAGCCACACCGAGACCACCGCATCCGTGATGTGCGGCGACAGGACCCACCGCCCGACGGCCCAGTCCGTGAACTCGAGGAGGATCCACCCGCCGGCGAAGTACGCCCCCACGATCTGCGGCACTCGCCTGCGCAACAGCTCTTTCCAGAGACTCGAAGTCCGGGCCAAGAGTATTCTCCGATGTAGGTCCGCAGACGTGCGCGCGATCTGCGGGGCTCATCCCGCGTGGCCGACGCGAGGCCACGGTTGCATGTTACCGGGTGACACGGCGGGAAGATCCCCGATCTACGAGATGGACCGCAAGGCCCACGCGGAGGCACGGCACGATGAGACAGCTAACTCGACGAGTATCCGGCAGGTCACTGCTGACCGCAGCCTTCCTGGCCGGGCTGCTCACCGCATGCGGGGAGTCGACGGTCGGCGAGCGGCCAGGAGCTTCCGGTGACCTGCAGGAAGCCGATGCTGCAGCGGCCGACGTGCAAGACGCGGAGGCAGCCACCGAGGTCCAGGAGCTTCCCACCCTGCTCACCGTCCTGGACAGCCTGCCCGAGGGAATCCAGATGGCCCTGGAGCCGTGGACGGGTGACCTGCCGGAGATGGCCGAGCGGCGAGTGGTCCGACTGCTCACCGTGCACGAACCCATGTTCTTCGGGTTCGACGGCCGTCAGCAATCCGGTCTGATTGCGGAAGCCGCGGCGGCCTTCGAGGACTTCCTGAATCAGAGGCTCGGTCGGAGCCAGTTGAAGGTGGTCGTGCTGGTGCAGCCCGTCACCCGGGACCTCCTGATCCCCTTCCTCGTGGACGGCCGGGGCGACATCGCCGCCGCCGGACTCACGATCACTCCGCACAGGCTGGAGCGGGTGGACTTCGCGAACCCGACCGCGAGCGGAGTCTCGGAGATCGTGGTCTCCGGCCCGCACACGGAGGTTGCGGTCCCGAGCCGCATCGAGGATCTGGGCGCCCTGGAGCTTCACGTCAGGCCTTCGAGCAGCTACTGGGAGAGCCTGCAAGCTCTCGACGGGCAGCTTCGCGAGCAGAACCGGGCGCCGCTCAACCTGGTGGCCGCCGACGAGGTGCTGGACGCCGAGAACCTGCTGGAGCTGGTGAACATTGGGGAACTGCCCGCCACGGTGGTGGACGCCTACCAGGCTGAGTTCTGGTCGCAGATCTACCCGAACCTGGTGCTCCACCCGGACCTGGCGGTGCGGACGGACGGTGAGATCGGATGGGCCATCCGCAAGAACAGCCCGGCGCTCACGGAGGCGCTCAACGACTTCCTGCGGCAGTACCGACGGGGTACGCTGACGGGCAACATGCTCCGGAATCGTTACACGCGGGACACGGCCCGTGTGCAGCGGGTGAGACGTGCCGAACACTCGGAAACGTTGAAGAGACTCCAGGGCTCGTTCGAGACGCACGCCGAAACGCACGGCCTGGACTGGGTGCTCCTGGTGGCCCAGGCGTTTCAGGAATCGAGGCTCGGCGCCGACACGAAGAACAGTCACGGGGCCGTGGGCATCATGCAGATCAAGCCGTCGTCGGCGGCCGAGGCGGGCGTGCACGACATCGGCACCGATGACGGCAACATCGAGGGCGGAGCCGCGTATCTCAGGTTCCTGATCGACAACTACTTCGACGACCCGGCCCTCGATCCGTCCCGGCAGCAACTGTTCGCGATCGCCGGCTACAATGCGGGTCCCACCCGGATCCGGAACCTGAGACGAAAGACGGCCGCGGCGGGACTCGATCCGAACGTGTGGTTCGACAACGTCGAGGTCCTGGTGGCCCGCGAGGTCGGCAGGGAGACCGTGCGCTACGTCAGCAACATCATGAAGTACTACGTGATGTTCACCCTGATGATCGAGGAACGCCAGATCGAGGAATCTCGGGGCCAGTGAGCGGTCCCCTGACCTACCTCCTCCTGTTCGCGGCCGGAGCGCTCGCGGGCACGCTCAACGTGCTCGCGGGAGGCGGATCCTTCATAACGCTGCCGCTTCTGATCTTCCTCGGATTGCCGTCTACGGTCGCCAACGGCACGAACCGGATTGCCATCCTGGTGCAGAATGCCGGCGCCGTGTGGAACTTCAACCGCCACGGCGTGATGGACTGGAGCTGGGTGCGCCGCGCGGCGCTTCCGGCTCTCGCGGGAGCCGGCCTCGGCACGTGGGCCGCCGTCCGGGTGGGAGACGCCTCGTTTCAACGAATTCTCGCCACCCTGATGGTCGTGTTCGCCGTGGTCATGCTGGTGGATCCCGTACGGAGCCGGTTCGGACGAGCGGGATCCACCGACGAGCCGGAGAGCGATCGGAAGGCGAAGCCCGCGTTGTCCGGGGCAGGGTTCTCGGCCGCCTTCTTCGCGGCTGGAGTGTATGGCGGATTCGTGCAGGCCGGGGTGGGCTTCTTCATTCTTGCCCTGGCCATGCTGGCGGGCCTGGACCTGGTCAGGGGAAACGCGCTCAAAGTGCTGGTGGTCCTCGTCTATACTCCCCTGGCCCTCGTGCTCTTCGCCATCGCCGGGAAAGTCGACTGGGCGATGGGAGCGGCGCTCGCCGGTGGCAACCTGCTCGGCGGACTCCTGGGAAGCCACCTGACCGTGCTCAAGGGCCACGCCTGGGTGAAGAGGGTAGTGGTGGTGATGATCCTGGTGTTCGCCGTAAAGCTGTGGGTGGCGCCGTAGCCACTGCTACCTGACGTCGCCTTAGGTATCCAGCTTCTCCAGCGCATTCCTGTAGACCTCGATCAAGGACGCATGCAGGTCCGTCAATACGGAGAGACTGATCATACCCTGCCGAACAGCAGCCACCGGATCCTGCTCGGCGGTCCGCATCATCTCGGTCATGTTGTCCACCGCGCCGGCCTGCATCCGGTCATACAGAGCCTGGATTTCGTAGACTTCCGAGAGATCGCGCATGACGTCGAAGTCGAGGTACTGGACGGCCTGGCTCATCTGAGCGCTCTCCCATGCGGCAGCCGAAAGCAACGCAACCTCGAGCCCGACGTCGGCGTCCCCCTGGTCCCGGCCCGCCTCCAGCTCCTCCAGCACGATTCTGGCCGCCTCCAGCCTCTCGGCGTTGCGCACTCCCGTGCTCTTAAGCTCCTCGAGGTTTGATCGCATCTCCTCGACCACAGATCGCAGCGCGCGGTCGGCCAGCTCCAGTCTGTCCCTCTTCTCTCGCCACTCTTCAGCTGCCAGGGCCAGCATCACCGCGAAGAAGATCATCGCGGCTTCCAGGAACAACTCCGGCAGCTTCCGTCGCATCAGGCTGGTCGACATGGCTACTCCGCTGCCCGCTCGCCGTCCTCGTACCCCATCATCCCGTCCCGCGCCGCCTTGAACTCCGCCCCCTCGCGCCAGTTGGGCCACGCCTCGCCGGTCGCCAGGCTGTATCCCACCGCGAACATGAGCCGCAGATCCTGCACGGCGCCCTCGAGGTTCCACGAAGGGTCGTACTCGTCCGACGGCTTGTGGTAGTTGTCCCGGGTATACTCCTCGCGGCGCTCCCGGGCCCACTGTTCGCCGTGTTCGAGATCCCGCACGCCGGCATCCGGATAGAGCGAAGGCACGCCCCGCTTGGCGAACTCGAAGTGATCCGACCGGAAGTAGCTCCCCTTCTCCGGTTCCGGGTCCGGCGCCAGACTCCGGCCCGCCCCGTCGGCCGCCGCTTGCAGCACGTCGTCCAACTCCGACATGCCGTAGCCCACGACCGTCACGTCACTGGTGGGTCCCCAGATGTTGAGGCCGTCCATGTTGACCGTAGCCACGGTGGCATCCAGCGGGTACACGGGGTGCGAAGCATAGTACGCCGTGCCCAGCAGTCCCTGCTCCTCGGCCGTGACGGCCATGAAAAGGACCGAGCGGGCGGGTGCCTTCTTCAGGGCCGCGAACGCACCGGCCACCTGCAGCAGGCCGGATGTTCCGGAGGCGTTGTCGAGAGCGCCGTTGTAGATGCTGTCGGGCCCCAGGGCCGGGTCCGTGCCCAGGTGGTCCCAGTGAGCCGTATAGATCACCAGCTCTTCCGGCCGCTTCGATCCCGGCAGGAGGGCGAGGACGTTACGTGAGGTCGATCGCTCGATCGAGTTGCGGAGAGTGAGCGAGACGTTGAGGCCCGTCTCGTAGGGAGTGAATTCCCGCGTCGCCGCCTGCGCGGCGCGCGCGTCGAAGTCGAGCCTGCCCTGCGCGAACACCGTGCGGGCGGTCTCCTCCGAAATCCACCCCTGGACCTTCGCCTGCGGGGCGTCGCCCGTCTCGGCGAGCATGAACTGCGGGCCCGACCAGCCCGCCTCCACGACCGCCCACGGATACCCGGCGGGACCTGTCTGGTGCACGATGAGAACGCCGTCCGCCCCCTGGCGCGCGGCCTCTTCGTACTTGTAGGTCCAGCGGCCGTAGTACGTCATGCTGCGGCCGTTGAACAGCGCATCGTCGCCCGTCGCGTAGCCGGGATCGTTTACCAGGACCACGGCCGTCTTCCCGCGGACGTCCACGCCATCGTAGTCGTTCCAATCGAATTCGGGGGCCACGATTCCGTAGCCCACGAAGACCAGCTCAGATTCCTCGAGACCGATCTCCTCGACCACTCTTTCCGTGACCGCCACGAAGTCGGATCCGTGCTGCAGCCGGTTCACCGTTCCCCGCCCGCGGATCACGGCCCCCATGTCGGGGTCCGCGGTGAGCGAAACGAGAGGCACCTCCTGCACCCAGCTGACACCGTTCCCCGGCTCCAGCCCCAGCCCCTCGAACTGGCGCTGCAGGTATTGCACGGTGCGCTCCTCACCCCAGGAGGCGGGGGCGCGTCCACCCATCGAGTCGGCCGCCAGGTCCTGGATACCCTGGCCGAGGCCGGCGGCCGTGATGGTCTCGGTTGCGTCCTCGAACCCGTCTCCGCCCTTGCAGGCGGTCAGAGACGCGAGCACCAGGAGTGCAAACGTGGTGAGCAGGGGGCGCGGCATGTATCGTCTTCCTGTCTGACGGTTCAGTGGATCGTGCGGATCGGTCCCGCGGGACGCCGACAATGTGCCGGTGAGCGACCCGCTGCGAAACCGACCCGGGCAGCGCGGCCCGGGACAATTGGAATACGAGACTCACATGCGTCGTTCGGCCCTCTCCATCCTCTCCAGTTCCCTGCTCCTCGCCGCGTGCGACATGGCCGTGCAAGCGCCCGGTTTTGTCCCGGCCCCGGAGTCCGTCTTGCTGGCGCCGGGCCGGTTCGGGCTCACGGAGTCGATTCGACTGACCGTCTCGGACCCGGGTGACGCGGAGCTGCTCCGACTGGCGGAGACCCTCGCGTCGCCGCTGCGCCGGGCGTCCGGGTGGCAGGTCCCGGTCGGGAGGTCGGAGACCACTCGCGGCGGGACCATCCATCTGAACCTCGTGTCGACGGCCGTGCGACCCGCGGATCTTTCGGACTCGCCACTGGCGCGGGATGAGAGCTATGCGCTCAGCATCACTCCAGCGGCCATCGAGATTCGGGCCGCGACCCACCCCGGCCTGTTCTACGGCCTGCAGACCCTGCGTCAGGCGTTGCCGCTGGAAGCCACCACGGGAGTGCCGGCGGACGCAGGGGAAGCGGACTGGACGGTGGCCTCGATGGAGATCCGGGATCGCCCCCGATTCGTGTACCGCGGTCTGCACCTCGACGTGGGGCGGCACTTCTTCCCGCCGGAGTTCATCAAGCGGTACATCGACCTTCTGGCCTCGTACAAGCTCAACGTATTCCACTGGCACCTCACAGAGGACCAGGGCTGGAGGCTGGCGATCGATCGGTACCCACGCCTCACGGAAATCGGAGCGTACCGGGCCGAGACGATCGTCGGAAGAAACTTCGATCCGTACGTGGGGGACGGCGCGCGCTACGGGGGTTTCTACACCAAGGCCGAGGTCCGGGACATCGTCGCCTATGCCGCGGAGCGATTCGTGACCGTGATCCCGGAGATCGAGCTGCCGGGGCACTCCGTCGCCGCCCTCGCTGCGTATCCGGAGCTGGCGTGTACGGAAGGCCCATTCGAAGTCTCCACCGTGTGGGGGGTAAAGGAGGACATATACTGTCCGCATGAAGCCACGTTCGAGTTCCTCGAGGGAGTGCTGACCGAAGTGATGGAGCTGTTCCCCTCGCCATACATCCACATCGGAGGGGACGAGGCGCCGAAGGCCCGTTGGGAGGAAAGCCCCGTCGCCCAGGAAGTGATCCGCCGCGAGGGACTGGCGGATGAGCGTGAGCTTCAGAGCTGGTTCATTCGCCGCATCGAGCGGTTTCTGCTCGAGCATGACCGGCGGCTGATCGGGTGGGACGAGATCCTCGAGGGCGGGCTCGCCCCGCAGGCCACCGTGATGTCGTGGCGCGGCGTGAGCGGCGGGATCGAGGCGGCGCGTCTCGGACACGACGTGATCGTGACGCCGACCAGCCACATGTACTTCGACTACTACCAGGGCGCGGACCGGTCGGACGAACCTCTGGCGATCGGCGGATACCTGCCGCTCGAGAAGGTGTACGCGTTCGAGCCGGTGCCCGAACAACTGACGGCCGAGCAGGGCCGACATGTCCTCGGTCCACAGGGCAACGTGTGGACCGAGTACATCAAGACGCCCGAACACGTGGAGTACATGGCATACCCGCGGGCTCTGGCGCTCGCCGAGGTCGCGTGGTCTCCGCGGGACAGTCGTGACTGGAGCGGATTCGTGGCGAGACTCGCGGAGCCGCTGCGGCGTCTAGAAGCCCTGGGGGTGGGCTATCGCATCCCGGAGCCCGGCGGTCTCGAAGAAGATCGCCTCACCCTGGCGGACCGGACCGTGGTGTCTCTAGTGAATCCTCTCCCCTGGGGCGAGCTCCGCTACACACTCGACGGATCGGACCCGGGGCCCGAGTCCTCGCTTTACGAGGCGCCGCTGGATCTTCCGACCGAGAGCTCGGGAACGACCGTGGCGGCGCGAGTCATCCTGCCCGACGGACGGTCGGGCCCCATCGCGCGGGCTACGGTCGCCCGCGGGACCCTGCGCGCGGGACTGTCCATCGACAGCGACCGCCTCGTCCCGGGTGTGCGGCTCGCCTACGTAGAGGACTCGTTCCGCAGGGCCGCGGCTGTGGCGGATGCGCCCGCGGACAGACAGGGCACGATCGCGCGTGTGCAGCTTCCGGCCATCGAGCGTGAGGAGGAGTTCGGGCTTCGCTTCCAGGGTTATCTGCGCGTGCCGTATGACGACGTCTATACGTTTGAAATCACTTCAGATGATGGATCTCAACTATATTTGAACGAGGATGTTATAATTGACCACGATGGATACCATACTTCTACACAGAAGCGGGGATCGGTGGCCCTCGCGAAAGGCCACCACCGAATCCAGGTGCTCTATTTCCAAGGTAGCGGCGGGCGGGACCTGGTTCTGCGAGTGAGGTGGGGCGACGCTCCCTTCCAACCCGTCCCCGACGAATGGTTCTACGTGGAGAACGTGCTCGTTCGAGGTAAGGCGCTTCCTCTCACCGACGCGCCCTGAGGCTGCTCAGCGAAACGACCGCGTCAGCGTCAGGACCGGATCATCACGAGAAGCATCTTGAACCTCTGTTCGGCCTGCACCGCGTGCGGTACGCCTCCGGGCAGGCGAATGACCTGGCCTTCCCCGACCTGGTATGTGTCGCCGGCGATTTCGATGAGCGCGACCCCGTCAACGACCTGGAGCAGGGCTTCGTGAGGAGTCGTGTGCTCGCTCAGACCTTCCCCTTCGTCGAACGCGAACACGGTCACCGATCCACCCGGCGTCTTCGCGAGCTGCCGGCTGACCACCGCACCGGTCTGGTAGTCGATCAAATCCGACAGGTTCTGGATCCCTGGTTCCAGCGTCATGTTGTCTCCCTGTCCGGGTGCGCGTTCACTCGAATACGGGGGTGAAGCCGGCCTCACTCACCAGCGCCACGATCTCATCCACCGATCGCTCGTCGGCCACGTCGAACTGCTCTCGCGCACGGTTCCCGACGCTGCCGGCGGCCGCCACGTAGCCGCCCGGCGCGGTGGATACTCCCGCACTCAGCTTGCTGACCCCGAAGGCCAGCAACAGGTCGCGGATCTCCGGCGCTTCGCGCGTGGTCAGGGTCAGGTGGGCCCGGGGGCAGGCCAGGCGGAGGAACAGCATGGCGCGGATGAAATCCTCGTCCGACACGGGGCGGGTCGGAGAGTATGCCGGATCTGCGTCCATCGTCTGGACGCGCGGGAGCGAAAAGCCGACGTTCAAACCCGGAACCTCCTCCTGCAGGATGGCCGCGTGGGCGGTCAGGGAGGTCAAATCGGACTTCAGGTCGGCGAGGCCCAGCAACACCCCCATTCCCAGATACTCGAAGCCCGCCTCGGCCGCCCTCCGGGGGGCCTCCAGCCTTGACGCCATCTCCCTCTTTCCACCACTCCGGTGCGTCCGCAGATACACCTGTGGATCGTACGTCTCCTGGTACAGGTGATAACCCACCGCACCAGCCTGCCGCAGGCGCCGGTAGTGCTCGATGGTGAGGGACCCGAGGTTCAGGTGGACCTTGGTGATCCCGGTCTGGGCCAGGATGGCCTCGGTGGCCTCGCATACGTAGTCCACGAATGGATCTGCCGGGATCTCACCGGTCACGAGATCGATGGCCCGGATGCCGCTGGAGTGCAGCGCGCGAGCCTCGCTCACGGCCTCCTCGATCGAGAGGCGATTGCGCTCGTACGCCGATGAACGCCGGAATCCACAGTAGACGCAGTCGTTGGTGCAGGCGTTGCTCAGGTAAAGGGGAGCGAAGATCCTGACATCCGCTCCGAAGCTCTGCGACCGGCCGACTTCGATCGCTTCGCGGTGGGTCTCGAGCGCCGCCGAGACCGGCATGCCGAGGAGTGGGTCCAGTTCGTCCATGTACTCGGCCCGACGGGAGGTGATACGCTCGTACGTACCTCCGGGCAGCGTCAGCTCGGCGAGAAGCCGCTCGTCGCGAAGAGTCCTGGCCGCCTGTCGGGCGAGGGAGTAGGCGGCGGCTGAAATGGCTTCGATCTCGGCTGGTGAGACGGCATCGAAGTGGATCCCCGCGACGCACGCCACACTGCATCGGGCCGCCGCGCACAGCGTGTGCGCCGCATGGCGGGCGATGGCCTCTTCCCTGTGGCCCTCGACGTTCAAGCAGCGCGTGTGCGCTCGGCCGCCGCGCCACTCGGACAGGGCCACGGAGCCGACGTGCGTGTCCCCGCCGTGCACGCGGCACAGGAGGTCGCGGCCGGTGCGTTCGACCGTGAAACTGAGAGCATGCGGCCCGTCAGAAGTCAGCCGCAGCGGTATGTGGATCTCGGCGGTCATGGCCCGAATGTATCACGGTGGCCGGTCGTCTGCGTCGCTGCCCACTGGCTGCACGCGAACCCGCAGAGTAGGCTTGTGCGGCGCCCGAGAATCCCGCGTTCGTGTACCAGATCCGCTGGAGGTTGCCGTGCAACTTCGGTCTCTGACCCGGTTCCCCGTCCGGCCGGCCGCGTTTCTCTTGCTGTTGGCCGCCGGGACGCCCGCCGCGCCCGCCACCGCCCAGGAAGGACTCAAGATCTACATCTCGGCCGACATGGAGGGCGTGGCCGGCACGGTCACGGGCGAGCAGCTGGGACCGGACGGGTTCGAGTACGAACGGGCCAGGCGCTGGATGACGGAGGAGGTCAACGCGGCGATCCGGGGGGCGCGGGGCGCGGGCGCGACGGAAATCCTGGTAAGCGACTCGCACGGAAACGGACAGAACCTGCTGCTCGACGAGCTCCCGCAGGATGTCACGGTGATCAGGTCCTGGCCGCGCCCGCTCGCAATGATGGCCGGCATCGACGACACCTTCGACGGTGCCATCTTCATCGGCTACCACACCAGCACCGACAACAAGGCGGGAGTGAGGGCGCATACCATGTCCAGCGCTCGCCTCACATCCGTCAAGCTGAATGGCGTGCCCGTCCCCGAGACCGGGCTCAACGCTGCGATCGCCGGGCACTTTGGCGTCCCCGTGATCATGCTGTCCGGAGATGACGCGATCGCGGAGGAGGCGACCGACCTTCTCGGTGAGCTCGAGACGGCCGTGGTCAAGAAGGCCTACGGGTTCCACTCGGCGGAGACCCTGATGCCAGAGGCCGCATACAGGTTGATCGAGGAAACGGCGGCCCGTGCGGTGTCCCGCATCGAGGACTTCGAGCCGTGGGACCTGGGCGGCCCGATCGAGCTTGAGGTCAGCTTCAAGAACTACCGACCGGTCGAGGCCCTGGGATATCTAGAGATCGTCGAGCGGATTGACTCGCACACGATACGCTACACCGGCCCCGACATGATCGCGGTGGAGAACTTTCTCACGTTCCTCCTGGGATACGACTCTAACGCCGCGCCCTGACGCCGGCGAAGGCTGTGACGCGCGGTTCAGTCCGGGAGCTCGAACGGGAGTGGCTCCCGGTCCTCGGGACAGCCGAGGTCGGGCTCCGTATCCCGTCCCTGAATCAGGTAGTTTTCGATCAGCCCCGCGACGCACGGATCGATGTCGTCATGTCCGCGCTGTGGAACCACGCGCGTGGAGGCGTTCGGAAGCCGGCTGGCGACGGACTCCGCGTAGGCGGGCGGCGTGATGTAGTCCTCGGACCCGGTGACCAGGAATACGGGCGCGTCCGAGGTGACGGGGGCCCAGAAGCCGGCAGGCACACTTCCCGCACCCCATACCGCGCATTCCCGCAACTCCATGTCTAACCACTCGCCCGCTCCGAGACGCGTTGGGCGGTGAGCCCGCTCCAGGTCCTCGGCGGTCAGCCTCACCAGTTCTTCCGTGCAGGCGATCGACAGGTACACGCCCCGTGGGACCGGAGGCGTTTCTCCGGGACGCTGCATGGCGGTGAGCTGCTCGTAGTCTCCGTTCGATATCCGGTACACCAGCGACGGCAGGGTTCGCGCCGCGCGGCTGGACCGCAGCATCCCCACCACGAGTCCGGCGAGCGAGCGTCGATCGAACGGCAGGGCGATCGTGTCACCCGGCGAGTCGGCCAGCGGAACGCGAAGCATGACCGGGTCGGAGTCGAGGTCCTCCACCAGCTCCCGGAATCGGCCGTCCAGGTTCGGATACGCTTCGGCGCACGTCGGATCCGCTCCGCACAGGGCGATCAGCGCGGTGAGAGCCGAGTCGGCGGCCAGAAACAGATCGGGCCACATCGAACGCGCGATCGGAACCACCCCGTGCAGAACGACCGCCCGAACCCGCTCGGGGTGACGGCGCATGTATACCAAGGCCAGCTTGGTCCCGTAAGAAGCACCCCACAGGCTCAGTTGCTCGTATCCCAACCACTCGCGCACCGCGTCCAGGTCATCGGCGGCGTTCCAGGTGGTGTACAGGGTCGGTTCGGCTCGATCCCCGAGCGCTTCGCGACACGACTCGAGGGCCCCGATATAGGCGTCTTCGTACTCCGGTCCGGCGTCAGCTCCACCCGCTACTTCGTACGGCTCAGGAAGATCGCACTCGAGTGCGTTGGACCCGCCCGTCCCCCGCTGGTCCACGAGCACGATGTCGCGGCCTTCCCGAAGCCTGGGAACGGCGTTGGAGAAGAACGGCACGAAGCGGGTGGCAGGGACCACGCCGCCGCCGGCCAGGAAAGTGACCGCATCCGCGGCGGCCCCGAAGTCCCCCGTGGCTGGAAGCACCACGACGCTCAGACCGACCGTACGCCCTGTTGCGACCGATCGATCTTCCGGGACATTGAGGGTTCCGCACCACACGTCACCCCGGGCGCCCGGCCACTCGCAGACCTCGAGCTTTCCCTCGAAGCGCTCGGCAGGGGTGTCGCGAGCAGATTCCCTGCCCGAGTCCGCGCAGCCCGCGACCACGAGCAGCTGAATGGCCGTGAGTACAGCGATCAACTTCATTTCCGCGTCTCCAAGCAGTAGCCGAATCACCCCCGAATCACCCCCGAATCACCCCCGAGCGCGATGGAGGAGTCCCGCGAGGCTACCGCAATCGCTGAGCGGGGGAAAGTGCCTACAGGCGCTCACCCGCTTGCCTCCCGCGCCCGGAAGTAGACGTCGTCGGGGATGTCGGCCTCACGCTTCCAGCG
>JBDGXI010000181.1:0-3875 GCA_039584685.1 Gemmatimonadota bacterium | reverse complement strand
CTTCGCGAAGACGGATTCAAAGACGTAGGCGCGCGGGTCGGCGTCGTGCGGACTCTGGGTCTCATCATCGGGCTCGCCACCGCCGCCGTGGCGGTCCAGCAGGCCGACGGCTACGCCGAGGCCCGGCAGGCCATGGTCAGCCGACAGATCGAGTCGGCGCTCGGGGGCCGGGAACCGGTCCGGGATTCCGCCGTGCTCAGAGCCATGCGATCCGTTCCGCGTCACCGGTTCGTGCGGCCCGGCGACGAGGACCGTGCCTACGCCGACCGCCCGCTTCCTATCGGCCACGGTCAGACCATCTCCCAACCCTATATCGTGGCGGCCATGACGTCGCTTCTGCGCGTTCGCCCGGGAGACGTCGTGCTCGAGATCGGTACCGGCTCGGGCTACCAGGCAGCCGTCCTGGCCGAGATCACGGACAGCGTGTACACGATCGAGATCATCGAGCCGCTCGGAGTGCAGGCCCGGGATCGTCTCGATGAGCTGGGCTACCGGACGGTCCGCAGCCGCGTCGGCGACGGGTACTTCGGTTGGCCGGAGCACCCACCGTTCGACCGAATCGTCGTGACGGCGGCGGCGAGCCACATCCCGCCGCCCCTTCTCGAGCAACTCAGGCCGGGTGGGCGAATGGTGATCCCGGTCGGCGCACCGTTCCAGGTGCAGGCCCTGATGCTGGTGGAGAAGCAGGCGGACGGGAGTGTGATCCAGTGGAACACGGGCGCCGTCCGCTTCGTCCCTCTCACGGGCGGCGAGTGAGCCACTCCGGGACGGACCGCCTGGCGCTTCCGGTCGTTCTCATCGGCGCCACCGGCATCGCCTTCGAGGTCTCCCTGGTACGCGTCTTTTCGATCGCCCAGTGGCACCACTTCGCGTACATGATCATCAGCATGGCCCTGCTCGGGTTCGCGGCGAGCGGCACCGTACTCGGATTGGTGGCCGACCGCATTCGGGGCCGGGAGGACACGGCCCTGCGCGTCGGGGCATTCCTGCTGGCCCCCTCGCTCATCGTGTGCTACGAGATCAGCCAGGCCATACCGTTCGAGACCCTCCAGCTCGCCACTCGCCCGGGCCAGTGGGGGCTGCTCCTGGCCATATACCTGACGCTGTCGATCCCATTCTTCCTCGTGTCCTGGTGCATCGCGGCGGCCCTCCTTCTTCGTCCGGCCAGCGTGGGAAGGGTGTACTTCGCGAGTATGGTCGGTTCGGGCCTCGGCGCCCTGGCCGTGGTGGTCCTGCTGTTCGCGATTCCCACCGCGTCCGTGCCCTATGTTCTCGCCTTCGTCGCCCTGGCGGCCTTCGCTCTCCTGACGGGCCCCGATCGGCGCTGGTTTGGGGCGGCCCTCGTCCTGGCCACCGGGCTCGCCGGCCTCCTGGCGCTGCGCGGCCCGGTTCCCGTCCGTCTCTCGGAGTACAAGGGGCTCTCGTACGTCATGCAGCTGCCGGACGCGCGGATCGTGGCCGAGAGCGAGTCGCCTCTGTCTCGCCTGACGGTCGTGCGCTCCTCGCTCATCCGCGAGACACCGGGCCAGGTGTCGGGCTACCCGCTGGAGCGCCTGGGACCGTTCCCGGAACAGGCCGGCCTCTTCTTCGACGGCGGCGGTGCGTCGCCGGTGCACCGATTCGACGACTCGGGCGACCCTCCGGCGTTTCTCGAGTACGTCACCGGTGCTCTCCCATACCAGGTCACGCGTAATCCCAGGGTCCTGGTGATCGGGTCCGGTGGCGGCACGGAGGTTCTGAGCGCCCTGCGGCACGGGGCGTCGCGGGTCACCGCCGTCGAGCTGGATCCCGGGGTCCCGCGAGCCATCGAGAGCCTGGGCGACTTCGCGGGCGATCTGTACCGGCGCCCGGACGTCGAGCTCGTCCTCGCCGAGGGCCGAGGGTACCTCGAGGCGAATCCCGACCAGACGTTCGACGTCGTCCAGATCGCGCTGCTCGATGCCTTCGCCGCCTCCGCTGCCGGCGTGCACGCCCTGAGCGAGAGCTACGTGTACACGGTGGAGGCCCTGACCCTGTACATCCGCCATCTGTCCGGGAGCGGAGTGCTGTCGATCACCCGCTGGCTCAAGACCCCTCCCCGCGATGCGATCAAGCTGTTCGCCACGGCGGTTGCCGCGGCCCGGTCGGCGGGCATCGACGAGCCCGCCGATCACCTCGCCCTGATCCGCTCGTGGAACTCGGCCACGCTCCTCGTCTCGCGCGCTCCGCTCGATGGGGAGCGGATCGAAGCGATCCGGGCCTTCGCCCTCTCGCGGGGCTTCGACATCGCCTGGCTGCCCGGGCTCGACCCGGAGGAGGTCAACCGGTTCACGGTGCTGCCCGAGCCGGCATACCATCTGGCGGCCGTTGCCCTGCTCTCCACCAGCCCGGAGGGGTTCTTTCGGGAGTACCCGTTCCACGTGCGGCCGCCGACCGATGACCGGCCGTACTTCTTCCGATTCTTCCGGTGGAGAAGCCTCCCGGTCCTGGTCTCGTCGGCGGGTCGTGATTGGGTCAACTACGTGGAGTGGGGATATCTGGTGCTCGCCGCGACCGCTCTGCAGGCGCTGCTCGCCGCGACGATGCTGGTCCTGCTGCCGCTCGCCACGTTCGGCCGCGCACGAGGGACGCGAGGGATTGCCGGCGCCGTGGTCGCCTGCTTCGGTGCGCTGGGCGTCGCCTTCATGTTCCTCGAGATCGCCTTCATCCAGAAGATGATGCGGTTCCTGCACCACCCGGTGTTCGCCGTCTCGGTGGTCCTGTCATCCTTCCTGGTGTTCGCGGGCCTGGGCAGCCTGTACGCGGACCGGGTGCGCGCGCGCCCGGTCCGCCGCGTGGCGATCGTCGTCCTGCTCATGGCCATGGTCTCGGCGCTCTATCTGTTGGCGCTGCCCCCGTTGTTCCGATTCGGCGCCGGGTGGCCGGCCGCGTTCCGAGTCGCAGCCAGCGTAGCGTTGCTGGCGCCGCTCGCCTTCCTCATGGGGATCCCGTTTCCGACCTGCCTACAGGTGCTCTCGGACCGTCCGCGAGGCCCTGTGGCATGGGCATGGGGGGTGAACGGCGCCGCATCCGTCATCGGTGCGACCGTGGCCACGCTCGTAGCCGTGCACGCCGGTTTCCAGGTCGTGGTGGCGGTCGCCATGATGCTGTACCTGGCAGTCCCGCTGTCACTCCGTCGCCTGTCAGATCGGACCTGAGGCGGTCGTCCGATCCAGCGCCCGCCGACTGGCAGAAGCCCTCCACGTGGCGGGTGCGGCCCCTATTGATTCGGTGGTGTTGACTCCAGATAACAATATTGTTATATTATACTAGTACACTAGCTATATAGATCATTGAGTTGCCATCAGAAGTCCGAAAGGCCAGCAGCACGTGGGTTTTCAGATCGATACCAAGAGCGGCGTCCCCTTCTACCGGCAGATCGTCGAGCAGGTGAAGTTCGGCATCGCGAGGGGGAGTCTGCAGCCAGGCGATCAGCTACCCACGGTGCGCCAGCTGGCCGTCGACCTCTCCATCAACCCCAACACCGTCATTCGCGCCTACCGCGAGCTCGAGATCGAAGGGGCGATCGACACCCACCAGGGCTCCGGCACCTTCGTCGGCACCCGGAAGCCCCGGATCGACGAGCTCGAGCGGCAGCGGATGCTCGACCAGATACTCACCGAGCTGCTGGCGCGCGCTTCCGGCTACGGCTTCACGCTGGATGAAGTGCTGGAGGGACTGCGCCAGAGGAAGGAGCCAGGATCGTGAGTCGCCATAAGAGCACATCCCGAGGGCGGAGTTCGCCGGGCGTATCGTTCGAGAGGTTCGCGACTGGGCTACGCGCCGACTTCCGCTTCGCACCGCTCAACGTGCTGCTGCTGGTCGTGATCTTCGTGGCCGGCCTCATCGTCCACCTG
>JBDGXI010000005.1:0-53122 GCA_039584685.1 Gemmatimonadota bacterium | reverse complement strand
TAGGCCGCTCGACCCCGAATAGTTACATATGAAGTGCCGCATGGGATGGGCTCATGCCTCCAGGGCAGGCCTTCAACAGGGCGGATCGGGCGTCCGCCATGTAAGATTAGAGAGGCGAGCGGCAAATACTAAGGTAGGGTCGGTTGAGATCTGGTTGAGCCCCCCGATGCAGCATCGGGTCGATAGCCGACGAGTGAGCGTGAGCGAGAAGAAGCCGAATCCGGACCTGCTGTCGCGCCTGCGGCGCGGCGATACCGAAGCCTTACGGCAGATCTACCTGTGGTACTCGGATGACGTGTACCGGATCGCCCTTCGGCTCACCGGTTCGTCCGCCGATGCCTATGACGTGACACATGACCTGTTCGTCGGTTTGCCGGAGGCGATGCAGCGCTATGACCCGGAGCGCTCGTTTGCAGCGTGGCTTCGCGGGGTGGCCGTGCGAACTGCGCAGATGAGCCTCCGGACCACCCGGCGGCGCCGGGAAGTGCCGTTGCCGGCGCTGCGGGAGTTGACGGTGAGGCCGCGGCAGGAGGCGGTCGTGGATCGGATCACGCTGGAGAAAGCGCTCGATGAGCTTACGCCCGAGCTCAGGTCGGTCGTGGTTCTCCGGGAGCTGGAAGGGTTGAAGTACCAGGAGATCGCTGACCTTTTGGGGATCACCAAGAGCGCGGCCGCCGTCCGCATCCACCGGGCCCGGAAGAAACTGAGCGACATATTGCGAGGCAGCTCATGGTCTGGCTGAAGGGACACGTGTCGTGGCGCGACCTGAATCGGCTCGCGGACGACGAGCTGGAGGCCGATGCGCGCGTTCTGGCCATCGAGCACGTCGCGGCCTGTCCGAAGTGCACCGGGCGCGTCTCGTTTCTCGAGAGCATGCGGGACGCGGGGCGTGACATGCGGAGGACATCCTGCGGAGCCGGTCGGAGGGCGCACGTGTGATTCTGCCGGCGATCCCGGCCCCGCCGAGCCGCCGGCGGCGGGTGCTGCCAGCCGCAGCTGCGGCCGCGATCGTGGCGGGCCTGGCGTTTCTCGTTCCCCTGTTTCTCGCGTCCGAAGCCGGTGCCGGGGCCAGCGAGCTCACCTTCGATCCGCCGCGGCCCGTCCCGGGGGAGGAAGTTCGCCTTACCTACCGTCCGACGACCGAGCTGGCCGGCGAACCGGAGCTGCGCGTGCGGCTGCATCTCAGACAGCCCGATTCCGAGCCTCCGCGCGGAGCTCTGCCAGCGCACGACGAAGTGACGCTCCTCCCGGACGGAGACGGCCGGTACACGGGTAGCTTTCGACTGCCCCCGGATGTCGCCTATACGGTCATGGCCGTCGAGAGTCCGTCCGGTGACCGAGTGGACGATCGTGACGGCCGCCTGTGGGACCTGCGGGCGCATTCAGACGACGGTACTCCCAGTCTCGGGGCCGTCCGGCAGGAGTTCTTCGTGCTGGAGCACAGGAGCTGGCCGGAGGCGGGGGAGGTGCTGCACGACATGACCGTCCTCTACCCGGAGCGTGCAGAGGGCTGGTCCCGCCAGCTGCTTCACGATCGGCCGGCCCAGCTCCCGGACGAGGAGGCGGCTGGCCGGGCCAAGCACCGTGAGCTGTTTCGGGGCCTCCAGAGCGAGCCGGAACGGTTCGAGTCTTCCGTCGAAGAGACCGCCGCGATGGCGCGCTATGCCAACGCGCTCGAAGATTCGACTGCATCCCGCGAGTGGATGACCCGTCTCGAGGCACTGGACCCCGCTCATCGCCTGGTCGTGACCGTGCGCCTTGTCGAGTTGGGAGACGATCCCACTCGCGCCGATGCGTACCTGGAGCGCCTGTGGTCCGATGAAGGCCCGAACGCGAGTGTCATCTGTTGGGAGGGATTCCAGATTGCGGAGCGTGCCGGGGATCTGGCAGGGGCACGCCGATGGGCCGTGCGCGGCCTCCAGGCGGAGAAGGATGCCGTACGCATTCGGGACATGGCCCTGGCCCTGGTGGCGCATCCCGCGACACGGGAGCGGGGAGTTTCGGCGATTCGGGACCTGGTGTTCGACCTCTCACGAGCGGCGGACGAGGAACGATCGCTCCACCTTACGTCGAAGGAAGTCGCCGAGGAGTCCGAGAAGCTCCAGGCAATCTTGCTGGTAGATCTCGCCAGGCAGTTCTTGGCGGTGGGCGAAGTGGACGCAGCGATCGCCGAGCTGGAGGCGGCTGACGGCCTTGGCGAGTGGCTGCCCGACCTTTACCGCACGCGGCTCGAGGCGCGGCTCCTCGCGGGAGACGCGCAGGCCGCACGCGCCGACTTCCACCGACTCGACGCCGATCCGATCTACTCCCGTGAATCGATCGACTCTCTTCGCCACCGGATTCCCCCGATGTCCACCCCTGAGCTGCGCTCCGGCCGCGAGCAGGCCGAGCGGGACATGAGGGAGCGGGTGCTCGCGAATCAGGACAACCTCCGCGGCCTGCCGACGGCAGACCTGTATACCTCGACCGGCCAGGCCCGCACCCTCGAGAGTCTGGTGGCCGGGCGGCCTACCGTGTTGATGTTCTGGGACCGCCGGTTGCTCGATCCGGGCGGAGGCATCGAGGAGGTCATCCGGGCGCGGAACCTCCTCGCGGGTGGTGTCGGCCAGTTGTTGTGGATCACACCGGAGCCGGACTCCGAGTCACTGCAGGCCTTCACGCGGGAGGCGGGTCTCGGCGTGCCGGTGTACCACGACCCGGGCGCCATGCTCGCCACGAGCCTGGGGGAGTGGGGCAGCAGCGGCTACTACGTCATCGACCGGGCCGGAATGATCCGGGCCCGTACCAATAGCCTGATGGAGGCCGTCAGGCATCTCGAGGTCCTGCAACTCGGATCTCGCGATTCGGCCTAGGCTGGCGGTGGATCCGTCGGCTGATCGTAGCTGGCTGGTCGCGGTTCCACGACGATCCGCCGTCTCCCGGCCGTATTCACGTTCCCGGCCTCGTGACTCAACGGCGGAGGTTCCAATGCGTCTCATCAAACTCGTCACCCGCTCGGCCCTCGTGTGCGCGCTGTTCGTGCTCACGCCGCTCACCTTCACGGCCGAGGGCGGCGTGGATGAAAACCTGGCCTGCTCGGAGGAGCAGAAGCCGGACTGCAAGCGGCAGATCGACTCCGTGTGCACGGCCGGGAGCAAGCCAGTCATGAACTACTACACGGTTGCGGAGCTCTAGTGAACGCGCTGGTGAAGGTGCCGCTCGGCGGCACCGCGTTCATCGCGTGGATGGGGTTTGCGTTCGGCGCGTCCACGCCGCCGCTTCCGGACGACGACCTGGGCCCCCCGCCTGTGGAAGTGATCCCGTTGGCGGGGACCACACTGTACGACGGCGACGTGCTGGCGATGCCCACCCAGATCGCGATCGCCCGGGACCGCATAGCGCTGGTCGACGGTTTCGCGGAACGTCCGGTGCACGTCCTGGACCTGGCGGGCCGCTACGTCGCGGGGCTCGGCAGATCCGGCGAAGGCCCGGGTGAATTCCAGGGAGCGCGTGCGCTGGAGCCGACCGCCGATGGGCAGGGATTCTGGGTGTTCGACGCCGCGCTGTCCCGCCTCACGCTGGTGGAGCCGGATCGATGGGATGCGATTTCCGCCTCGAGCCGTGTAACACTGCCGCTCCGCGGGCCGGCGTTCGTCTTGAGCCTCGTGCGGCGGGCGGATGGAGGGTTCCTCGCGGCCGGGTTCTTTGGCGAAGGGCGCCTGGGGCATTTCACGGCCGACGGCGAGTACGAGGGAGCATCGGGTGTCCTGCCGACATCCGACATCGAAGCCCCGCCCGAGGTGGTGCAGCACGCCTATCGCGGCAATCTGAAGGCGGACCCGGCCGGAAACCGTCTCGTGCTCGCCAATCGGCACGCCGGTTTCCTCGAGGTCTTCACTTCGGATGGAGAATCAGTCCGCCGCATAGACGGACCGTTCCCGTTCGAGCCGGTATTCAAGGTGAAGATGGGGGAAAAGGGTCCCAGCCTGGCGACGGGCGAGAGCCTGCGGTTCGGTTACGTGGACGTCGCCGCCACGACAGACCGGATCTACGCCCTGTTCTCCGGTCGAACCCGCGCCGGCCACCCGGACGACGCGGTGTATGGACGCGAGGTGCACGTGTTCAACTGGGACGGCACGCTGCAATCGGTCCTGCAGCTGGACGCGGACGCCATGGCGATTGCCGTGGACCCGCAGCGAGGCCGCCTTCTCACCGTGCGACATCTGCCGTCCCCGGCCGTCCTGTCCTACGAGCTGCGGCCGGAGACGCGCCTGGCGGTGCGAATGGCGCGAGCGGACTGACCGACCGTTGAGGTGGGCCGCGGTGTCCGGTACATTCGGCCACCGTGACCACCCCGACGCGTTCGATTCGGTTTCCGTTCGAGATACATGAGCTCGACAACGGGCTGAGAGTGATCCTGCAGCCGGATCGCTCGAGTCCCGTCGTCGCGGTGCATCTCATGTATCACGTCGGGTCCAAGAACGAGCGGCCCGGAGGAACCGGGTTCGCGCACCTGTTCGAGCACCTCCTGTTCCAGGGATCGGAGCACGTGGCCGAGGCCGAGCACTTCCGCCTGGTGCAGGAGGCGGGGGGGACGCTCAACGGCTCCACGTGGTTCGACCGCACGAACTACTTCGAGACGGTGCCGTCCCATCAACTGGATCTCGCCCTGTGGCTCGAAGCCGATCGCATGGGCTGGTTCCTCGCTTCCATCACGCAGGCCAAGCTGGACAACCAGCGCGACGTGGTGAAGAACGAGCGCCGGCAATCGTACGAGAATCGTCCCTATGGGCTGGCCACAGAGACCGTCCTCCAGCATGCCTTTCCGCCAGGGCATCCATACCGCCACCCGACCATCGGCTACATGGAGGACCTCGACCGGGCGAGCCTGGACGATGTGAAGGACTTCTTCCGCACGTGGTACGGGCCGGGGAACGCAGTGCTGGTGATCTGCGGAGACATCGATCCCGAAGACGCGCTGCGGCGCGCGGACCGGTACTTCGGCGAGATCCCCTCGCGCCCGCCGCCCACCCGCCCGTCCGTGGAGACCGTCGTGCACGGCTCGGCATCCATGATCCGGCTCGAGGACTCGGTGAGCGTCCCACGCGTGTACATGATGTATCACGGTCCTTCCGTTCGGTCCTCTCCCGACTACGAGACGGCCGCGCTGCTCGCCTCACTCCTCGCCGGCGGGCGCTCCGCGCGCCTGTACCAGGACCTGGTGTACGATCGGCGCCTCGCCGAAGACGTGCACGCCTTCGCGTGGCCCCTCGAGAGCGTTGGCATGCTGTGGGTGGTGGCGACAGCGCGACCCGGCGTGAGCGCTGAAGCCCTGCAGTCAGGTATGGATGAGACGCTGGCCCGGCTCGCAGACTCGCCGCTCCGCGAGGAAGAAGTCTCGGGTGCCCGCAATCGAGCCCGCCGTCAGCTGGTACTTCAGCTCGAGAGCGTGGGAGGAAGGGCAAGCGTCCTGGCCCATTCCGAGGTCGTGCGGGGCGACGTGGACTACGTGAACACGTCGTTCGACGTGTACGGCGCGGTTGGCACAGAAGACGTGCGGGACCAGGCGGCGCGACTTCTGATGGCGGAGCGCCGCACGGTGTTGCACGTGATCCCGCGCGAGCCGGGCGCTCTGGACGAACCGTCGTCCGGGGGCGCCCGATGAGGCTCGATCGGACCCGTGTCCCGGCGCCGGGTGCGGTCCCGGCCCTGACCGTGCCCCGTCCCGACCGCATGAGGCTCGACAACGGCATGAGCCTGGTCTCGGTGAGGCGCGGCGGGTTGCCCGAGGCGACGCTCAGCCTGGTGGTGCCCGCCGGCGCTCACGCCACCGGAGCCGGCACCGCCGGACTCGCATCGCTCATGGCCAAGGTCCTGCCGGAAGGAGCGTCAGGGCGAGGGGCACGCGAGATGGCGGTGTGGATCGATGGTCTCGGTCTCCAGCTCGGCGTATCGGCCGGATACGACTCGCTGGTCCTCCGGGTGCGCACGCTGTCCGAGCAGCTCGAGCCGGCCCTCGACGTCCTGGCGGCGGTGGCGCTCGAGCCTGATTTCCTGGCCGCCGAAGTCGAGCGCTGCAAAGGTGAGCGCCTCGATGGGATCCGAAGGCTGAGGGACGAGCCCGTGGAGGTAGCCGCCGACCTTCTGGCCGAGCTCCTGTATGGGGATCATCCATATGGACGGCTCCCTCGCGGCCGTCTGGACACGGTCGAGCCTCTGGGGCCCCCGGACCTCGCCGGGTTTCATCAGGATCGGTTCAGCCCCCGGGCCGCGACACTGGCCGCGTGCGGCGATCTGCCCGACGGCTTCGAGGACCTGGTGGTGGCGCGATTCGGCAACTGGCACGGCCCGGAAGTGGACGCCCGGCCCGCGGTCTCCATCCAGCAGGTATCGAGCCCCGGAACGGTCCTCGTGGACCGTCCCGGGAGCGGCCAGTCCGAAATCCGGATCGCCAGCATCGGCCTGCGCCGGGACGATCCGGACGAGCCAGCCGCCCGCGTGACCAACGCGATCCTCGGCGGGCTTTTCAACTCGCGCCTCAACATGAACCTCCGCGAGGACAAGGGGTGGACGTACGGTGCCCGGTCCGCCCTCACTCTGCGCCGCGCGCGAGGTCCTCTGACCCTGCGGGCGGCGGTCGATACTCCCGTGACCTTGGATGCCGTGCGCGAAATGCTCGCCGAGGCCGGTCGGATGCGACAATTGCTCCCGGACGAGGAGGAGATGCGAACAGCTTCCGGGGCCCTCACCCGGTCGCTGCCCCTCCGCTTCGAGACGAGCCGTCAAATAGCCGGGACGCTCGTCGAACAGGTCGTCTACGATCTCCCGGACGACTACTGGAGCACTTTTCCGGGCCGGATTCAGGCAGTTTCACGCCGCGAGGTGCGGGAAATGGCCATTCGACTGCTGGATCCGGGCCGGTTCGTGGTTCTGGTGGTCGGCGACGCCGAGGCCGTTCTGCCGGACCTCGAGACCCTGGGTTCGGTCACCCTCCGCGAGGCGCCTTGAGCTTCGGTATGTTTTCGGTTATTCTGGACCCGTGTCAAAGGTGACTGATTGAACGATTCAGACATGATGCCGGAAGACGTCGGGTTACGGACGAGCCGTTCCGTGTACCGCGGCAACATGCTGGACGTTCGAGAAGACACCGTGCGGTTCCCGAACGGAAGCGAGGGTATTCTCGAGATCGTTCGGCATCGCGGTGCCGCTGCCGTTCTCCCGGTTTACGGGGTGGAGGACTGCGAGCCCGGAACCGGTCCCGACGTCGTCCTGTTGCGACAGTACAGGTACGCCGTGGGTGGCACGCTTTGGGAAGCGCCGGCAGGCAAGCTGGACGAGGGGGAGTCCCCGGAAGCCTGTGCAGCCCGGGAACTCGAGGAGGAGGCGGGGATCAAGGCCAGCCGGCTGATTCCGCTTACGACCCTCCTCACGACGCCGGGTTTCTCGGACGAGCGCATCCACCTCTTCCTGGCCATCGGCCTTGAGAAGGGCCGGCAGGCGCTGGAGGAGCACGAGGTAATCGAGTGTCGCCGTATGTCGTTGGCCCGGGCCGTTGAAATGGTCCTGTCTGGTGACATCGTGGACGGAAAGACCGTCAGTCTGGTGTTGATGGCGGCGGTTACGCCGGGCCTTCAGAGCGGGTGAGTGAGCGTCGGTCCGGTACACGGAGCAACAATCGTGGACCGGCAGGTGTCAGAAGGGCAGGGAAGGGATCTGGCCCGGTCATGACTGCGCCGGGAGATTCATAGAAGCGACAGCGGAGTGACCTTCGGGGGTGTCGGTCCAGGTTCGACGCCCGTCACACGATCGCTCCCGCGCGGGGAAGCCGGGGAAGCCGGGGAACGCAGGAGAACACAATGGCCAACGCGATAGAGACCAGGAGGCTGGAAGGTTCGGAGGCGCGCGTCGATGAGCGGACGCTGCGATCGAACCTCAAGGAGCTGGATGATGCGGCGCTGGTGGCGGAGTATCTGGAAGGCCGACGGTATGCCTTCAACGAGCTCGCCGAGCGCTATCACACGCGTCTACTGAACTTCATTTACCGTACGATCGGAGACCGGGATCGAGCCGAAGACCTGGTCCAGGAGACGTTCGTACGCGTGTACCGCCATCTGCACCGGTTCGATCCGACCAAGAAGTTCTCGACGTGGATCTACACGATCGCGAGCAACCTGGCGAAGAACGAGCTGCGCAACCGATCGCGTAACCCCCTGGTGCTGTTCCAGGCGATCAAGAAGCACTGGGAGGCCGATCACCGGCCCCTGCAGTGGGAGGACAGCTCCTATTCGCCGGACGATCTGTACCGCAAGCGGCACCTGCGGGAGCAGGTGGAGAAGGCGGTGGCCGAGCTTCCGGAGCATCACCGGGTCGTGTTCGTCCTGCGGGAGATGGAGGGCAAGACGTACGAGGAGATCTCGGAGATCACCGGGGTCACGCTGGGCACCGTGAAATCGAGGCTGAACCGGGCGCGGAACAAGTTCGCCCTGATCATCGGTCCGATGCTGGAGTAGCCAGCGGAGAACCCGAGGCAATAGCGACGAGAGGCGGCCGGTTGGCCGCCTCTCTTGCGTCCGGGAACCCGCGGGAACAACCTCTCGACACGCGCGTAATATTCGCACGCTGGAGTCGATCGGCCCGCACGGGGCCGCTGGGGCGCTAACTGACGAGATCTGGCTATCGCGATGTCGTGCGATCAATTCATTGAACTGTACACGGACTACGGGGACGGTCTCCTGGACTCCGCATTGCTCGCGGAGTTCGAGACGCATATGGCCGCCTGTCCCTGCTGTGCTCGCTATCACCACGTGATGCAACGTGGCCTCGAGCTCCTGTCGGACATCCCCCTTCCAGAGAGTTCCGACGATTTCATGCCTCGCCTGCGGCACCGCCTGTACAACGTGGACTGCGGTGTCACGGAGGGCCGCCGGAGCTTCGGTGGGAGCGCCGCGCTCGTAGGTGTGGCGGCCGTCGGCCTGCTCGCATTGTTCTGGCTCCCGTTCGCGGCGAGCGTACCCCTGGAGATGGAGCTGGCGGCCGTTTCCGCCAAACCTCCTCCGCCGGAATCCCGGGAGCTGCCGTCGCTCTTCCGCAGCGGTCCGTTCGTAAGTACCCTGCTGGTCGAAGACGAATCGTACCTGGACGGATACCTCACGGAGTTCGAGTGGCCGCCTTCTCCACAAGCGCACGCCGCGTTCGCCATCGAAGCTTCCTACCTCCGGTCGGAGCCCGCACTCTTCAACCGCTGAGTCCGCCGGTGTGCGTATACCGCGGAAGCCAGCGCCGGGGGGGCCCGTGAGTCTTGCGGCTGACCGTCGTCTGGCCACTCTCGTCGATCGCGGCGAAGTTGAGGGCGTGTTCTTCTTTTACGGGGATGCGGAGCGTCTTCGAGACGACGCAGCACGAACCCTGGTTGAGGCGGCCGTCGATTCGGCGACTCGAGACTTCAATCTCGACACTTATCGCGCATCGGAGGTCAGCCCGGAGACGCTGGCCGCGTCACTGGCGATGCCGCCGGTGATGGCTCCTCGGCGCGTGGTTGCCCTGTTTGGAGCGGAGCGTCTGACACCTACGGGCTGCACGGTGGTGCAGGATGTGCTCGACCGCACGCCGCCCGAGCTGACCCTCGTGGTGACGGCGACGATTCCCAAGGGCTCGCGCAAGGCGTTCTACCGGAAGATGAAGGAGGGAGCCGTCGCCCTGGAATGGGCCGCTCCCCGGGACGCCGAGATACCGGGGTGGTTGATCGAGCGTGCTTCCGAGGCCCACGGGATCGTCCTCGACGCGCGGGCCGCCGAGGCGCTGGCGACGGCAGTCGGCTCCAACCTCGGCTTGCTGGAGGCCGAGCTGGAGAAGCTGGCTTCTACCGGAAACGGGGAGCCGGCGACGGTCGAGCGGGTGGCCGAGCTCGTTCCCAACATCCGGCCCGTCAATCGGTGGGCGTGGCTCGATCTGGTCGCCGAACGCGACTATCGGAAGGCCCTGGCTGACTTGCCGACGCTCCTCTCGGCGCCAGACTCGAGCGCCGTGGGACTGATCAACGCGATGACGGATCACCACGTGCTTCTCGGTATCGCGGCCGAGGGAGGCGCCACCCTGCTGGAGCGTACGCTGGGCGAAGCGGGCAAACCGTACCTGAAGTTCAAGGTGCGCACGTTCACGAGTCAGTCGCGGCGCTGGACCGGCGAAGAGATCGACCAGGCTCTTCAGCTGCTGCTGCGGGCCGATTCCCGCGCCAAAACCACCGGCGGACGCGACCGAGCCGTCATCGAGGAGCTCCTCCTCGGGCTGCAGGCCATGCACGCGGGGCGGGGCTCGTGATGCGCGCTGCGACGCGGCCGGGATGGCGGTCAGCCGCCTGGACGATCCTGCTGTTGCTGGCCGCCGGGGCCGCGCTGGCGCCCCCGCTTGCCGCGCAGTCGACGCAGGTTCTCGATTCCGTGGAACGCGCGGCGGATCTCGGTCAGGCCGACGAGGCACGGCGCACGCTCGCCGAGTGGTTCGCCTCGCCGGGAGCCTCGGACCGGCGAGCGGACGTGGAACGTGCCCGGTTCCTCAGAGCACGCCTGACGGCGGACCTGGATTCGGCCCGGGTCGACTACCTGTGGGTCGCCGTGCGCGGGGACTCACGCTACGGCGCGGCGGCGAGACTCAGGCTGGCGCAGCTGTACGTCGCCGAGGGTCGCCTGGACCGGGCGGAAGCGGACCTGGCCAGGATGCGAGCAGATTTTCCGGGGAGCCCGCTGACCTTCACGTCCTGGCTGTGGACGGGCAACGTGCTGGCTGCCGCCGGAGACCGGTCCGGGGCCTGCGCCGCATGGGAGACCGCATCCTCGCTCGGCGGGAGTCCCGCCACCGAGTCGGATCGCGAGCTGGTTCGAGCGGCGCTGGAAAACTGCCGCACCGACGGAGCGCCTGCGCTCACGGAATCGTTCTCCGTGCAACTCGGAGCTTTCAGCTCGCGCGAGACGGCGGAGGATGTTCGCAACCAGGTGGTGGCCTCGGGGTCGAGCGCCCGCGTTCTCGAAGCTTCCGAACCAGGCGGGTTGTACAGGGTCCGCTCGGGCCGTTTCGCAGGCCGGGAGGAGGCGGCGCGCCATGCCGTGCGCCTCGCCGAGGCCGGCTTCGAGAGCATCGTCGTTCCGGAGGAGCCGTGAGCCGGGCTGCGGCCCACACGCCGCTCATTCAGCAGTACCTGGACATCAAGGCACGCCATCCCGACTCCATCCTCTTCTTCCGGGTCGGAGACTTCTACGAGATGTTCTTCGATGACGCGGAGGAAGGGAGCCGCCTGCTCGGAATTACCCTGACGTCGCGGAACAACGGTGGCTTCGGCGACGTGCCTCTGGCCGGCGTGCCCGCGAAAGCGATCGACGACTATTTGCCCAAGCTCGTTCGCCAGGGCAGGCGGGTCGCCATCTGCGAGCAGGTGGAGGATCCTTCCGAGGCGGAAGGGATCGTACGCCGGGAGGTCACGGAAATCGTGACGCCGGGGGCTACGCTGGAGGACTCTCTCCTCAGCGCCGGCCGCAACAACTTCGTGGCGGCCGTAGCCGGAAGCGATCCGGTGGGAATAGCGACGGCCGACCTGTCAACGGGCGAGGTGGAGGTACGTGAGGTTGCGGCCGGAGCGCTGGCGGACGAGCTGACGCGTCTCGAACCGGCGGAGGTCGTGGGAGCGTCGGATTCGAGCCTCGCGCTCGAGGGTCCGTGGGTCCTCACCGAGCGGGAGGCGTGGCGCTTCGCGCCCGACGTGGCCGCCGAGGCCGTCAAGCGGGTGTATCGCGTTCGGGATGTCTCGGGCTTCGGACTCGGGGCTGGAGACGCGGCGCACATGCTGAGTGCCGTCGGGGCCGTGCTCGGCTACCTGGAGGAGGTCCGTCCCGGGGGAACCGGGCACCTCAAGGCCCCGCGGGTAGAGCGATCGGGCCGCTACCTCCACCTGGACGAGATGACCCGGCGAAACCTCGAGGTGGTGGAGCCGATTCGGGACGACGCGGGCGCGACGCTCCTTCAGGTGCTCGACCGAACGCTCACGCCGATGGGCCGTCGGATGTTGAGGCGTCGCCTCCTGGCTCCCCTGGTCGATCTGGCGGAGATCGACGCCCGTCTGGAGGCGGTGGCCGAGTTGCACGCGTCGGCGGGCGACCGGAGGGCGATGCGGGAGTCGCTGCGCCACGTCCGGGATCTCGAGCGTCTGGCCGCCAAGATCTCTGCCGGACGGATCAATCCGCGGGAGCTCATCGCGCTCGCGAAGTCGCTCGAAGCCCTTCCCGCCATCACCCGGGCGGTGGGCGACCCGGCCACGGTCCGCCTGCGGGCCCTTCTGCGGGACCTCGACGTGCTGGACGACGTTCGGGAGGCGATCGAGGGTGCGATCGATCCGGAAGCGCCGGCCCTGATGTCGGGCGGCGGAGTGATCCGCCCCGGATACTCGTCCGAGCTGGACGAGCTGCGGACGCTGCGCGAGGGCGCCGTGGACTGGATCGCCGGATTGCAGCAGAGCGAACGTGAGAGTACGGGGATCGAGAGCCTCAAGATCGGATACAACAAGGTCTTCGGGTACTACATCGAAGTCACCCGCTCCAACCTGGCTCGCGTTCCGGATCGATACATCCGGAAGCAGACGCTCACGAACGCCGAGCGGTACGTGACGCCGGAGCTCAAGGAGTGGGAAGAGAAGATCCTGGACGCCGAAACCGGAATCGCCGCTGCGGAGAGCCGCCTGTTCATCGCACTCCGGGAGTCCCTCCAGTCTGCCACGGGACGGCTACAGGAGACGGCGGAACGCGTGGCGGAGCTGGACGTGCACGCGGCTCTGGCGGACGTGGCGGAGAGGAACGCCTACGTCCGGCCGCAGATGAGCGCCGGCTTCGGTCTGGACATCCGGGCGGGAAGACACCCGGTGGTCGAGCAGGTAATCGCGCGGGAGGACTTCATCCCGAACGACGTGAAGCTGGATCGCGATGCCTTCGCCATGATCCTCACGGGTCCCAACATGGCCGGCAAGTCCACGGTGCTCCGGCAGGTGGGATTGATCGCGCTCATGGCTCAGAGTGGGTCGTTCGTCCCGGCCGACTCAGCCCGCCTCGGCGTATGCGACAGGATCTTCACGCGCGTCGGAGCCTCGGACAGCCTGGCGCATGGGCAGAGCACGTTCATGGTGGAGATGACGGAGACGGCCTCCATCCTGAGCGGAGCCACCGATCGCAGCCTGATCCTGCTCGACGAGATCGGGCGCGGTACCTCCACCTACGACGGCGTGGCGATCGCGTGGGCCGTCACGGAGTTCATTCACGACCGGATCGGCGCCCGCACGGTGTTCGCCACGCACTACCACGAGCTCGTCGAGCTGGCGGACATGCTCGAGGGCGTCACGGCCTGGAACGTGGCCGTGCGCGAGACGGGCGAGGATATCGTGTTCCTGCGGAGCCTCGAGCCCGGGGGGTGCGACCGCTCGTACGGCGTTCACGTCGCCCGACTCGCCGGCGTGCCGCGCGAGGTGATCGAGCGAGCCTTCACCGTCCTCCACGAGCTGGAAGACGGCCCCGGAGGCGGGACGCGCCTGAGTCACCTCGGAGAGCACGAGCGTGGCCAACTGACACTGTTCGACCTGCGCCCCTCTCGACTGATGGAGCGGCTTTCAGATCTCGATCCAGAGCGAATGACACCCATCGAGGCGCTCGTGGCGCTGGAGGAGCTCCGCCGACTGTGGCAGGAGGAGGCGTGAAGCCGGCCGGCCGGCGCCAGCCAGGAGCCCGGTGTCGCGTGTGGACCGCGATCTTTGCAGCCACGCTGGTGTCCGGAGTCAGCGGCTGCGCGGACACCGTGAACCCGCAGGTGGGAGGGCTCAGGCTCGGAGTCCAGAACGCGCCTCTCAAGCCGCCCGTGCGGATCGATTCTCTGCACCCTTTCGAGTATCCGTCCTCGGCCTGGTCGTACGGCGCCAGCGGGACGACCGTGCTCAAGATCCTGATCTCGGAGTCGGGATCGGTGGATTCGGCTTTCGTGATCCAGTCGAGCGGCGACCGGGCTCTTGATTCGGCAGCGGTGGTCAATTCCCGGCAGCTCGAGTGGGAACCGGCCGAACAGGGGGGGGAGCCGATCCGCATCTGGGGAAGGCTGCCCGTCATCTATCCAAGACCCGAGGAACGTCCCGATGAGCCATAGACCTCATCCGAGACCGTACGACGACGTGCTCCAGACCATCGGGTGGACACCTCTCATCCGCGTCAACCGGGTTACCGACGGAGCACGTACGCCGGTGTACCTGAAGGCCGAGTCGTTCAACCCCGGGGGTTCGGTGAAGGACCGGATCGGCGTGGCTCTGATCGAGGCGGCGGAGAAGGAGGGGCTGTTGCGGCCGGGAGGGACCATCGTCGAAGGCACTTCGGGTAACACGGGAATCGGTATCGCCGTAGCGGCGGCCGTGAAAGGCTATCGGTGTGTGTTCACCATACCGGACAAGATGAGCGACGAGAAGGTCCGCCTGCTGCGGGCGTTCGGCGCGGAGGTCATCGTCACGCCCACGGTCGATCCGGATCACCCCGAGTACTATGCCACGGTAGCACGCCGCATCGCCGACGAGACCCCGAACTCATACCTGGCAGACCAGTTCTACAACCCGGTGAACCCGCAGGCGCACTACCTGACGACCGGTCCCGAGATCTGGGAGCAGACGGATGGTCGGGTCACGCACTTCGTGGCGTCCCCGGGCACCGGCGGGACGATCAGCGGCGCAGCACGGTATCTCAAGGAGATGAACCCGAACATACGTGTGATCGCGGGTGATCCCGAAGGGTCCGTGTTCGAGCGGTACTCGCGGACGGGCGAGATCGGAGAGGGATGCCCGTACAAGGTCGAAGGGATCGGAAACGACAAGCTCCCCGGCACTCTCCACTTCGAGTGGATCGACGAATTCCGCACGGTCGATGACCACACCGCCTTCCGCATGGCGCGCCGCATTACGCGAGAAGAAGGACTGTTCGTCGGCGGGTCTACCGGGCTGATCGTGCATATAGCGGCGGACGTCGCCCGAGAGGTGGACGACCCGGACGCATGCGTGGTGGCCATTCTGTGTGACACCGGGGAGCGCTACCTGTCGAAAGTGTTCAACGACGAGTGGCTGGAGGCCAATGGGATGGGCGACCTGGTCGATCGTCCCTCGGGGGGAGCAGGGCGCGATCATGAGTGAATCGATGCGAGTGGCCGTCGTCCTCGGGGGGACGAACGAAGAGCGAAACGTGTCTCTCGCCACCGGCCGAGCCGTGGTGGCCGCCCTCCGCCAGCGCGGCCACGAGGTTGTCGCGGTGGATCCCGCGCACGGAGCGGTACTTCCGGAAGAGGAAGCCCGGATTCTGGGCGGGGCGGTCGGTGTGGATCCCCCCCCGCTCGACGAGTTGGCCCGGCTCGGGAGCTCGTCGGTAGGAGCCGCGCTGGCGGAGCTGCCGGCCGTCCGGCGCGCCGATGTCGTGTTCCTTGCGCTGCACGGGGAGTTCGGGGAGGACGGTACGGTCCAGGGACTGCTCGACCTGGCCGGGGTGACGTATACGGGAAGTGGGTGCCTGGGAAGCGCCGTCGCGTTCGACAAGCGAATCTCGAAGGAGCTGCTGGCTCACGAGGGCGTTCCTACCCCCGCCTGGACCGCATCCTCGGCGACGCCCGCGGAGATCGTGGAGGTTCTCGGCCTTCCCCTCGTGGTGAAGCCGGCATCGGGGGGGTCGAGCGTGGGTCTGACGGTGGTGCGGGCGGCGGAGCAGCTGGAGCCGGCGCTGGCGGTGGCGGCCAGGTACGACGACGACGTGCTGTGCGAGGAATTCGTGCCGGGGCGCGAGCTGACGGTCGCGGTCCTCGAAGGCGAAGCGCTGCCGCCGGTGGAGATCATCCCGAGTCACGACATCTACGACTACGAGTGCAAGTACACGTCGGGGATGTCCCGGTACGAGGCTCCGGCCGACCTGTCTCCCGCCGATACGACCCGCCTGCAAGACCTCGCGCTGCGGGCCTACGCGGCACTCCGCCAGACGTCTTACAGTCGCGTGGATTTCAAACGGAGGGACGACGGGTCGTTGCGGTGTCTGGAGGCGAACAGCCTGCCCGGACTCACGGCGACCAGTCTGGTGCCGAAGGCGGCGGCCGCTGCCGGGATCGAGTTTCCGGAGTTGTGCGAGCGCATTGCCCGATCGGCGATTTCGCGGACGAACCGGGATCCGGGGCGCGCCTGATGGGTTTCGCGGACCGAAGGTACGATTCCCGGCGCCCACGCGGCTACGGCGGTGGCGGGTGGGGCGGCGGGTACAGCGGTCCGAGCGGAGGGGCCGGCCTGTTCGGCTATTCGCTCACTCCATGGGTCAAGCGGCTTCTCATTGCGAACTTCGTGGTCTTTCTCGCGATCAGCGTGCTCGGCCTGCTGCCTTTCAGGTGGGCGGTGGACACCCTGGGGTTCTCGACGCCGGACCTGTTCAGGCACCCGTGGTCGCCCGTTACGTACATGTTCGTGCACGCGAACTTCGGGCACATCTTCTTCAACATGCTGATCCTGTTCTTCTTCGGTCCCCCGCTCGAGCGGGCCTGGGGAGGACGGGAATTCCTGAAGTTCTACCTGCTGTGCGGGGTGGGCGCCGCTCTTACCTCGGTGCTGCTGTACCAATGGATAGGGCCGGTCCTGGTGATCGGGGCGTCGGGCGCGTTGATGGGGGTGATGCTCGCGTTCGCCATGAAATGGCCGGACGCGCGCGTGCTTCTGTGGTTCGTGATACCGGTCAAGGTGAAGTACCTGGTCGGGGTCATGATCGTCTTCGATCTTCTCGCCACTCGCTCCGCCCTGGGCGGTCAGGCAGGAGGTGGGGTGGCCACCTGGGCGCATCTCGGAGGCGCCGCGACCGCGTGGATCTACCTCCGGTACGGGGACCGGATCGAGACCAGGCTGCGCCGCATGAACCCGAGGCGAGCACATATCGGCGTCGAGAAGGGCGGGAAGGCATCCGGGGAAGGCAGAGACGCCGGCAGGCGTCGCAGGGACCGACCGGTGGATGGCGATACGCTGGATGAGGTAGATCGCATTCTGGACAAGATCCGAGACTCCGGCATCGAGTCGTTGACAGCCAAAGAGAAAGCATACCTGGACGAAATGAGCCGTCGTTACCGCGGTCCCGCCTGAGGCGCGGAGCGCCCCTTTCCACAGAGCGACGTCTTTTCTACTATGTGGCCCCCCGCCACGCGGTGGGGGCCGTTGGACGTGAACCCCCGACAGGAGGTGAGGCGCGATGGGTACCGAGTACGGTTCCTCCGATATCAGAAACATCGCGGTTCTCGGTCATGGTGGCAGCGGCAAGACGACCCTGGTCGATGCCATGTGCTTCATAGCGGGCTCCACAACGCGACGTGGTTCGGTAGAGAACGGCACGGCGCACACGGACTTCACTCCCGAAGAGAACGATCACGGCATCTCGATCAACCTGGCCGTTGGCCGGGCCGAGTGGATGGGGACGAAGCTCAACCTGATCGACACCCCCGGCTACCTGGACTTCTTCGGCGAAGTGGAAGCCGGCGTGCGAGTGGCAGACGGCGGTCTCGTCGTCGTGAGCGCCACGAACGGAGTGGAGGTCGGCACGGAGCGAGTGTGGTCGACGTGTGCCCGCCGTTCCCTGCCGCGAATGCTGTTCGTGTCGATGATGGATCGGGAAAACGCCAGCTTCGAGAAGTGCTTCAACCAGATCCGCGACACGCTGTCGGCCGAGGCGATCCCGGTGGAAGTGCCGATCGGCACGGGTGACAGCTTCAGCGGGATGGTCAACCTGTTTTCCAACAAGGCGCACGTGTACAAGGCGGGGTCGTCCAAAGGCGAGTACGAGGAAACGGAGATCCCTGGCGAGCTGCTGGACACGGTCGAGCGGTACCGGGAGCAGTTGATCGAGACGATTGCTGCGACGGATGACGAGCTGCTGGAGGCCTATCTCGAGGGCGAAGAGCTGGATCGCGACAAGGTGTTGGCCGCCATGTCGTCGGCGATGTGGCGCGGGGAGCTTTTCCCGATCTTCTGCGGATCGGGCGATACGGGACGCGGCGTGCGCGCTGTGATGAACAAACTGGTCGAGCTCATGCCGTCGCCCGTCGATTCAGGTCCGGTAGAGGTCACGAACGCGAAAGGTGATGTCACGGAGCTTCAGCCGTTGGACTCGGAGCCCCTCACGGCGATCGTCTTCAAGACGACCCAGGAGCCGCGTGTCGGCGAGCTGACCTACTTCCGGGTGTTATCCGGATCCGTTCGCGGAGGTATGACCGTGGCCAACCCCGGCCGGAACACCACGGAGCGCCTGTCGCATCCGGGCACTCCGGACGGCGCGAGCCGCCACGAGGTCGAGGTTCTGCATGCCGGGGACATAGGGGTGATCGCGAAGCTCAAGGACACGCATACGGGGGACACCCTGTGCGCCCAGGGCAAAGACTTCCGCCTTGCTCCGATCGACTGGCCGAAGCCGGACATCGCGATCGCTATCTTCCCGGCCTCGCGCGGAGAGGAAGACAAGCTGGCCAACGGACTGAACCGGGTTCACGAGGAAGACCCGACGTTCGTCGCCGCCTACGACCCCGAGTTGGGCCAGACGATCGCCCGCGGGCTCGGTGAGCTCCATCTGAATGTCGCGATGGAGCGCCTGAAGCGAAAATTCGCCGTGAACGTGGAAACCGAGGCGCCCCGCATCGCCTATCGCGAGACGATCACCAGGAAGGCGCAGGGCCAGGGGCGGTACAAGAAGCAGACCGGTGGCCGGGGACAGTACGGGGATTGCTGGCTTCGAGTAGCACCGCGGACTCGCGGTGAGGGCTTCGAATTCGTCAGCAAGATCGTGGGCGGCGTGATCCCCAGCAAGTTCGTCCCGGCCGTCGGCAAGGGCGTCCAGGAAGCCCTGGCCAGGGGGATTCTCGCCGGATACCCGGTGGTGGACGTCGAGGTGGAGTGCTACGACGGGTCCTACCACGCGGTGGACAGCTCGGAGCAGGCGTTCAAGGTCGCCGGCTCGATGGCGTTTCAGAAGGTCGCGCGGGACGCCGGCCCGATCGTGCTCGAGCCGATCCTCGACGTCGAGGTGCGGACACCCGAGGAGTTCATGGGCGAGGTGATCGGCGACCTCAACCAGCGACGGGGCCGTATCATGGGCATGGACGCTGACGGGCACTGGCAGGTGGTCAAGGCGAAGGTCCCCCAGGCGGAGATGTACCGGTACTCGACGGCGCTGCGCTCCCTGACTCAGGGCAAGGGCGCTCATTCGCGGGATCTGTCGGGATACGAGCCGGCTCCTCCCGACGTGACAAGGAAGATCATCGCGGAGGCCGAAGAGCGGAAGGAAGAAGAGCACCGCTGACCGCGGTGCCCAGGCAGGGAGTGAAGTCGTTTGGCGGGACATAGCAAATGGGCCCAGATCAAGCGCCAGAAGGCGGTCAACGATCAGGCCCGCGGAAAACGGTTCTCGAAGATGGGTCGCGAGATCGCCGTGGCGGCGCGCCAGGGCGGTGGCGACCCCAACTTCAACCCGCGCCTGCGCACGGCGATCGCCAACGCCAAGGCGGAGAACATGCCGCAGGCGAACATCGACCGTGCCGTCAAGCGAGGCACGGGAGAACTGCCGGGCATGACGTTCGAGGAGACCACGTACGAGGGATACGGGCCCGGCGGCGTGGCCATCTACCTCGAGTGCGTGACCGACAACACGAACCGCACCGTGGCCGAGATCCGGCACATCATGAGCAAGGGTGCCGGCAACCTGGGGCAGAGCGGCTCGGTGGCCTGGATGTTCGAGCGGAAGGGCCAGATCTATCTCGACGCGATGCGGTACACCGAGGAGGTGGCCCTCGAGTCGGCGCTCGGGGCGGGGGCGGACGACATGCGCACCGAGGACGACCTGCACATTCTCACCACCTCGGTAGCCGACTTCCATGTGGTCCAGGACGGGCTCCGCGAGCAGGGAATCGAGTTCGAGGAGGCCGAGTTGGCGATGATCCCCTCGACATCGGTGAACGTCGAGGGCCGCGAGGCCGAAAAGCTCATCAAGCTGGTGACCGCTCTGGAAGAGCAGGACGACGTGCTGAAGCTCTACTCGAACTTCGAAGTGGATGACGAAGCGTTCGCGTCTCTCGAGGGCTGAAGCCGCCCGCGGCCGGGCCCGGCTTTGCATAGGCGAGGCGCCGGGCGTCACGTGAGAGTCCTGGGAATCGATCCTGGATCCACGGTGACGGGGTACGGGGTGGTCGAAGGCAGCGGGACCGATTGCCGGCTCATCGAATGCGGAATCATTCGCTCGCCGCGGAAGGGCGATCTGGCCGTACGCCTTCTGCACATCTACAGTGACATCCAGGCGGTGATCGAACGGCTGCAGCCGGATTGCATGGCCGTCGAGGGTGTCTTCTACCGGGAGAACCCGCGCACGGCGGTGGTGCTGGCACACGCGCGCGGGGTGGCCCTGCTGGCCGGAGCCGAAAGCGGACTGCCGGTGGCGGAGTATCCACCGGCGGAGATCAAGAAGGCGGTGGTCGGAACGGGCCGGGCGACCAAGACACAGGTGGGGTTCATGGTACAGAAACTCCTCGGGCTGGCGGAGCCACCCAGGCCGTCCGACGCATCGGACGGATGTGCCGCCGCATTGTGTCACCTCATCATCGGCACCGGCCCGCTGGCCCGACTGCGCGAGACGTCATGATCAGTCGCATCCGGGGCGAGCTGACCGCGGTTCGTCGAGACCGCCTCGAGATCATGACCGTCGCCGGCGTCGGCTACGACGTGATCGTCCCGTCCCGGGTATTCGAGGACCTGCCCGAGTTGGGCGGCGAGGTGGATTTGCACACGGCTCTCGTCTCGCGGGACGACGGGATGGAGCTGTTCGGCTTCGGCAGCGCCCTCGACCGTGAGCTGTTCCTTCGCCTTCAGAGCGCCTCCGGCGTGGGTCCTCGCCTGGCGCTGGCCATTCTCGGGACGCTCCAGGCCAACCGGATCGTGAGTGCGCTGCGGAGCCGCAATCACGAGACGCTGCAGATGGTGAGCGGGGTGGGGCGGAAGACGGCGGAGCGCATGGCCCTGGAGCTGGCGGACAAGCTGGACGACCTGGCAGACTCGGCCGGGCCCGCTGACGAGCTGCTGGAGGGCGGGTTGGCGGCGCTCGGGGCCCTCCGAGCCCTGGGGTACTCGCGGCTCGAGAGCGAGAAGGCCCTCAAGGCGGCCCGGCGGGAAGTCGGCGGAGACGTCGATGCCGAAGAAGTGATCCGAGCCGCCCTGCGGCACATATAGCGGCCAGCCGCGGAGATCCCGATGTCCGAACGCCTGGAAGTCACGACCCCGCAGCCGCTCGACGGCGAGGTAGGTCACGAGCGGTCGCTGCGCCCGGACCGCCTCGCGGAGTTCGTGGGCCAGGAGCCGGTCAAAGAGGCGCTGGACGTGTACATTCGAGCCGCCCTGCAGCGTCAGGAGGCATTGGATCACACCCTGTTCTTCGGTCCTCCGGGTCTCGGTAAGACGACGCTGGCCATCCTGATGGCCCGCGAGCTGGATGTGAAGATCAAGATCACCTCGGGCCCGGTGCTCGAAAAGCCCGGTGATCTCGCGGGACTGCTCACTAATCTGGGCCACGGCGACATCCTGTTCATCGACGAGATACATCGGCTGCGACCGGTGATCGAGGAGTACCTGTATCCGGCCATGGAGGACTATCGGATCGAGATCCGACTCAGCGAAGGGGCGCGAGCTCAGACCGTGACGATGAAGATCGAGCCGTTCACCCTGGTCGGGGCCACGACCAGGTTCGGACTTCTCACCGCGCCGATGAGGGCGCGCTTCGGGGTGGTCGAGAGGCTCAACTACTATCCGCCAGAGGAGCTCCAGCAGATCGTCGAACGCTCGGCCGGAATCTTCGGCGTGTCGATCGACCGGGATGGAGCGTCGGAGATCGCCCGGCGCTCGCGCGGCACCCCGCGCATCGCCAACCGGCTCCTGCGGAGGGTGCGCGACTACGCCCAGGTGAAGTCGGACGGGCGAATCGACGGAGACACCTCCCGCGGCGCGCTGGAGATGCTGAACGTGGACGAGTACGGCCTCGACGAGATGGACGCCCGCATCCTGCGAGCGATCATCGAGAACTTCGGGGGCGGTCCCGTGGGTTTGGGCTCGCTGGCCGTGGCCGTGGGGGAAGACGCCAACACGCTCGAGGAAGTATACGAGCCCTATCTGATCCAGAACGGCTATCTGCACCGTACGACCCGTGGCAGGGTCGCCACGCCGCGGGCATTCCAACGGTTCGGATACGCACTTCCAAAAGATGGAGAGTCGGCCCAGGCGGGACTGTTCGGGGATGACGGCTGAACGGGGGCCCGCGCTTCGCACGGCCGATTTCGACTACCCGCTTCCCGACCACCTCGTCGCCAGCCACCCGGCCGACCGGCGGGACGAGAGCCGCCTCCTGGTCCTGAATCGAGAGGCCGGATCGCTGACGGATCGAGGCTTCCCGGACCTGCTGGAGTACCTCGCCGAGGGCGACGCCCTGGTGGTCAACGACACGCGCGTGTTTCCAGCCCGCCTCGTGGGCAGCAAACCGACCGGGGCCCGTGCGGAGGTCCTCCTGCTCCGCCCGCTCCCGGAGGACGAGGAGCAACGTACGTGGCAGGCGCTGGTGCGGCCGGGCGGAAAGCTGAAGCCCGGCCGGGTGGTCGACGTGGCCGATTCCTTCCGGGTCGCTGTCGAGGACTCCTTCGCCGACGGCAGCCGACGCGTGCGGCTGGAAGGCGAGGGCGATCCCTGGGACCTGATCGAGCGCCACGGGGAGGTCCCGCTGCCGCCATACATCGGCCGGCCGGAGAACGCGGCCGACCGGGATCGCTATCAGACGGTGTACGCGCGGGAGCGCGGAAGCGTGGCGGCTCCGACCGCGGGGCTACACTTCACGACCCGCTTGATCGAGCAGATCGAGGCGCTCGGCGTGAGCGTAGTCCCCATCACTCTGCACGTGGGCGTCGGCACCTTCCGGCCGGTGGACGCGGAACGCGTGGAAGATCACCGCATGCACGGCGAACGCTTCGAGCTGTCCGACAGGGCCGCGCGCCTGTTGAATCACGTCCGGGAGGGAGGGCGCCGGGTGTGGGCCGTCGGCACGACCTCCGCGCGAACGCTCGAGACGGCGGTCTCTTCGGACGGCTCGTTCGAGGCGTCCAAGGGCTCCACGGACCTGTTCATTCATCCTCCGTATCGGTTCCGCGCAGTCGACGGTCTTCTGACCAATTTCCACCTGCCTCGCTCGAGTCTGCTGATGCTCGTCGCGGCCCTCGCCGGGCGCGACGTCGTGCTGGAAGCGTATCGTCACGCGGTCGAGCAGCGGTACCGGTTCTACTCGTACGGCGATGCGATGCTGGTGGTATGACGTGAGCGACACGAACGGGCGGTTCACGGTCGAGGGGGCGGACGGACGGGCGCGTGCCGGCGTGCTCGTGCTGGACAGGGGTAAGGTCCCGACTCCCTGCTTCATGCCGGTGGGCACGCAGGGCACGGTCAAATCGCTCACGCCGGAGGACCTGCAGTCGATCGGCTCTCGGATCATCCTGGCGAACACGTACCACCTGTATTTGCGTCCCGGCACCGAGGTGATGGCCGAGGCGGGAGGGCTGCACCGGTTCATGCACTGGGACCGGCCGATACTCACCGATTCGGGCGGGTTCCAGGTATTTTCCCTCGCCCGCATCAATCGGGTGGAAGACGAGGGCGTCACGTTCCAGAGCCACATCGATGGATCCCGGCATCTCCTGACGCCCGAGAGGGCCGTCGAGATCCAGACGGTCCTGGGCTCCGACATCATGATGGCGCTCGACGAATGTCCGCCCGGACAGGCGGACCGGCCGACGGCGCGGGCGGCGCTCGAGCGGACGGTCCTGTGGCTCGACCGCTGCCGCACCCGGCACGCGGGTCTCGAGGCCGAAGGGGCAGAGCCGGGTCTCCTGTTTCCGATCATCCAGGGTGCCTCGTTCGCGGACCTGCGCCTGGACTCACTGAAGCGCACCCTCGCGCTGGGCGAATGGCCGGGTCTCGGCATCGGGGGTCTCTCGGTGGGGGAGCCGAAGGAGGTGACCCTCGAGATGCTGGATATCCTCGAGCCGGCCATGCCCCCGGCATTGCCGCGCTACCTGATGGGGGTGGGCTATCCCGAGGACCTGGTGGAGGCGGTACGCCGGGGCGTGGACATGTTCGACTGCGTCGCCCCGACCCGGAACGGGCGCAACGGGACGGCCTTCACCCGCGACGGCCGGCTGAACGTGAAGCGGGCCGGCCTGGCACGCGACCCGAAGCCCCTGGATCCGCAGTGCCGCTGCGAATGTTGTCGCAACTATACGCGGGCCTACCTCCGGCATCTGTTCGTGGCGGACGAGCTCCTGGGGCTGAGGCTCCTGTCGCTTCACAACCTCGCGTTTCTGATCGATCTGGCGGCCGAAGCCCGCGCCGCGGTCCTGGCCTCCGAGTTCGAGTTTTGGGCCACGTCGTGGCTGGAGCGATACCGTGCAGGAACCGTTAAGTTATCTGGCTGAACGACACACTGAACCAGGGAGGCCTCTCCCGCCGACAGCGGGGGGGGCACGGGGAGTTGAAAAGTGCTGATCCTCTCGTTTTTGCAGGCGCAGACCGCGACCGGGCCGAATCCCTTCGGCACGGTGTTCATGTTCGGTGCCATCTTCATGATCTTCTACTTCCTGCTGATCCGGCCCCAGCGGAAGCAGCAGAAAGAGCATGACGAGATGGTCAAGTCCCTTGCCCGGGGCGACGAGGTGGTCACGATCGGCGGGATCATCGGCAAGATCGTGCATCTCACAGACGACCGCGTGACCATCAAGACGGCCGACGACACGCGTCTCGAGATCCAGCGGTCAAAGGTGGGCGGCAAGGCCGCCGGCGCGGGCTCGGACGGCTGAGAGTAGAACGGGGAAGGCCGGAAGGTCAGCCGGGATGAGCGTGCGCGAGGTCCGATATCTGGGCGATCCCGTTCTGCGGGAGATGTGCCGCGAGGTGGAGACGATCGATGACGACGTCCGCGCCCTCGTGGACGATCTCCTCGAGACGATGTACGCGGCGGACGGGATCGGTCTGGCCGGCCCCCAGATCGGGGTTCCGCTTCGCGTGTTCGTGTATGACGTCAGGGAAGACGAGATAGAGCCGGGCGTGCTGGTGAATCCCCGAATCGTCGAGGCGACGGGTACGCAGCGGGAGGTCGAGGGGTGCCTCAGCATTCCGGGGCTCGATGAGGTCGTCGAGCGCAGCGCCCGCGTGGTGGTCGAGGGCCTCGATCGGGACGGAGAGCCGGTGCGTATCGAGGCGGAGGGGATCCTGAGCCGATGCCTCCAGCATGAGATGGACCATCTCGACGGTGTTCTGTTCATCGACCGCGTGAGTCCTCTCAAGCGCCGCATGCTGCTCAAGAAGTGGTCGAAGATGGACGAGTCCCGGCGATAGTCGCCGGTCCGGATGCAACTGCGGAATCGACGGGAAGGGTGAATGAGGATCCTGTTCTGGGGTACCCCCGACTTCGGCGTGCCGTCCCTGCGAGCTCTTCAGGAGGAGGGACACGCGGTCGTGGCCGTAGTGACGCAGCCGGACCGGCCGGCCGGTCGGGGACGCGTCCTGCGTCCGGGTGCGATCAAGACGGTCGCGCTGGAGGAGGGCATCCCGGTGCTCCAGCCCGAAAGGCCGCGCGGCGAGTCGTTTCTGGCCCAGCTGCGTGAGCTCGATCCCGAGTTGTCCGTCGTCGCGGCGTACGGCGAGATCCTGACCGACGATGTCCTGGAGCTTCCGACGCTGGGCTCGGTGAACGTTCACGCCTCTTTGCTTCCAGAGCTCCGCGGGGCGGCTCCGGTCAACTGGGCCATCATCCGCGGGCACGAGCACTCCGGTGTCACCATCATGCGGATGGTGCGGGAACTGGATGCCGGGCCGGTGCTGTATCGGGTCGCGGTCGAGCTGGATCCGGACCTGACGGCCGGTGAGCTGTATGAAATGCTGTCCGAGATCGGCGCGTCCGCCGTGGTCGAGGCCCTGGCCCAGATGGAGGCGGGCTCGCTGCGGGAGGAGCCGCAGGTCCACGAGCATGCCACGTACGCACCCAAGATGAGCCGGGAAAGCGCCCGGCTGGACTGGCGGTTGCCGGCGGTCGAGCTCGATCGGTGGATTCGGGGCTGCGATCCCTGGCCGGGGGCATGGACCACCCTCGACGATCGGTCGGTCCAGGTGTTCGGCCCGGAGGCGGATTCCTGCGACGAAACAGGGCCACCGGGCACCGTGCTCGCGGCGAGCTCGCAGCAGGGCCTCGTCGTGGCGACCGGGTCGGGGGCGATCCGCCTTCGGGAGGTCAAGCCGGCCGGCCGGCCGCGCATGTCAGCGGAGGACTGGATTCGCGGGCGAGCCGTGACGGAGGGCCGGTCGTTCGAGTGAAAGTGCCGCTCCTGCACGTGATCGCCACCGATGAGGTGGCGGAAGCTCCGACCTTCCGGTCGATGGCCGGGGAGCTGATGGAAGCGGGGGGGGGACGGCTCGCGCTTCACCTGAGGCTTGTGCAGACGAACGGACGGAGCTTTCACGGACTGGCCGAGGGGCTCGGCGCGATGGCTGCCGGGGCCGGTGCCTGGTGCGTGGTCAACGGTCGGGTCGATGTCGCCCTCGCCGCGGGGGTTCAGGCCGTCCAGCTCGGACGGGGAGCGCTTCCGGTGCGCGAGGTCAGGAAGATCTCGAGAGGACGGCTCGCCATCGGGGCGTCAGTGCACTCGGCGGAAGAGGCGAGGGCCCGGGCGGAAGAGGGCGCCGACTTCCTGGTGGCCGGATCCGTATTCTCCACGGAGACCCACCCGGATCGGGTTCCGGCTGGACCGGCGCTGGTGACAGCATGCGCTGTCGCCGGCGTTCCGGTCGTGGGAATCGGCGGAATAGACGCAAGCAACGCGGAGCAGGTCATTACCGCCGGTGCGGCGGGAGTCGCGGTGCTTCGTGCCGTATGGCAAGCCGCGGATCCGGTTGAACAGGCGTTGCGGCTCATCGAGCGGGTTTCAGATCGGGCGGGCGCATGACGGGGAGGACGAAAGGCGCATGCTCAGGGTAGAAGTCAACGGCACGGATCGGGAGGTATCGGAGGGTCGCACGGTGGCAGGCCTCCTCGAGGACCTCGAACTGGATGGTCGACTGGTCGTCGTCGAGCTCAACCGGCAGATCATCCGGCGTACCGAGATCGGGGACGTGGTCCTGCAGGACGGGGACCGCGTGGAGATCGTCCACTTCGTGGGCGGCGGTTGAAACACGCTAACGGACATCGAGTCAGGATATGAATACGGTCACCAAGAACCGGAAGACGCGGGATCCCGATCCCCTCACGATCGGCGGCAGGACCTTCGAGTCCCGGTTGATCGTCGGAACCGGCAAGTACCGCGACGCCGAGCAGACGGTGGCGGCCCTGAGGGCGTCGGGCGCCGAGATGGTCACGGTCGCAGTGCGAAGAGTGGATCTCGACGCCTCCAAGGAGGAGAGTCTGCTGCACCACCTGGATCCGCGGGAGTTCTTCCTGCTTCCGAACACGGCGGGCTGCTACACGGAGGAGGATGCGGTGCGCTACGCGCGCCTGGGCAGGGAGGCCGGGCTGAGCCATTGGGTGAAGCTGGAAGTGATCGGCGACCAGGAAACGCTTCTTCCCGACACGGAGGCGCTTCTCGCGGCGACGAGGACGCTGGTGGCGGATGGGTTCATCGTCCTGCCCTACACCAACGATGACCTGATCACGGCCCTGAAGCTCCAGGACGCGGGCGCGGCGGCCGTCATGCCGCTGGCTTCGCCGATCGGCAGCGGGCTCGGGCTCCTCAATCCTCTGAATATCAGGCTTCTCAAAAGCCGCCTGGAGGTGCCGGTGATCGTGGACGCCGGGGTCGGGACAGCTTCTGACGCCTGTGCTACCATGGAGCAGGGCGTCGATGGAATCCTCATGAATACGGCACTCGCGGCGGCGGACGATCCCGTGCTGATGGCGCACGCGATGCGTCAGGCCGTGGAGGCCGGAAGGGCAGCGTGGCGGGCCGGTCGCATGCCGACTCGCGAGTGGGCCGTGCCCTCCAGTCCGTCCGCGGGCATGCTGGATTGACAGCGGTCCCGGAGAGCGCCGCGGCAGATCCGCGCGTCGCCGCCTTTCACATCCTCTCCGACGTGGATCGAGGAGAGTTCGCCGATCGAGCTGCTTCGCGCCGCCTCGCCGATCTCCGGGGGGCCGACCGCGGGCTGGCTCTCGAGCTGGCGTACGGATCGATTCGACTGCGATCGCGGCTGGACGCGGAGCTGGCCCTGCTGCTCGACCGGCCAATTCGTCGGCTCGACCCCGCCGTGCTCCGGTGGCTGCGTCTCGGTCTCTACCAGGTGCGGGAGACCCGGGTCCCCGACCACGCGGCGGTGGACCAGACGGTTCGGGGTCTCAAGGGTACCGTCGGACCGAAGGCGGGCGGACTGGCGAACGCCGTCCTACGGCGAGCCACACAGGAAGGTCCACATGAGGAAGCGTTTCCCGACCCGGAAGATGATCCCGAAGGGTACCTTACGACGTGGGGATCGCACCCCGCCTGGCTGATTCGGCGGTGGCTGTCCCGCTGGCCGCTTGCCTCGGTTCGTCGTCTGGTGGAGAATGATAACCGGGCGCCGCCGGTCACTGTGCGAGTGCTGGACGGCGACGCGCAGTCGGCGGCCGATCCCGGCCCGAGTTCTGGGACTCGACTGGTCCCGGAACCTGGATGGAGGGCCATGTTCCGCCTTCGCTCGGGGGATCCCGACGTGGCGGTGCGGAGTCTTCGGTTGGTCGTGCAGGATCCCGCCGCGGCCGCGGTGGTAGACTATGTGGGCGATCGGTTCGTAGGTCCCGTTCTGGACGCCTGTGCGGCGCCCGGGGGTAAGACACTCGGCCTGGCATTTCGGGTTCCGGAGGCCCGGCCGTTCGTGGCCGCAGACGTGAGCGGGCGGCGTCTCGAACGACTGCGCGACCCGGTATTCCGGCTCGGGCTGGACGTATGCCTGCTCAGGATGGACGCCCGTGCCCCCGCGATCGGCCAGGCACGGACGGTCCTGCTGGACGCGCCCTGCACGGGGACGGGCGTGCTGCGCAGGCGCCCGGACGCGCGGTGGCGCCTGAGTCAGGACAAACTGGACTCGCTGGTGGCACTGCAGAGCGAACTGCTCGAGGCGATGGCGAGGGTGGTCGAGCCCGGGGGCCTGCTCGTATACGCGACCTGTTCGCTCGAGCCGGAGGAGAATGAAGGTCAGGTCGAGAGGTTTCTGGCCCGACACCGGGATTTCCGGCGGGAAGAGCCGGAGCCGGCGTGGGTCCGGGAGGAATCGACGGACGAAAGAGGTGACCTGCGGGTGCTGCCGTGGCAGTGGGACACCGACGGCGCATTCGCGAGCCGACTCAGGCGTCTCGGCAGCTGAGATCCGGGCGAAAGGGGAATGACAGGATGAGCTACAAGCGGCGCCGCGGGCTGGGAGGCGGACGGGGAGCGAAGAGCCGAGATCGGGCTGCGGGTCTGGCGCCACAGGAATCGGCAGGCAGCGCTGACGACGAGCGGCCGGAGTTGGCCGAGGGGACGGCGGCGGCCGCCGCGCCGCCCAGCACGGCGACGCTCGCCGAGCTGTTTTCCGTCGAGGCGGAGCCACAGGCGGAAGCGCCCCAAACAGGAGGCGGAAGGCGATCGGGCCGGTGGCTCATCTCAGCCGTCGTCGTCGCGGCGTTCTTCGGCGGTGGCTACCTGGCGGCGGCCCAGTGGGTGTTTCCCGGCGGCCGGGCCGTGGAGGATGATCCGTCCATCGTCGCGGTGCCGGAACTCGTCGGCTTGACGGAGGACGAGGCGCAAAGTCGCCTCGAGCGCGCGGGACTCGAGTACACCGTGCGCTCGGGCGTCACGCACCACCTGGCCCCGGAAGGCGCGATCCTCGCGCAGGATCCCCTGCCGGGGCAGTACGCGCGGCCGGGCGCCCCGGTGTACGTCTCGCTGAGCCGCGGGCCCGAGCTCCACGTGCTGCCGAACGTCTCGGGACTGTCCGAGCGCCAGGCGGTGATCGTACTCGAACGGCTCGGTTACGACGTGACCGTCGAGCGCATCACCCATACTCTGGAGTTTGAACGGGCCATCGAGACTCGCCCGGAGGCCGGAACCGAGCTGGCCGTGCCGGCCGAGGTCACCCTCGTGGTCAGCGAGGGCCGTCCGGTGGTACAGATTCCCGATCTGGTGGGTCGCCACGTGGATGATGCCGGGGGAACGCTGTCCGGGGCCGGTCTGCAACTCGGTGCGATCACGTACGACCCGCAGGCTCCGGAGGCGCCCGGCCGGATCGTGGGCCAGTATCCGCCCGCCGGTTACAGCCTCCGCGAGGGCGACGTCGTCGAGGTGCGTGTGGCGGGCGACGTGAACCTCGTGGACCCGACGCGTCGCCGGTCAGAGCGCCCGCGTCCATGAACGAGACGGTCCGGCAGTGAACTGGGAACACGCCATCCGACACCACTGGCCCTATAAGCTGGTGGCCTTCTTCATCGTATTCCTGCTGTGGCTAGATCTCGCGTCGAGCGAACGTCAGTCGCAGGAAGTGGTCACCCGGCTCGTCATCGACGTACAGGACTCGGCTTGGGTCCTCCTCGAGGCGCCGGATGCGGTGGCCACCACGTTTCAGGGCCGGAACCGTGACCTGCTGGCCCTGATCGGCGACGATCCCGAGGTGCGCATCGGCATTCGGGAAGTCTCGGGTCCGGTCATGCGCGTGGCTCTCGAGCCCGAGCAGGTGGTTTACGACCGAGACCTCGGCGTGCGCGCCACGCTGGTCGTTCCCACCTCCATCGAACTGAAGTTCGAGCTGCTTGCGGAGCGAAGAGTGCCCGTAGTGACGGACCTGGTCACGGTTCCGGCCATGGGGTTCACCGTCATGAGACCCCTCCTCGTGGAGCCCGACAGCGTGACGATCAGGGGAGGGTCATCCCGGATCGAACCGATTCACCAGGTAGCCACGCGGCGGGTGTCGCTGGAGGACCTCCAACATGCGGTCATGAGAGACGTACCGTTGGAACTGCCCACGGGCGTGCGCGGTGTCGATATCGATCCGCCCAGCGTTCTGGTGACCGTCCCGGTGGACTCGCTCGTCGTGCGGCAGGTCCGCCTGCCGATTCAGGTGTCGGGCGCAGCCGCGGGACGCGTTCGGGTCCAGCCGGATTCGGTGGACGTGGTGGTACGGGGCGCCGCGGCCGCGGTACGGCGTCAGCTCGATTCCATCTCGTGGGTGAGCGTCCGGGTCGATGAGGTGCCCTCCGGACCGCTGCTGGCTCCCATCGCGGTGGAGCTGACCTCGGGCGGCTTCGTGTCGGCCTCGGCCCGTCCGGAACAGGTGACGGTCAGACCGGAAGGGTCGTGATCGATGAGCTTCCGGGGCGGGCCTGTCCTCGGGATCGAATCCTCCTGCGACGAAACCTCCGCCGCCGTGGTCGCCGACAACCGGGTGCTCGGCCACGTCATCCTGTCTCAGGACGCGCACGCGGTGTTCGGAGGGGTCGTTCCCGAGATCGCGGCGCGCCAGCACCTGGTCCACATCGACGGAGTGGTGGCGCGCACGCTGCAGGAGGCAGGCATGGGCCCCGCCGATGTGGCGGGCGTAGGCGTCACGGCTGGCCCCGGCCTGGTGGGCGCGCTTCTCGTCGGATTGAACTGGGCGAAGGGGTTCGCCTACGCCCTCGGTCTCCCCGTGGTGGGCGTGCATCACATGGAAGCCCACCTGTACGCGAACTCCCTCGAGTCGCCCGATGCGACCCCCCCCTTCGTGGCCCTTCTGATCTCGGGCGGCCATACCCTGCTCCTGTACGCTCCGGCCTGGGGGCGATACGAGCTGCTGGGCGCCACGCGGGACGACGCGGCGGGTGAGGCTTTCGACAAAGTGGCGCGGCGACTGGGCCTGGGCTTTCCGGGCGGCCCCGAGATCGAGAAGTTTGCGCAGCGTGGAATCGCAGGAACGTACAGGCTGCCGCGACCGATGCTGTCGACCCGGGAGGCACCGGGCGATGCCGGGTACTTCGACTTCTCGTTCAGCGGGCTGAAGACGGCGGCTTCGCTCATGATCGGTGAGATCGAGGCGGACGTAGGTATCGACATCGATGCGGCGCGGGCCCACGTGGCGGCGGAGTTCCAGGCAGCCGTGGTGGATGTGCTGATCGCCAAGACGATGCGAGCGGTCGAGCGCACGGGGTGCCGGCGGGTGCTCCTGGGCGGAGGTGTCGCCCGGAACGCCCTTCTTCGCGAGAGCCTGGCTTCGGCCCTGGAGCCGGCCGGCCGGATGTTCGCACCGTCGCCCAGGCTGTCTACGGACAACGCGGCGATGGTGGCCCGGCTCGCCGAGCACAGGTTGTCGGCCGGGCAGACACACGGCCTGGACCTGAACGCGGATCCGGCCCTGCCGTTTCCGGGTCTCTCGTAACGCGAACTGAAAGAACCTCATGTATCCGGAACTGATCACGCTCAACCTGCCCGTCCTCGGCCAGATCACCATCACCACGTTCGGCGTCATGATGGCGATCGCCTTTCTGTCCGGCTTCCAGGTGATCCGGATCCAGCTGAAGCAGCAGGGAAGGGACGAGCAGCTGGCGGGCGATATCCTCCTGGGCGCGCTGGTGGGCGGCATCCTGGGGGCCAAGATCTACTACGTGCTCCTGAACTGGGCGTTCACCGTCCGCGACCCGGCCGGAATGCTGTTCAGCCGCTCGGGCCTGGTGTGGTACGGTGGCCTCATCGGCGGGGCGCTGGGCGTGATCTGGATCATCCGACGCCGGGGGCAGAAAGTCGCCGAGGTGGCCGACGTCGTGGCGCCTGCGCTCGCGCTGTCATATGCACTCGGTCGCGTCGGCTGCTTCCTGGTCGGGGACGACTACGGCCGCCCGACGGACAGCTGGGTCGGGATCGCGTTCCCCAACGGCCAACCGCCATCGACCGCGGGCAATCTCCGCCGCGGCTTCGGGGTGGACATCCCGGCCGAGATTCCGGACGGCCAGGTCCTGTCCGTCTATCCGACACAGTTGTTCGAAGTCGGAATATCCCTCGTCATATTCTTCGTTTTGTGGCGACTCCGATTTCGCGACAAGAAAGCCGGCTGGCTGTTCTCGTTGTGGCTCGTGCTGGCCGGGCTGGAGCGCCTGTTCGTCGAGTTCTTCCGCGCCAAGGACGACCGGTTCTTCGGCTCGCTGTCCCTGGCGCAGGTGATCAGCATCGGGTTGATCGGCCTGGGTGCGTGGCTCATGAACCGCCTGGGCTCGGATGTGGCGGAGACTCCCGGGAAGTGAGAATGGCCTGTCGGAGGACTGCCTGGCGCACGCTCGCGGTGGGCATCGCTCTGATCGCGATCGCTACCGACGACGCCGCCGGCCAGACTTTCGCCGACCCCGAGGTGGTCGGGATCACGTTCCAGGGGAACGAGGCGTTTCCCGCCGGGGACCTCGAGAGCGCCATCCTCACCTCGGCCACCCGATGCCGGACGTTCCTGTTCGTCTTTCCTCTCCCGCTGTGCCCGCTGACCGATTGGGGGGTCGCGCACATCCGCGAGTACCTCGACGAAGGAGAGCTTCCCCTGGACGTGCTGCGTCTGCGGCTGTACTACCGCCAGAGAGGCTTCCGGGCAGCCACGGTGGACACGACCATCGTGCGCCAGGACGAAAAGGTGCGGATTCAGTTCGATATCCAGGAGGGAGAGCCGACACGGATCCGAACCCTCGCGGTTCTTGGAGGCGAGGAACTTCTCGATTCAGCGATGGTGAGCGCGGACCTGTCGCTCGCGCTCGGTGACCCGCTGGACCTGGTGGCGCTCGGAGACGGAGAGCGCCGCCTGGCCGAGCGGCTGCGCAAGGACGGATACGTTCATGCCCAGGTACTCCGGGAGTACTTCATTCCGACCGAATCGCTCGAGGCGGACGTGGGCCTGCGAGTCGAGCCGGGGCCGCGGGTGAGGGTGGGTGAAGTCAGGATCGTCGGCTCGGGCGAGGTCGGAGACGACGTCATTCAGGAGCTCGTCCGTTTTGAATCCGGGGACTGGTTCAGCGAAGACCAGATCGTGGAGAGTCAGCGAAGCCTGTACAGCCTCCAGGCCCTCCGCTGGGCCAACATCTCATCCGAGCAGCGCGCCGACACCGACACCCTGATCGACCTCAAAGTCGAGGTTGCGCCGGCGCCCAAGCGATCGCTCCAGGCCGGCGCGGGGCTCCAGACGGATGAGTGCGTGCAGGGCCAGGCCAGCCTCATCTACCGAAATTTCCTCGGCGACGCCCGCATCCTTCGGTTCACCGGGCGAGTGTCGAACCTGTTCGCCAGTCAGCTGCAGGGTCAGTTCCCGTGCACGGACGTGAGCTCGAACGAGGTGTACCAGGAGCTCAACTACCTGCTCGAGGTCGGTTTCGAACAGCCGGTGTTCTCCGATGGGCGCAACAACCTGCGAGCGAGCGTGTTCGCGGAGCGCGAGACCGTCCCGGATCTGTACGTGAGGAACGCCGTCGGCGGCCAGGTGGCTTTCAGCCGCCGTCTCCAGCAGAGGATGCAGCTCACGCTGGGGTACCAGCCCACGCTCACCTCGTTCGCCGAGGAGTCCGCCGACATCTACTTCTGCGTGAACTTCGGGGTGTGCGATCCGGAGGACATCCAGGAGCTGTCCGACGCGAACTGGCTGTCTCCGATCACCGCCCTGTGGACCTACGACCGCACGGACAACCCGTTCGCGGCCACCCGCGGGTGGTACCTCGCCGCAGAGCTCGAGCAGGCGGGCGACCTCACGTTCTCAGACTATCAGTACACGCGCGGAACCATTGACGGCGCCCTGTTCCGCCAGGCATCGAAGACGATCGTCCTGGGAGCGCACCTGCGGACGGGCGGGATTCTGCCGTACACGGGCAACCTGCTCACCGGAACGGTGACATCGGACGCCGTGGTCCACCCGCAGAAACGCTTCTTCGCCGGCGGGCCGCAGAGCGTGAGGGGTTTCGGTCTGAACCTCCTGGGACCGACCGTGCTCGTGCTGGACGAAGCGGAGTGTGAAGGGTACGCCACCTTCGAGGAATGCGCCCAGGACGTACCCCCGACGCAGTTCAACGAGCGGCCGCTCGGTGGAAACGCCGTGATCGACGGTAGCATCGAAGCGAGGTTCCGCGCCGGCAACCGCTGGACGGTGGCCGCATTCGTGGACTTCGGCCAGGTGTGGGCGACTATCGACGACCGGGTGGCCCTGGTCGCGACGCCCGGGGCCGGCGTGCGGTTCCGCAGTCCGGTCGGTCCTCTGCGCCTCGACGTCGGGTACAATCCCAGCGGAGCGAAACTCAAGCCGGCGGTGGTGGTGCTCGACGATGGCTCGATCGAAGAGCTGGAGCAATCCGTTCTCTACGATCCCTTCACGTGGGACGACCCGTCGGCCCTGACCGAGTTGTGGCGCCGCCTGCGAATCCAGTTCTCGATCGGCGAGGCGTTCTGATGGACGTGGCGCGATGAGCAGACACTGGAAACGGACCCGCCCCACGGATCGGGAACTGGCGGCGCCCCTGGGCCTGCCGAGGCCCGTGTGGCGCCTGATCAAGGTGATCGGACGCTCCGTCGCCGTCTTCGTGGGCCTGGCAAGTCTCACTGCCGCCGGGGCGATCCTCCTGCTGAGCCAGACCGTGGTGGGCCGCGCCGTGGTCGCGGACAAGGTCGAGGAGCTGCTGGCCGACGTGGTGAACGGCGACGTCCGCGTCGGGCCGATCCTCGGCGGAAACATGTTGACCCGGGCGCACCTGGCCCATTTCGAGATCCTCGAGTCCGACGGCACCCCTTTCGTTCAGCTCGACAGTGTTCGTCTGAGCTACAATCCGCTCGGGTTTCTTGTCGGGACCTACCGCTTCCGCGACATCACAGTGGAGCGGGCCCGCATCTCCCTGATCCAGGCCGAGGATCGCAACTGGAATTTCGATCGTCTGTTCGGGGATGACCCATCCGACCCGCCGGCGGAGCCCGACTCGGCGGGGGGAAGCAGCCGGACCAGAGTGCTGCTCACGGATCTCAACATCCGCCGGGGCAATCTCCTCGTCACTACGCCGTGGGCCGCCGATCTCACAGGCACCGCGCGGGACTCGATGGTCGCGAAGGGACTGCGCGGAGACAAGCTGTGGCGAGTAGTACGGGCCGGACCGGGCAAGTGGATCCGGGAGATCCGTCTCGATTCACTGTCGGGCGGGTTTCCGCTGATCAGGCTCGTCGATCCGGTGCGGCCTTTCAGAATCGAGGCTCTCGAGCTGGCGACCGGAGCTTCGGTGGTTACCCAGACGCTGGATGTCCGTCGCTTCGACGGAAACGCCACGTTCCGGGATACGATCGCGATCGAGATCGAGACGCTCCAGACCGAAGCGAGCACCATGGTAGGCTCCGGCTGGATCGTCCCCTCGGATACGGAACAGTTCCGCTTCGGTATCGAGGCCGATCCGTTCGCGTTCAGTGACCTCGAGTGGCTCCCGGTGCCGATGCCGCAGGAGGGAGGCGGGCCAGCGCGGTTCGATCTGTGGACAAGAGGCGAGGTGATCGTGGTGGACGTCTCGGGCGCCGATGCCCGCTCGGGTGACTCGAGGGCGCGGGGATCCTTCGTGCTCGCTCTCGAGCGCGTGCCCCGATTCGAGAGCCTGGACGTCCTCTTCCAGCCACTCCGTCTGCGGCTGGTTGACGAGGTCCTGGAGCGCGACTCGCTGACCGACGGATACATCACGGGAACCGTCAGCGGCACGGGACCGCTGGACCTGATGGATATCCGTGCCGACCTGACGCTCCTGGATCTCGATGAGGCGATTCGCCCGTCGTTCGTAACGGTCGCCGGAGGGTTGGCCATCGTCGAACCACGCGACATGCAGGATCTGGAGTTTACATTCCTGGAATTCGAGCCCCGGTGGACGGCGGTCGTCGGCATCACACACGAGGTGCGCGGACGGCTGGAGGGACGGACTCGTCTTTCGGGAACCGTGGGCCAGTGGTTCGACTTCGAGTCGGATCTGACACACCAGCTGCCCTCGGGTGCTGCGTCGCACGTGTCCGGGTCCGGCAGCGTGGTCCTCGAGGACGAGCCGGGCGTCACCGTCGAGTTCGTGACCGACCCCCTCTGGCTGGCGGCGCTGCAACCGTACGCGCCCCCCGATGTGGAGCTGGTCGGAGATGTTCGCGGCCCGCTCTCGGCGCGCGGCCTTTTCTCCGATCTGCGGGTGCTCGCCGACCTGAGGACACCGCGCGGACTCGTGAACTTCGACGGCCGGTTCGATCTCATGGCCGAGGAGCGGAGCTACGACGCCAGACTGACGGCCCGCGATATCCAGCTGCGGCAGTGGGTGGAACAGGCACCGGCCACGCGGCTCGCGGTGGAGGGACGCGTGCAGGGGATAGGCACGGACCCCGCCACGCTCGAGGCGACTTTCGACCTCACGATTCTCCGCTCGCTCATCGAGGGGGCACGCGTCGATTCCAGCCTGCTCCGCTTCACCCTCGCGGACGGACTGGCGACGGCGGACACCTTCGCGATTCGGACCGATGCGGGCCGGGTGAGGGGCAGGGGGAGCTTCGGTCTAGCCGAACAGACGAGCGGGTCGCTGATCCTGGACGTGGACGCTCCGAATCTCGCCTCGTGGAACCGGTGGATCGTTCCGGGCCGCAATCCGGCTCGCCAGGACACCAGCCTCGAGGGCCTGTTCGCGGCGTTTCCAGGGGAAGAAGAGGCCGCGCCCGGCGCTGCCGAGTCCGAGGTCAGCCAGCCGCCCGACACGATCGCGGGGTCGCTCCAGGCGCTCGGCGTCCTGTACGGCAACGTCCACGATTTCTCGTTCGGCGGACGGCTGCACGGTCGGCAGATCCAGTACGGACCTTTCGAGGCCGATTCGGTGGTCCTCACGGTCGACATCGACGATCCCCGCCTCCTGGACCGGCTGACCGCGAGCGCCACCGTGCGGGGGTTGGCGGGCGGCGGCACAACGCTGGACAGCGTCGAGGTACTGTGGGACCGCCGGGACTCCACGACGAGCGATGTGGATCTGTACGCACGGCGTGGGTCCGCCCTCGAGCTTGATATGCGCGCCCGATTCCAGTGGACGGCTGCCGAGAGGCGCGTGGCGCTGGAGCGACTCGCCGCCACCACGGGTCCCCAACGCCTGGTGCTGGACGGCCCGGCCGAGGTCGTGTGGGGCGAGGAAGGGTTCGCCTCCACCGGCCTGAGTCTTCGGTCTGAGGAAGGCGCGAGCCTGCTCATCGAAGGGGCCGTTCCGGACAGCGGTGCCGTGAACCTGGACGTCCGGATCAGGGATCTCGATCTGGCGAGCGTGTTCCTCACGCCGGACGAAGCTCTTCCATACGGGGGATTCCTGGAGGCGGATGCACGTCTCCGGGGGACGGCGGACGATCCTCGTTGGGACCTGACGTTCGTGGTGGTGGATCCGGCGGTCCGCGGTTTCGAGTACGAGCGCCTGGTGGGCGATGCCGACTACGCGAACCGGCGAATGACCCTGGGAATCGGAGTGCACGAGAACGGGACGCTTCTCGGCCGGCTCGACGGGTTCATCCTGACGGACCTGGCCCTGAGGAAGATGGAGACGCGTCTCGCTCCGGATCCGCTTCACCTGGTGCTGGAGGCGGACAGCCTGCCCATGGAGCCCCTGGAGCTCGCGTTCGAGAGTCTTCAGGACGTGCGAGGCTTCGGAGCCGGTCGCGTCGAGTTCTCGGGTGAGCCGGACGCTCTCAATCTCGAAGGGGCCGCCACGCTGTCGAACGCCGCTGCGACCGTACCCTACCTGGGGGTGAGGCTCGAAGACATCAGCGCCTCGCTGACGTTCGAAGGTACAGAGGCCCGGCTGGAGTCGGGACGACTCGAGTCCTCGGCCGGCGGCTCTGCCACGGTACGGGGGGCGATCGATACCCGGGAGCCAACCGATCTCGGCTTCGACCTTACGATCGGGATGAATCGTTTCCGAGCCATGGATCGGCGAATGGCGACATTCTATCTCGATGGCGAGGGGCATCTCGGTGGGTCGTACCACTCGCCCGAGCTCACGGGTGCCTTCCGCATCTCCGAAGGCCAGGTGCGTGCGGGGCGGTTCATGCGCAGGCAACAGGCGGTCGATCTCACGGACCCGATGGTCACGGCCCTGATCGACACTACACTCGTGATGGAACAGAGGCTGTTCGAGAGAGTCCAGAACCCGTTCATGCAAAATCTTCGGATGGAAGCGGAGATGACCCTCGGACCCAATCTGTGGCTGCGCTCCGAGGTCCTCGAGGTCGAACTGGCAGGAGTACTGGACGTGCGGATGGACCGGGCCCAGGGAGACCTGGTCGCCTTTGGCACCCTGAACCTGTCCCGCGGCAAGTACCGCTACGTGTCGGGCTCCGGGACCGACCTGTCGAGCCTGTATTCGCGGCAGCTTCAGATCGCCGCCGGCTCGATCACGTTCACCGGGTCGCCCGGAATGGACCCCAACCTCGACATCCAGGCCGAGTACCAGACCCGTTCCGACCAGGGCCCCGTCACCATCACGGTGGACATCGGGGGGACGGCCACGGCGCCGACGCTGGACACGTCGAGTGACCCGCCCCTTCCGGCCGCGGACGAGATCTGCTTCCTGCTGTTCTCCACCGCCTGCCTGGGCGCGGGCACGGAGGGAGGCGAATTCGCCGCATCGCTGGTTCGTGAGAGCCTGCTCGGCACCGTCAGCAACCAGTTCTCGCAGGTGCTGGTCAGTGGCGTCGGGCTCGTGGATTACTTCGACATCCGGTCCACCGGCCAGGCGGGTCAGATCGAGTCTGGGAGCACGACGAGCCTGCTGTACGGAACGGAGCTCGAGATCGGCCGCTACCTGACCCCCGACCTGTTCGTGAGCGCCACGCAGCCGCTCGGCGGGCAGTTGCCGGGATTCGGGCTCGAGTGGTCGTTCGCCCGGTCCTGGCGCCTGGAGTTCGTGACGGAAGACCGATTCAAGCGCTATGCTTCGTATGGATACTCCTTCAGCTCCTACAGCCGGCGGACGTACGGCCTGATGCTCTTCCGGGACTGGAACTTCTGAGTGTAGATTCCGGTCCCTGGGAGGGTCGCGCATGAACTACATCAAGACATTCGGCCTGATGGCCCTGATGACGGCGCTGTTCGTGGCCGTCGCCGGCTGGTTCGGCGGCCGGTCGGCCATGATGATCGCCCTGGCCTTCGCGGCGGTCTTCAACTTCGGAACCTACTGGTTCTCGGACCGCATCGTGCTGCGCATGTATCGAGCGCGGCCCCTCGAGCGGCACGAGGCGCCGGGACTGTACGACATGATCGATGGGCTCCGGCAGCGCGCCGGGCTCCCGATGCCGGCCGTGGCCGTGTCTGCCTCTCAGCAGCCGAACGCGTTCGCGACCGGACGCGATCCGGAGCACGCGGCCGTGTGCGTCACGCAGGGCATGCTCCAGGTGGCCGACGTGGACGAGCTGGCGGGGGTGATCGGGCACGAGCTGGCGCATATCAAGAACCGGGACATGTTGATCGGTACCGTCGCGGCCACCCTTTCCGCGGCCGTCGTGATGCTGGCGCGGCTCGGTTTCTGGTTCGGCGGCGACGACAATCGCGGCGGACTGATCGGCGGCCTCCTGATGATGGTACTGGCCCCGATCGCCGCCATGCTGATCCAGATGGCCATCAGTCGGGCCGGAGAGTATCGAGCTGACAGGGTGGGGGCGGAGATCAGCGGCCGCCCCGAGGCCCTGGCGTCGGCCCTTCAGAAGCTCGAGACCGAGGCCCGGCGAAGGCCCATGGAGCTGAATCCGAGTGCCGCCCACCTGGCCATCGTTAACCCGCTGCGGGCGGGCGGCTTGAGCGGTCTGTTCCGAACGCATCCGCCCACGGAGGAACGGGTGCGCAGACTCGAGGAGATCGCACGGCGTGGCGTCTGACTACCCGATTCCGCATTCCGACCGGTACCTGGTCCTGCTCAACCCCAACGCGGCGGGCGGGCAGCCGGGAGCGCTCCGCCGTCGCATAGCCGGGGCTATGGCATCGCACAGCGTGCCGTTCGACATCGTCGAGTCCACCAGCGTCGAGGACGGCCTGCGGATCGTTCATACCGCGGTGGAGGTAGGGTGCAAGGCGGTGGTCGCCGCGGGTGGGGACGGAACGATCGCCCTCGCCCTGCGGGGCACGGCCGGCAGCCAGGTGCCGGTCGCGCTGCTCCCGTTCGGCACGGGCAACCAGCTGGCCCTCAACTTCGGCGTGCCCGTCTCGCTGGAGGACAGCGTTCGGGTGGCCGTGGAAGGGGTCGTAGAGCGGATCGACCTGGGTCGGATCGGTGACGAGTACTTCGCGCTGATCGCCGGGGCGGGCCTCGACGCGGAGGTGATGGCGAGCGCCACCTCGGAGCTCAAGAGCCGGCTCGGCGTCCTCGCCTACCTGGTAGGCGGACTCAAGCACGTGATCACGCCGAGCCGGACGAAGTACCGGATCGTGGCGGACGATCAGGAGATAGAGGTCGAGGCTTCCATGGTGCTGTTGGCCAACGCCGGCATCATCGGAGCCGGAGGCCTTCCGGTGGAGCTCAAGGTCGCCCCCCGCACCTCTTTCCAGGACGGCCTGCTGGACATCGCCATCTTCTCGCCCCGCCACCTTCCGGACATGGCGGCCATGCTGACCCGGGTGGTGTTCCAGAGATACTCGGGCGACGACCGCATGATCTTCCTGCAGGCTCGCCGGATCACCGTCGAATCGGACCCGCCCGTTGCGGCCCAGATCGATGGAGAACCGAAGGGCGAGACCCCGATCGTGGCCCAAATCGAGCCGCTCGCCGGGCGCATCCTGGTACCCCGTTAACTGTTGACTACTCCGGACGCGGGTTTGTTGAGCCAGGACGAAGCGGGTTACCTCGTCGTTCGCGGGGCACGTGAGCACAACCTGAGGGACATCGACGTATCGATTCCCCGAAACCGGCTCACGGTGGTGACCGGTCTGTCGGGTTCCGGCAAGTCTTCTCTCGCGTTCGACACGATCTACGCCGAGGGGCAACGTCGGTACGTCGAGTCGCTGTCGGCGTACGCTCGCCAGTTCCTCGGCGTGATGGAAAAGCCGGACGTAGACCAGATCGACGGCCTGTCCCCCGCGATCGCGATCGAGCAACGCACGGCGGCTCGCAACCCGCGCAGCACCGTCGGCACCGTCACGGAGATCTACGACTACCTCCGCCTCCTGTGGGCCCGAGTCGGCACGCCTCACTGCCCGGACTGCGGCAGACCCGTGCGCCGGCAGTCCGCCACCCAGATTGCGTCGCGCGTCGCCACGTGGCCAGACGGGACGAGCATCGAGATCCTCGCTCCCCTGATCCGCGGTCGGAAGGGGGAGTTCCGGGACCTGTTCGACGAGGCCTTGCAGGAGGGATTCGTGCGGGCGCGAGTGGACGGGCGGCTGGTCGACCTGTCGGAGCCGCCTCGGCTCAACCGCCGCCTGAACCACGACATCTCGGTGGTGGTGGACCGGCTCGTGCTGAAGAAGAGCGAAAGGGCGCGGGTGGCCGAGTCTATAGAGACGGCGCTCCGGATGGCAGCAGGTACGGTCGAGGTGCTGGAGCATCCGGCCGACTCCGACGGCGCAGAGGAGGCGGCCGAGCGGCACCTGTTCAGCGAGCACTACGCGTGCGCCGTCTGCGGCATCAGCATACCCGAGCTCGAGCCGAGGCAGTTTTCCTTCAACTCTCCGTATGGTGCCTGCCCGGCATGCGACGGTCTCGGCGTGCGCCTGGAGCCGAACCGGGATCTGTCCATCGGTGACGAACGAATCTCGATCCTCGAGGGCGTGATCCTGCCCTGGGGGGTACCCGTCGGCCGCTGGGCGAAGAAGTTCCTGCCTCCGCTCGCGCAGAAACACGGGTTCGACCTGAACAGCCCGTGGGGTGCGCTGAGCGAGCCGCAAAGGAGAGCCATCCTCGACGGTGACCCGGACCTGGAATGGGAAGGCGCGCTGGAGCTGATTCGCCGTCAGTACCACGAGACCGACAGCGACACGGTTCGGAAGAACCTGCACGAGTACATGACGGCCCGCGTGTGCTCGGAATGCGAAGGAGGCCGGCTGCGGGCGGAGAGCCGCGCCGTGACCGTGGACGGTCACCGGCTCACCGAGGTCGTGGAGCGCTCGGTCGGCGAGGCCCTGGAGCTGTTCGGTGGCCTGCGGGCGGGCGCCGCCGGCGAGCCGCTGGAGGAAGAGATCGCTGGCCCGATCCTCAAGGAAGTGTGCGAACGGCTGCACTTCATGGCTCAGGTGGGACTGGGGTACCTGACGCTGGGTCGCTCGGCCGATTCGCTGGCCGGGGGAGAGGCGCAGCGCATCCGACTGGCCACCCAGATCGGGAGCCGCCTGGTCGGCGTCCTGTACGTGCTGGACGAGCCGAGCATCGGCCTCCACCCGAGGGACAACCGGCGCCTGCTGGACACGCTCCTGCAGCTGAGGGACCTGGGGAATACGGTGCTCGTGGTCGAGCACGACGAGGAGACGGTGCGTGCCGCCGACCACGTGGTGGACATGGGGCCGGGCGCCGGCCGGCATGGCGGGGACGTCCTGGTCTCGGGACCGCTGGACGAGCTGCTCGCATCCGAGAGTTCTCTCACGGCCGCGTACCTGCGGGGCGACCGTGAGATTCCGGTGCCGGCCGAGCGCCGGGGCGGACGCGAGGGCGAGGAGCTCGTGGTGCGGGGCGCCACCGAGCACAACCTGCGGAATATCGACGTGGCCTTCCCGCTCGGTCGCTTCATCGCGGTAACCGGCGTCTCGGGTTCGGGCAAGTCCACCCTGGTCGAGGACGTGCTGTACCGGAGAATCGCCCGTGAGCTCCACCGGGCCCGGACGGTGCCGGGTGCCCACGAGTCGATCGAGGGACTGGACCTGGTGGACAAGGTCATAGACGTGGATCAGAGCCCGATCGGCCGCACCCCGCGCTCGAACCCGGCCACGTACACCGGGCTGTTCACGCCCATCCGGCAGCTCTACTCGCAGCTTCCCGAGGCCCGGATCCGCGGTTACGGCCCGGGCCGATTCAGCTTCAACGTGAAGGGCGGACGCTGCGAAGCGTGTCGGGGCGATGGACTCGTGAAGATCGAGATGCACTTCCTGCCGGATGTGTACGTGCCGTGCGACGTGTGCCGCGGGCGACGCTACAACCGCGAGACGCTGGAGGTGCTGTACAAGGGGAAGAGCATCGCCGACGTGCTCGACATGACGGTGGACGAGGCGCTCGAGTTCTTCGAGGCGATTCCACGCGCGAACAGGCACCTCTCCACGCTATCGGACGTGGGCCTCGGGTACATCCACCTCGGCCAGTCCGCTACCACGCTGTCGGGCGGTGAGGCGCAACGCGTCAAGCTGGCCTCGGAGCTCTCGAAGCGCGGCACGGGCCGCACCCTGTACATTCTCGATGAACCCACGACGGGACTCCATTTCGAAGACGTGCGCATCCTGCTCGAGGTGCTGCATCGGCTGGTGGACCTGGGAAACACGGTCCTCGTGATCGAGCATCTCATGGACGTCGTGAAGACGGCTGACTGGGTCATCGACCTCGGACCGGAGGGAGGTTCCGGGGGCGGGCAGGTGGTCGCCGCGGGAACGCCCGAACAGGTTGCCGCCACACCGGGAAGCCACACCGGCCGATACCTGCGCGACACGATCTGAGAGCCTCGTTGATCGGGCCGACGTGTCGGGTTAACGTAACCAACTTCGTAGCACGCCGAGAAACGGGCGAAACCGGAGAGGTGCGGTTTCCGTAGAGCGGGTACCGGAACGGTCACCGGGAGCGCGGATAGCAAGTGAACGTCTTCGTACTGATCATACTGCTGTTCTTCGTGGTCGTGCCCATCGGGCAGGCCGTCGCGAAGGCGATCGAGACGAAGGCTACGCGCCCGCCGCTGCCGAAGGAGCCGGAACATGCGGGCCGGCTCGATGAGCTCGAAAGCCAGGTCATGTACCTGGCCGAGCAGATCGAGGGGATTCACGAGAACCAGGAATTCCTCACGCGCCTGCTCGAGAATCGGACGTCGAGCATACCGCCCGCTCACAGTAAGGAAGAGGTAACATGATCAGCCGCGAAGACCTGGAGAGCTTTCTCATTCGAACCGAGATGGACAACCGGGAGATCGGCGAATCGATGTGGCTCGTGGATCCGGTGAAGGACGCCGAAGAAGATCACCCGGCCGTCGTGGTGAGCCTGTCGCCGCCGCTCGTGATCTTTCGGGTCAGCATTGGCATGCTGCCGGAGGGAGACCACGCCCAGCTGGACTTGTTCCGGAAGCTACTGGAGCTGAACGCCACCGACCTGGTGCACGGAGCGTACGGTCTGGAAGGCGACGAGGTCATCCTGGTCGACGCCCTCGAACTCCAGGACCTGGATTACTCGGAGTTTCTTGCGTCCCTGGAGAGCCTCTCTCTCGCAGTGACGTCGCACGTTAAGCCACTCGGACTGGACTGACGCCGCCATGGGTATCTTCGATAGACTCTCCCGCCTCGTGCGGTCAAACCTCAACGACCTGATCGCCCGGGCCGAGAACCCGGAGAAGATGCTGGTCCAGGTCATCGAGGACATGCGCAAGCAACTGGCGCAGGCCAAGCAGGAAGTGGCCGTCGCCATCGCGGACGAGCGCAAGCTGCGGGCGCAGATGGAAGAGGAACGAAAACAGGCCCAGGAGTGGGAGCGTCGAGCCCGCCTGGCGATCCGCGAAGGCCGTGACGATCTGGCGAAGCAGGCCCTGATGAGGGGCCAGGAGCACGCCAACAACGCGGCCGAGATGGAAGAGCAGTGGGAAAAGCACCGGGCCGAGACGGAAAGGCTCAAGGACTCTCTCCGCCAGCTCAACTCGAAGATCGAGGAGGCGAAGCGCAAGAAGAACCTCCTGATCGCGAAGCAGAAGCGGGCCCAGGCTCAGAAGCGGATCCACGAGACGATGGCCGGGATGCAGGACAAGAGCGCATTCCGGGCCTTCGACCAGATGGTCGAGAAGGTGGAGGAGAGCGAGCGGAAGGCACTGGCCGCGGCCGAAGTCACCGAAGACCTCGAGGGCGACGACCTGTCACGGGAATTCGCCATGCTCGAGGGCAGCGGCGCGGAGACGGACGTAGATGAGAAGCTGCTTGCCCTGAAACGGGACATGGGCCTCATCGGGCCGGCAAGCTCTGTGGAAGAGCCCAGGGCTCTCGGTGCGGGTGAAGTGGAGGTAGCCGACGCCGAGATTCTCGAAGACGACGAGGCCATCGTCGACGAGGCGGACGACGGGGACGAGGCCGAAGCGCCGAGGGAATAGCCGGGCGGTCGGACCCGGAGGCGACATCTCGGGGAGCCCGCCGGCGGGCTCCCCGACGTGCATCAGTCGCCCTCGTACGTGCAGCCCGAAGTACAGGTCTCCCGTATCTCGATTCGGCTCAGACCGGCTAGGCGGGAGGCCAGGCGTTGCCAGATCCAGCGGGCGAGCACTTCGGCCGTGGGATTCTCGAGACCTTCGATCTCGTTCAGGTAATAGTGGTCGAGTCGATCCCGGATGGGCTCGAATGCCTCCTTGATATCCGCGAAGTCGAGGATCCACCCGACGCGGGCATCCGGCTCCCCGCGCACGTGGATCCGCACGGTGTACGTGTGACCGTGGAGGCGACGGCACTTGTGTCCCTCGGGGACATTCGGGAGCAGGTGAGCCGCATCGAAGCTGAATTCCTTCCAGATTTCCATCGAACCTCGTCTAGTCGATTCCGAGATACTTGTGCGTCTGCAGGCTCAACCGCCACCGAGGGTGCGCGAGGCAGTAATGTACGGCCAGTTTCGTGTTCCGTGCCCTGTGCGGACCGTCCATGGGCTGCAGCGAGAACACCCGGAAGTCGAGACCCGCAAATGCTTCGGGCGGTGCTTCTGCCTGCGGGTAGACGAGCTTCAGCTCGTCACCACTCGTGAGCTTCAACGACGCCCCCGCCTTCGGACTCACGCAGATCCAATCGAGGCCGGAGGGAGCCTCGATCGTGCCGTTTGTTTCAACCGCCACCTCGAATCCCTGCGCATGCAGCTCGGCGATCGCCTGCTCGTCCAACTGCAGGAGCGGTTCGCCACCCGTGCAGACGACGAGCCGGTCCCCGGCCAGGGGGCTCTTGCCCCCGGGGTCTGGCCATGCCGCTGCCACCGCATCTGCCAGCTCTCCTGCCGTGGCGTACTTCCCGCCTCCCGGCCCGTCGGTCCCCACGAAGTCGGTGTCGCAGAACGGACAGACGGCTGACTCGCGGTCTTTCTCGTGGCCGGACCACAGGTTACACCCGGCGAAGCGCAAGAAGACGGCGGGTCGGCCGGTCTGCGCGCCCTCGCCCTGGATGGTGAAGTAGATCTCCTTGACGGAATAGGCCAAAGCGCCACCGGCTCCCTTTCGAGTCACTCATGTCGGCCCGCAGTGAGGCCCGAAAGAATGTATCCAATCATCCCGCGACGCGCGCACGCACCCGGCCGCCCGGAGGCGGTCTGGCCACGATCGCGCCGCGCGAGTAGGGTCCTGCCATGTGCGGAATCGCCGGAATCGTGGCAGACGCCCCTTCGAGGGAGACCGTGGAGCGGATGGTCGGCACCCTCGCGCACCGGGGGCCGGACGATTCGGGAGTGTGGGAGAGCGACGGAGCCTGCCTCGGTCACACGCGCCTGTCGATCCTCGACCTTTCCTCGGCCGGCCACCAGCCGATGACGAAGGGCCACCTCGCGGTGGTCTACAACGGAGAGATCTACAACTTCCGGGAGCTCCGACGCGGCCTTCCCGGTCCGTTCGCCTCCGAGACTGATACCGAGGTCCTCCTGCACCTGTACGAGCGCGATGGCGCCGACATGGTGCATCGGCTCCGCGGGATGTTCGCATTCGCCATCTGGGACGCGCGCGAGCGCCGCCTGTTCGCGGCGCGCGACCGACTCGGAATCAAGCCCTTCTTCTACCGCGAAGTACCGGGCGGCTTCGCGTTCGGGTCCGAGATCAAGGCCCTGCTCGAGATCGATCGTCCGGACATGGACACGACGGCCCTGCGTGACTTCTTCTCCTACAAATACGTCCCGCACCCGAAGACGATCTATGCCGGGATTCAGCGGCTGCCTCCGGCGCACACCCTCACCTGGGAGGGACGACGTCTCGAGACGCTTCGCTACTGGGATCCCAGCGCCGAGACCCGCATCACAGACAAGGGCGAGGCGACCGAACGCCTGGCCGAGCTGCTCGGGCAAGTGGTACCGGAGCACACGCTGTCCGACGTCCCGGTGGGCCTTTTCCTGAGCGGCGGCATCGACTCGACGACCCTGGCCGCACACCTGGACCATCCGCTCACGTTCACGCTTGCCGTGGAGTCGGCCCGGTTCAACGAGGGACCGGCGGCTCAGCTCGTGGCTGCCTACTACGGCACCGAGCACGTGGAGGAGCCGGCCGCCGCGATCGACCTCGCCGAGGCGATCCGCTCGATTCCGCGCCTGTACGACGAGCCGTTCGGAGACAGCGCGGCGTGGTCCGCGTGGCTCGTGTCTCGGATGGCCGCGCGGCACGTCAAGGTGGCGCTGACGGGAGAGGGCGGCGACGAGCTGTTTCTCGGATACCGGTACTACGACAAGTTCCCCACCTATCGCTCCACGGCTCTGCGCCGGGCGCTCGCTGGCCTGGTGCCGCCCTTCTCTGCAGCCGGTCGCTCGCTGGGCCGCCGCGCTGCGACTGGCCTCGAGCGCTACGCTGTCTTCCTGCCGGCTTTCACGATCCGCCAGAAACAGGCACTCCTCTCGCCGGACCTGATGGCCGCGGGGTACGATGACCTGTGGCACATCCGCCGGTTCTGGCGAGAAGAGCTCGATCCTCTGAAGCGGCTCCAGTGGGCGGACCTGCACGCTCATCTGCCGGGCGGCCTGTTGACCAAGGTGGACCGGGCGAGCATGGCCCATTCCCTGGAAGCACGGCCGCCACTGCTGGACCACCGCCTGGTGGAGTTCGCCCTCTCACTCCACCCGAAGCTGCTCCGAGACCCGGTGGCCGGGCAGGGGAAGCTGGTGGTGCGAGAGCTGATGGAGACGCGGGCGCCCGCCGGACTGTTCGATCGGCCCAAGAAGGGATTCGGGCTACCGATTCGGGAGTGGGTGAGGCGCGAGCCCGAGCTGCTGGACAGCGCGTTCGGCCGGCTGACGAGAGCCGGTGTCCTGCGCGGCGGACGGATACCCCGGCTCGACAACGACCAGACGTGGTCGCTGCTCGTGCTGGATCAGTGGATGCGGGACGCAGGCTTCGCACCGTAGGATCGTCTAGCGCGGCAACTCTCCCGTCACCAGCCTTCGGAATTCGTCGATCAGCGCCGCATTGGCCCCAAGAAACGCACCCGGGCCCAGGCCATCGGGCATGTCCGCGCTCATCCCGGCCGCCGCCCCACCGCTCTCGATCCCAGGCACCTCCAGCTCCTCGAACACGCCGCCGGCCTCCCGTACGATCAGCGCGCCCGCCGCCACGTCCCACGGCATCAGCCAGTACTCCCAGAACGCGTCCAGTCGCCCGCAGGCCAGATCGCACAGGTCGAGCGCCGCCGCTCCGGCCCGCCGGATGCCGGCGGTGGATCGGAGAACACGGGACATCGTCTCCAGGTAGGCCGGCAGCACGTTCAGCTTCTTGAACGGGAACCCGGTGCCGACGAGGGCCAGGTCCAGGGTGGGCAGATCGGACACGCGGATCGGCTGCCCGTCCCGCCGGGCGCCGCCGCCGCGGAATGCCTCGAACAGCTCTCCGGTGGCCGAGTTCAGGACCACCGCCGCTCGCAGTCCCGCCTCGTCCTCGGCCGCAATGGAAACCGCGTATTCCGGGTAGCCGTGCAGCCAGTTTGTGGTGCCGTCCAGCGGATCGATGATCCACCGCACTGGCGGCTGATCTCCGTCCGACCCGTTCTCCGTCCCTTCCTCGGCCAGGACCCGGTGGTCCGGGAACTGTTCGAGCAGCGTCGAGACGATGACGCGCTCCGACTCCAGGTCCACCTCCGTGACGAAGTCGGACCGTCCCTTCTCGGTCCACTCGGAACGGTCCACCTGGCCGCGTGCCTCGCTCTGAACCGATGAGGCGCGTGCCGCCGCCCGCCGGGCGGTCTCCAGGAGGGCAGCGTCATCCAGAGGCTTCGGTGCGGGAGGTAGTACAGTCAACGCCTGGCTCGCTTGCTCGGGTTATCGGGCTCGGCTACGTTCCGGCGTCCCACCGGACGGTGCCCGGAATCCGCATCATCCGGGCGTTTCTCACACGAATCAGACACTCCGAGATGACTCAGGGCAAGAGCCGCGTGTTCAGCGGGATCCAACCTTCGGGTGAGCTCCACATCGGCAACTACCTGGGCGCCATCCAGAACTGGGTGGCACTCACCGAGGAATACGAGTGCATCTACTGCATCGTGGACCTGCACGCGGTGACGATTCCGTACGAGCCGTCGTTGCTTCAGGAGCGGATCCACGAGCTGGCGATAGGACTCCTCGCCTCGGGCCTCGACCCGGAGCGCTGCACGCTTTTCGTGCAGTCGGCCGTGCCGGAGCACGCCGAGCTCCAGTGGCTCCTCAATACGGTGACCCCGCTGGGCGAACTGTCGCGCATGACGCAGTTCAAGGACAAGTCTGGACGTGTAGACACGGTCAACGCCGGTCTCCTGAATTACCCGATCCTGCAGTCGGCGGACATCCTCCTGTACCATGCCGAGCGGGTGCCGGTTGGCGACGATCAACTCCAGCACCTCGAGTTGACGCGGGAGATCGCGCGCCGGTGGAACGGGCGCTTCGGCGAGTATTTCCCCGAGCCCCAGCCCCTGATCGGGGGAGGGAAGCGCATTCTCGGCCTCGACGGTGCATCGAAGATGTCGAAGTCGCAGGACAACACGATTCCTCTCCTCGCCGACGAGGAAGAGCTATGGTCGGTGATCCGGACGGCCGTCACCGATCCGGCACGAGTGCGGCGTGACGATCCCGGCAACCCGGACGTGTGCAACGTGTTCTCCCTGCACAAGCACTTCACGCCCGCGGCCGAGCGAGAGGAGATCGATCGTCTTTGCCGAACGGCGGGGATCGGGTGCGTGGACTGCAAGAAGCGCCTGACCGCCAACATGGCGGCCGAGCTGGCGCCGATCCGGGAGAGAGCAGCGGAGCTGCGGGCACACCCGGATCGTGCACGCGAAATCCTGGACGACGGGGCGCGACGAGCTCGCGCGATCGCGCGCGTGACCGTAGGCGAAGTATACGAACGCATGGGCCTCGCGCGCCGCGACGTCTGAAGCGCCGCGGCACGAAGACACCGACTACCGGACGCGATATCGAGACATGACGGACGTTCCGCGCCGACTGGTCGCCTGGATGCACTCGGACCGGTACCCCACCTGGTCGCTGCCGGAGTCCACCGTCGAAGGGCTCGAGGAGGCCCTCGGGCCGGGCTGGATCGTGGATACGGTCGAGCAGCCGACCTTCGCCGGCGGTGACGGAAGCCGTGAGATCCCACCCGCCGTGCTCCACGCCGTCGCCGAGGCCGAGATCTACTTCGGCTTCGGCATCAGCCGCGATCTGTTCGTGGCGGCGCCCCGGCTCCGCTGGGTTCACAGCGCGGCGGCCGGTGCCCGCGCCACGCTGTTTCCGGAGATGCGGGACAGCGACGTCCTGCTCACCAATTCCGCTGGCATCTACGCCGAGCCCCTGGCCGAGTGGGCCGTGGCGGCGGTCCTCCATTTCGCGCGCGGTCTCGATCTCGCAGCCGGCGGGAAACGCGACGGGCGGTGGCCATACGAAGAGATGGCGGCCTTCGGACACCCGCTGCGAGAGGTCGCCGGCAGTACGATCGGCATCGTCGGCTACGGTGGAATCGGCCGGGCGATCGGGCGGCGCGCCGCGGCTCTGGGCATGAGGGTGCTGGCCGTACGGTCACGGCCCGGCCACGGCGTGCCCGAGGAGGCGGATGAAGTCGTCGGTTCAGACGGGCTCTCGGACGTTCTGGCGCGAAGTCACTACGTAGTCTTGAGTCTCCCCGAGACTTCGTCTACGGCGGGCCTGATCGGGGCTTCCGAACTCGGGCGAATGCGGCCTGACAGCGTCTTGTTGAACCTGTCCCGAGGTGGCATAGTTGACGAGGAGGCGCTCGTCGAAACGCTCCGCGCGGGACGCATTCGTGGTGTGGCGCTCGACGTGTTCCTGGAGGAGCCGCTTCCGGCCGATAGCCCGCTCTGGACTCTCGACAATGTGCTGATCACACCGCACGCCGGTGCGATCTCGCCCCGGTTCTGGGAGCGGGAGACGGGCCTGATGGCTCGCAACATCGGGCACTATTTGGCCGGCAGCCGGATGGAGAACGTGGTGGACAAGACACGGGGCTACTAAGTGCAGAGACTGATCCAGGCGGCGGTCGATCGCGGAGCCAGCGTCATCCACATCAAGGCCGGCGACGTCCTGCGGGCCCGGATCGAGGGCAAGATCGTCAAGCTCTCGAACCAGGTGTTCACCGAGGAAGAGACCCTCTCCATCGCGCTGAAGCTGATCGCGAGCGAGAAAGACCGCGACCGCTTCGACGAGATCCGTGACTACGACACGTCCTGGGGGCTCAAGGGGGTCGGGCGCTTCCGCATCAACATTTCACGGCAGCGCGGGTCCGTCATGGTCATCATGCGGGTCATCCCCCTGACCGTGCCGACGCTCGAGGAGCTGTTTCTGCCGTCGGTGCTCGGCGACATCGCGGAGACGGACCACGGGCTCGTGCTGGTCACCGGAGCGGTGGGTACGGGGAAGAGCACCACGCAGGCGGCCATGATCCAGTGGCTGAACGAGCGACACAAGAAGCACATCGTCACGCTCGAGGATCCGATCGAGTACCTGCATTCGGACGACGCGAGTACGATCAGCCAGCGTGAGGTCGGTGTGGACACGGCGTCCTTCCACTCCGGCCTGCGCGCCGCGCTCCGGCAGGACCCGGACGTCATCCTGATCGGAGAAATGAGGGATCGAGCGACGATCGGCACCGCTCTGCGGGCGGCCGAGCTGGGCCAGCTCGTGATCTCCACCCTGCCCACGCCGACCGCGACGGCGGCCGTCAACTACGTGCTGGCCGCGTTTCCCGAGGAGGAGCGCGAGATGGC
>JBDGXI010000046.1:0-26018 GCA_039584685.1 Gemmatimonadota bacterium | reverse complement strand
GTACAACAAGCTGGGGCAGCTGGACGTGTGGTGGCAGACGGGCCTCGGATTCAACGTCTACGGTGCCCTGCTGGCCGATGCCACGAACGAGAACGAGTCGTGCTGCCAGATGGGCGGCACCCTGGGATTCGAGGTGCCGCGCGTCGCCCCGGGGCTCCTGCTGCGCGCCAACTTCAGCGCTCTCCAGAGCCTAGCCTACACGCCCAACAACATCGGAGAGCCCAGACCGTGGGAGCGCTACACCGTCGAACAGATAGGGATCGGATGGGACAAGGCCGACCTGTACCTGTTCTCCCTCGAGGCCGAGTGGTTCCCGACGGCAGGCCTGTGGCTCCGGCCGAAGCTCGACCTGCAGATCCGCGGCGCGTTCGACATTCGGGACGACCGACCGCCGCCCGAGGAGCTTCCGATCTGGCCCCGCATCCTGGTGGGTGATCCCGAGACGACGCTGCGTCCGGCCGTCGAGGGTCGGTGGCGCAGCGCCTGGCGTTTCCCGCTCGAGGTCGAGTGGGACGTCGGGCTGAACTTCATCTCGGACTACGCCAACCAGGTGGGCGAGGACCGAACGGAGTTCGTCGGATCGGTCTCGGTTCCGAGGCCCCGGCGCGATGACGAAGCGCTGGCTCACGCCGCCGCCGCTATCTCGAAGGAGTTCGGCCCTACATGCGGAAGCCGCCCGAACCCTGGGGACGACGCATCCCGCTGAGCCTGATGATGATGGGAGCGCTAGGTCTCCTGGCGGCCGTTCCAGCAGGGGCCCAGGAAGCGGAGCCGCCCGATTCGAGCGCCGCGAGCCCCACGTCCGATAGTCCGAAGAAGCCGAAGGCACCGTTCTACGCCTCCCCCTACGTCCAGCTCGGGAGCTGGGAGTATCCGATCCTCGACTACTGGATCTCGGCGGGTCGAGTGAGCTCGCTGTCGCCCTTCGTGCAACCATACCGGCGCATCGAGGTGGCCGGGGCCCTGCTGGAGCTCGACGAGGCCGAGCTCAGTTCCGGCGAGCGGGAATGGTTGGCCCGACTGAGGGCCACCTACGCGTACGAACTGTCCCAGCTCGCCGGGGATGCGGAAGCCGACGCCTACCTGGGCATGGAGTTCGCCGGCGGGGCGACCGTTGCCAGCCAGACGCATCGGGATCCGCTGCGCCCGGAACTCGAGGGGCCGTTCTCGGAGACTCGCTTGCTCGGCGACTTCCAAGCCCGCTTTGAAGGGGCCGGCGGACCGGTGGCGGGGGCGGTACACGGGTTCTATCACGGCGTCTATCTGAACGACCCGCAGTTTCCGGATGGCGACGTGGTGCAGAACGAAGACGCGCGCCTGTTCAAGGGACTGGACATGGCTTTCCGAATGGAAGAGGCCTACGCCGAGGTCCAGTCGCGCTATGCCAGGCTGAGCGTCGGCCAGATGTACCGGAATTGGGGCCCGCCCGGTCTGGACGGTTTCCTGCGATCTGACTACGCCTACAGCGAGCCGGATATCGGATACCGGTTCGGCGTCGATCGCGTGTACCTGGTCGGCACGTTCGCCAGCTACCGGGACTTCGAGGCCGACACGGCTCACTACGTAGCGATTCACCGGCTGGAGATCCGGCCGATCGACGACCTGATGATCTCCTTGTCGGAGGCGAGCGTGCACGGAGGACCCGGGCAGGGAGTGGACTTCCGTCTGGTGAATCCTCTCGGTATCTGGATGTTGGCCCGTTCGGACACTGACCCGCCCCACAACAAGATGGGTCAGGCCGACGTGTGGTGGCGCGCGACTCCCGGGCTGACGGCCTACGGCAGCCTGCTGGTGGACGCCTCCAAGGGTGTCGAGAGCAAGCTCGGCGGCTCGCTGGGGGTCGAGCTGTCCCGACTCGCGCCCGGCTTCCTCTTCCGGACCAACTTCAGCTTCCTGGAAAGCCTGGTCTATCGAGCCCGTCTCAATCCACCGCTCGTTTGGGAAGAGTACACGGTCGAAGAGCTCGGAATCGGGTGGGATAAGTCGGATCTGTACCTCATCTCACTGGAGGCGGAGTGGTTTCCGCGAGCCGGGCTGTGGTTGCAGCCCAGGCTGGACATACAGATCAACGGGGAGGGTGACCTTCGCCAGGAGCGACCGCCGCCCGAGACACTTCCCGATTTTCCCCGAATCCTGGTGGGCGACCCGGAGACGACCGTCCGACCCGCGATCGCCGGAAGGTGGCGGAATGGCTGGAGGTTCCCGCTGGAAGTGACCTGGGACGTGGGGGTCAACTTCATCCAGGACTACGACAACGAGGTGGGCGACAACCGGGTGGCGTTCGTTGGAGCGGTGAGCGTGCTGATCCGGACTCCCCGCTGGAACTTCGGCCTGCGCTGAGGCGCTGCCCGAACTGCCGAGGCCAGGATCCTGCCTTCTACTTCGACGCGGCGATGATCACCGTCGCGGTGGCCGTGATCATGGCCGTGAGCACCGCGATCATCTCGAGAGCTCCCGGCCCGGGTGGCTTCTCTTCCTTGAGAGGTACCGTGATGATGCTGCCGGGGTCGGGCTCCGGAAGGCCTCCGCCGAAGAACAGGAACTTTCCACCTCGGGTGAGGATCTCTCCGTTGGCGAGCTGCACGCGCGCCCTACCCTTGTCCGCCTTCTGCAGGTAGCTGCCCGCTCGCTCGATGTAGTAATCGCCTCCCTCGCCATCCTTGAACAGGACCTTGGTGGGCGCCTGGACCGCGCCCCTGACGTCCACCGTCGGGATGAAGCGCGGAACGAAGATCGAGTCGCCAGGCTCGACCAGCACGTTGTGCGAGCTCTCGGGATCCCGAAGGGCTTCCACGTAATCGACTCCCACCCGTGTGCGCGACACCTTCACCCCACCGTCCGCACCCTGCCCTGGACTGTCCGTCGAATCGTCGCCTGACGGTTCCGAGCGACGGTCACGTGCTACTCCTACCAGAGCGGTGTCGCCAAAGGCCTGGCCCGCGATCTCTGCTCCGGTGAGGACCGCGTCGTCGGGCGGAGCGTCCGGCCGCCAAAGCTGAAGGGCCTCCGGGTAGGCCTCGGCCGTCATGCCTCCGACTCTGCCGATGAGATCGGTGATGCGCTCGGTTCGGGTCAAGAGGGAGTAGGGCCCGGGGAACGCCACCTCACCGATGACCATCACCCGGCGCTGCGGCTCGAAGCCTGGAGCCTTGCGCACGTAGACCGCGTCGAGGTTACGAAGCGGGAAGTCGGAACTGCCCGCCGCCGCGCCGATGTCTCCCTCGCTCCGGGCGTCGAACACGAGCGAGCTGTCCAGGGCCACCGTGAAGGTCCGCGTGAGGGTGTCGCTGCGCGCCTGGCCGATGCTCACCCGGGCGATGTCGGCCGATCCCAGGAAGGCACCGGTGCGCACGCCGCCCGCTCTCAGGACGAGGTCCCGAACGGTCATACCCTCGATGTATGGGTACACTCCAGGTCGTCGGACCCAACCACCGACGGACACCGCCCGTTGCTCCCTCAAGTCTCGGCGCGCGAACACGTAGATCTGATCCAGGGGCTCGATGATCGGGTTCGCGACAGGTCTTCCCGCGGAGTCGCTCTCGAGTGAGACCTGGATCATCCGCCGGGTGTAGTCGTCCTGGAGTCGCTGAATCTGGGCCCTGCCCTCGTAGGCGTCGGGCAGGAGTCCTCCGGCTCGCTCGAGGACGTCCCATAGCCGGAGGCCGGATTCCACTCCGTAGGCTCCCGGTCGCCACACCCCGCCCGTCACGCGGACGCTGTTCCGGAGATCCTCGAGCACCGCGAAGATGGTGATCCGGTCCCCGTCCGTGAGGGGCAAGTTCTGCCGGGCATCAGGGCCCGAGATCGGCACGTCCAGCAGGACGCGGTTCAGTCCTGACTCCTGCTGCTCCGGAGGTAGCACCCTCTCGATCTGGACCCGAGCGGCCGAAGCGTTGGACGTCAGGCCGCCGGCGAATTCGATCACAGCGGCCAGATCGTCGCCCTCCACGAGTTCGTAGATCCCGGGGCGCACGATCGCTCCATCCAGCTCCACCCGGCGCCGGGCAACCGGGACGAAGACGACGTCGCCCTGTTGCAGGCGCGGGGCCGCCTCGCCCCTGCCATCCAGCAGGTAGTCGTAGAGATCGACGGTCGCATGGGTCTCACGGCCTCGGTTGACTCGTATATCCCGAAACGAGCCGTTTCGGTTGGGACCGCCGGCCGGGTACAGGGCGGCGAACACCGACGCGAAGCTGCTGATCTCGTACGCCCCCGGACGCTCGACCTCGCCGATCACGTACACGAGGTTGGTGCGGAGCGCGCCCAGCGACAGGTCGAGGAACGTCGTGGCGCCGTCATCGCCGGTGAGCCCCGAATACACGGCGGCCAGCCTCCGGGTGAAGCGCTCCCGCAACCCGGACATGGTCAGGCCGGAAACGTCTACGCGTCCGACATCCGGGATAGCCACCCAGCCCTCGCGTGCCACGATCAGCCGGTAGGCGAGTTCCACATCTCCGGTGAGCACCAGGATGAGTTCGTCATCCGGCCCTACCCTGTAGTCCGCCGGGACGGGCCCACCCATCCTGGGTTGGAACTGTGTGGTAGTCTGCAGGAAGATGTCCCGCCCGAAAACCGGCGGTCCATCTTCCTCCTCCGCTACCACTTGCTGTACGGACAGCCCCTGGAGGGCGAGCAGCAAGTCGCTCGGCAGTGAGTCCGAGGCCAACGACGCCGTGAGGTCCGTGCCGGTGAGCGCCTCGAGCAGGGGCACGGGCGTGGCCGAGCCCGGCACTTGCTCCGTTACACCTTCGAGAACTGCGAGGTAAGGGTCGGCCGCGCTCCGCTCGTAGCCCCTTCCGGCGAGCAGGTCCCGAACCTGGTCGGACGACAGCCCGGACTGCTGGAGCATCTGGAGCGCTTCCTGGTTCGATATCGGCCGGCCGAGCGCCCTCTCGGCCTGCCGCCTCAGGTCGTCGATGTCCTGGCCGTGTAAGTGGCGGACACCGGCCGCCAGCATGAACGTTGCCAACGCTGGAAGGACGACCCACCTGCGGCACCAGATTCCTGCCCGGATCATGTGGCCGAACTCGAGCGAAAGCGGCGGAAGGGTCGAAGCAGTTCGTCCACCGTCTCCATCCACGCGGATCGCAAGGACGCGAAGTCTTCCGGATCGTTCTGTTTCGCGCTCTCCAGGGCGGACCGCACGGCGGCAAAAGCCGCGCAGACCGAGAAAGTCGCCGCGCCGACCAGAATCGCCCATGCGAGGTGAGAGCGCGGATCCGGCCTGGCCGGCACGTGCGCCGGCTCCACGATCGTGATCACGGGAGTGCCACGGACCTCCTCCATCCTCGCCCGCTCGTATGAATTGGCCAGCGACGTCAAGACACTCTGGATCATGGTGAGGCGCCGGTTCAGCCGGTCGCGTTCGAACGAGAGATCCGGCGACTGGCTGTAGCGTCGGTTGTTCCTGATGAATTCCTTGAGGTCGTCCTCCGCTGCGGTGAGATCGTCTTCGGTCCGGGCGATCTGATCTTCGATGAATGACCGTTCCGCCGACGCCTGACTCTTCCGCGTCTCGACGTTGAAGCGGTCGACGAGCTCGACCATCCGGGAGCCGATCGCACTCGACAGCCGAGGGTGAGTTGTCGTGACCTCGAGCGTGATCAGGCCCGTTATCGCGTCGGCCTCAGTATGGCTTTGCCTTTCCAGCTCGCGGATCGTGCTCTCGATTCGTTCCTCTTCGTCATTTCCCTCTGGGTCCAATAGCCCGACTAGGGTCGAGGGTTCCCCCGTCGGGCTGGACGCCGCCGGCAACGGCGTCGTGACGGTCTCCCGAAGAAGCGGGCGCGACTCCAGGAGCTTCACATAGAAGCCTGGTGACTGGCCGGACGACGTCCCGGGGAGCGACAGCCCGAACTCGGACGCCAGTCCGACCACACTGGAGGGAAGTACCTCCTCCGTCTGGGCCATGAATGTCGCCATGCTCGTGTAGCGCCGGGGCTGCAGCAGCACTATAACTAACGCCATGAGCGAGGCGATCGCGGGAATCCAGAGCATCAGGCGCCGGTTTCGCAGCATGAAACGGACGAAGCCTAGGAGCGAGAACTCGAGGAGAGAGTCGTTTCGAGACATGAGATCCGGGTTCGTACGTTCCTGACTTTCGCAAAGGTCTGTGATGCGGCAGGTTCGATCCGAATACAGTAAGAACGGCGTCACAGGGGCACAAGCTCTCCGAGCCCGGTCGGCCTTTGTGTGAGCGGCAAATCACTGCGGCCGCCATCGCCCTCATCGGGTGGGCATGCGCATGCGGCCGGTCTCCTCCTCCGCCGGAACAGGGCCTGACGACCGACACACCCGCCGCCACGAGGATCACGGCCCCAAACGCGAGGCCCCTGTACGTCGTCGGTCATCTCCACCGATATGAAGTGGGTGCCGCAGGACTCAGCGGACTGGAGGAGCGAATCCAGCGCGTGGCCGAGATGGGGTTTGCGGGGGTGCGGCTGGGTCTCGAGTGGCCGAGAATCGAAGCATCCCCGGGATACCGAAGTTGGGAGCAGATCGATGCCATTGTCGAGCTCCTGCAAGCGAACGGCCTCGTGGCCTACGGCCTCCTGACCCTCAGTCCGGATTGGGCGCGGCCGCAAGACACCCGACCTACGCACCGGCCGGTACTCGGTGGATCGGTGGCAGCGGGAGACAGCGCCTTCGCATCCTTCTCAGCGGCAGCCGCAAGGCGTTACGCGGGCGTCATCGACACGTGGGAAATCTGGAATGAGCCGAATCTCGAGCGGTTCTGGTCGCACGTTTCAGGCGGCGCTGATACCGGGCCTGATCCGGCGGACTACCTGAGTCTGTTCGAGTTGGCCCGGGACGCCATCCTGGCGGCGAACCCTGATGCCGTAGTGATGACCGGTGGGCTCGCTGCGGGACCGAGCGAAATGACCTTTCGTAGCAGGAGACTGGCGGGCAGTCGGACTGGCTATCCCGCCGCCCATTTCCTGGAAGGCCTGCTGGACCTCGGTCTGAAGCCTCCGGCGGTCGGTCTGCACCCGTACTTGCCACTCGCCGGGCGGCTCGGAACAGCAGCCCCCCCGGACTCGCTCAACCCGCGGCTTACTGAGGTCCTGGCCGTGTTGGATCGATACGATCTCGATGCGACGGATGTCTATGTGACGGAATGGGGAATCGACGAGAAGCTCGTTCGGCCGGGGGCTGTGGCCGCCTGGTTCCAGGCCGGGCTCACCGTGCTCAGCTGCTCACACCGGGTCCGTCTTCTCACGATCTACGCCCTTACCGACTGGGGGGAATCGAGTCGCTACGGCCTGCTGGACTCCTCCGGTGAGCTGACTGAAGCGGGTGGTGAGCTCCGACGCTTTCTCACCGAAAACGCACAGTGTCCGTGAGAATCAGGAATATCGTCCCCCTCGATCGCCACATGCGGGAGATCGTGCACGGAGCCTCGATCACCCTCGGGATCAGGCTCGTTACCGGGGTCCTGATCTTCGGTCTGAACATCGTGGTGGCCCGAACCCTCGGAGCACATGGAGCCGGGCTGTTCTTCCTCGCCCTCACCGTAATCACGATCGCAGGCGTGCTGGGCCGTCTCGGTCTGGATGCGGCCGTTGTCAGGTTCGTGGCGTCCGCTGCCGTCTCCGGCCGTTGGGACCGGGTGAAGGGCGTGGGCCGTCATGCCATACTGGTCACCCTTGGCGCCTCGCTGATCCTCGCGGCCGCTGTCGCACTGTCGGCCGGGTGGATGGCGGAGTCCGTATTCCGGAAGCCCGATCTCACAGCGCCACTCATGTGGATGTCCCTGGCCATCGTGCCGTTCGCCCTCCACCAGCTGGGGGCCCAGCTCCTCAAGGGCCTGAAACGGATCTTCTTCTCACAGATCACACTAGCCATCCTGCCCGCTGCGGCCATTCCCGCAGTGCTCCTCTTCGGAAGGCGCTACGGGACGCCGGGAGCCGCGGCCGGTTATGCGGCCGCGGCCGGATTCGCGGTGCTCGTCAGTCTGTTCCTGTGGCGGGCGGCGTTGCACGGAAGATCCGGTCAGGCGGTGCTGGAACAGCGATCGGAGCTGATGGACGCTGCAAGGCCACTGTTCGCGTTGGCCGCACTCAACCTGGTGATGAGCTGGTCGGCCTCGTTTCTCGTCGGGGTGTGGCGTCCGGCCTCGGACGTAGCGCTGTACAACGTCGCACACCGCACGGCGTTCTTGACCACTCTGATGCTCACGTCCGTGAACAGCATCGCCGCGCCGAAGTTCGCCGAACTCTACCACACCAGAGACCTTGAGGCTCTCGGGGCGACGGCGAGGAACTCAGCACGGATGATGGTGGTGCTCGCCCTACCGGTGCTTCTGACGTTCGTCCTCGTTCCCGGCTTCGTCATGGGGCTGTTCGGACCGGAGTTCGAGGTCGGTGCCAGCGTGCTCGTCATCCTGGCCTTGGGGCAGTTCGTGAACGTGTCGACCGGGTCCGTCGGCTTCGTACTCATCATGACGGGCAGAGAGCGGATGGCGCGCAACAACGCTGCGGTTGCGGCAGGCGTGAACATCGTGCTTCAGGTACTGCTCATCCCCCGATTCGGTGCGGTCGGTGCGGCGATCGCGACCGCGGTGAGCGTTGCCCTGCTGAACCTCACAGCCGCATATCTAGTGCATCGCTCCCTGGGGATCTGGACGCTCCCCGTGCGGTTGCAGAGACACGAATGAGACGAGGACCAATGCGCTCGGGCCGTCTCACAGTCATCTACATTGCCGGGGCTGGCCGGAGCGGCAGCACGGTTCTCGACCGGATCCTGGGCACACTCCCGGGAGTCACGTCGTGCAACGAGACGATCCGAGTCTGGAAGAACGGTTTTCTCGAGAACATGGGGTGCTCTTGCGGCTTGGACTTTGGCGACTGCCCCTTCTGGAGTGTCGTCGCCGAAGAGGCCTTCCCGAATGGCGATTTGGATCCAAAAAGAACCGACGGGCTTCAGCGGGAGGTCAGTCGATCGCGGCACTTCCCGCGGCTTATGGCAGACCCGTCGCCTCAGTCCTCGTTTGGCGCGCGGCTCGCGGAATACCGTGCAAGCCTTGGCCCGCTCTACCGAGCCATCGCCGAAGTATGCGGATGTGACGTCTTGATCGATTCGTCGAAGTTGCCAGGCGAGGCCCTCGTGCTCGCGGGGATCCCCGGCATCGACGTCCGAGTCGTACATCTGGTCCGCGACGCGCGGGCGGTGGCTCATTCCTGGCGCCGCGACCGGCGGGACCCGGGCCTCCGACGACGGCAGGATCGTCACCGACCGCTCTTCGTGGCGGCCTACTGGTCGACGCGGAACGCGCTGTCGGAGATGCTGAAGCGGCGGCTTCCTTACGTGCGCGTCCGCTACGAGGACGTGATGGCATCGCCGCGGACGGAGCTACGGCGTCTGCTGGAGGCGGTGGACGTCCTGAACGGAAAAGATCTCCCGCTTTCCGGGGACCGAACCATCAGCCTGGCGCCGGTCCACACCATGTCGGGCAACCCGCAGCGCTTCGAGACCGGTCCGACTGAATTGCGCTCCGACGTGGAATGGAAACGGACCATGCCGGCGGCTCCGCGTGCGGCGGTGACGGCGATGACACTGCCGCTGCTCATCCGCTACGGCTACGTCGGCGCAGGAGAAGCCGGGCCCGCGTCGGCCTATCCCCCCGCGGTCGGACGATGAGCGAGAGGCGGCTCATCCTGGTCACGGGCAGCCCGCGCTCCGGAACGACAGCGGTCGGGCAGGCGCTCTCCGAGGGCATCGGCGTGTGCAACCTGCACGAGCCGTTCAACTATCACGTCGGTCTGCGTTCTGTGCAGCGATACTTCGAGATACCAGGATCAAACGGCTTCAGCGACGAGGACTTGCGACACACCGTAGAGTCGATTCGTCGGCTCCGCCTTCGCTACAAGCCCGGTGTATTTCCGGGGGAGCCGGGCCTCCGCCGACTCGCTAAGCGCGTATTCGGCGGCCGGGCCGTGACGTGGTACCGACGCTGCCGATTCTCGCCAGGAGTGGATACGATCATATGGAAGGATCCCTTCGCTTGCTTCTTCGCCGCAGGTCTGGCCGAGGATCACGACGTACAGGTGATCGTGACTCTGCGGAACCCGTGGGCGGTCGCCGGGAGCTTCAAGCGAATGGGGTGGGCATTCGACCTCGCCGACATTCCCCGGGTACCTGTCCCCTGGATCAGGACACCGTGTGCACCAGGGATCCAGTGCGGAACGGTGCCGCAATCTGGACGCTTGTGTATGGCGTGCTCGAAGAGGCGAATCGGCGGTTAGCCCGTCAGATTCGATTCCTCGATCTGGATAGCGTAGTCGCGGACCCGTCGGGAGGACGGGGTATCAGCTCCTCGTGCGCAACGGGCTCACGATCAACGGCGGGATCTCGATGCGGTGAATACCTACTGGAGGCAGCTGCTGGACGATGACGAAGTGGAGGTCGTGACGGAGACGTCGGGTAGCCTCTGGGAACGTCTGCACCGATAGGTCCCTATGTCAATCACTCCCGTCGGTCTTCTGCTCATAACGTTGGGCCTGGTGCTGGCTCTCCGGCGCAGCCCAATAGGACTGCTGCTCCTGCTCGTCTTCTTCGCTCCGTTCACCGCCACGGCGGTCGTCAACTTCAGCAATCCGCCGTTCGGGCTCCAGCCCGCTTACTTCTTCGGGATCCTGCTCATGATCCGCCTGGTCTGGAACATGGCCTCAGGCATGAGCCTCGAGCTGGAGCCCGTGCAGTTGCGCGTCGTGGCACCCCTGTTCCTGCTGCTGGCGGTCGGTGTGGTGTCGATCGGCCTAGTGCCTCTCTACGCCTCCGACACGCTGGTGACTCGGCCGTCCGGGGTGGTCGAGAAACTGGTCCTCACCGGAGAGAACCTGACCCAGATCGTCTACCTCGCGTTCGTGGTCCTGCTCACGGTAACGATCAGCGTACTCAGGCTGGATGTAAACAAGGTGCGGCTCGTGCTCCGGACCTTTGTGTTGTCGGGCATCTGTGTGGCAATCTGGGGATGGCTGCAGGTGGGGCTCGATCTTGTGGGTCTGCCATATCCCGATGAACTGTTCAACAACAGCGCCAGCTTCTCCCAGCTGTTCGGCCAGCGGCTGCCCGGTATCGGGATCAAACGAATGACCTCCGTCGCGCCCGAACCATCGATGCTCGCGAGGTTTCTCATCGTGCCGTTGATGATCGCGCTGCATTCCCTCCTGGTCGGAGGTACGCGCGTACTGGACCGCCGCTCCGCCGCTGTCACCGCCACGTTCCTCGCCTTTACGATGATAATGACCATGAGCTCCACGGGGATTCTCGGGCTTCTCGTGGTCATGGTCGTGCTCGGCGTCTATGGCTTCTACGTACGCCCGGTCAGTGCGTGGCGTCTGGACCTGCGTCGGTTACTCCCCGTGCTCGTGGTGGCGCCGGCAGCGGCGCTCCTCACCGCCTTGTTCGGTCTCGGCATCACCCTCGAGCAACTTCGCCTCGGGCTGGATATGCTCGTGTTCGGGAAGCTCGAGACGCTCTCGGGGCAGGGACGCGTCGCCGGCGCGCTGGCGGCGCTGGATCTTTTCGCCACTCACCCGATCTTCGGCGTCGGCTGGGGATCGAACCGCAGCTTCGATCTGGTGACGAACATCTTGTCGAACGTTGGTATCATCGGCTTCGGACTCCTCGCCTGGATCCATCTGGCCGTGCTGGTTCCAACGATCCAGAGTGCCCGACGTCTCCGCGGAGCTGGCCATACCGCGGGTCCCTTCGTTCTCGAGGCGGCTGCCCTGGCCCTGTTGGCACTGCTGGGCGGGAAGGTGCTTTCCGAGCCCAACATCACGAACCTGGATCAGTGGATTCTAATCGGAGTGTTGACCGCGTCCTTTTTCCAGGACAAGGGGCCGGTGGAGGAGACGCCGTGAGGGTCGCGGTGAATGGGAAGACGTTCTCGCTGCCCCAGAAAGGTGGCGTGGCCCGTGTGGCGACCGAGATCGTGCGCGCCATTGCCCGGAAGCGTCCGGACATCACGCTCGATGTGCTGGTGCCTTGCCCGCCGGCCGGAGCTGCGCTTCCCGATATGCCGGACAGCGTCCTGTACCGGACCATGACGTCGAGAGCCTACACGTCTGGATACGGACGCTCCGCCTGGGAACAACTGCTGCTACCGCGCATCGTCCGAGCAGGGGGCTACGACATCCTCTTGAATCTCTCCAACTCAGCTCCGGTCTGGCGTAGCCCGGGTATTCCTCAACTGCTCCTGGTTCACGACGCCGGGTTCCTCAACCGGCAGTGGTACTCGGCGGCCTACTCCCACTACGTCGAGACCGTGGTACGTCGGGCCACCCGACGCGGCGCCCTGCTCGTCACCGTGTCCGAAGCGTCCGCACGGGACCTGGGGAGGGCATTCCCGGAGGCGAAGTCGATCGAAGTCGTGCACAACGACGCCGACCAGCCTCCAGAGGAGATCCCTGAGCTGGATCTCCATGAGCCGTTCATCCTCCTCCTCGGGTCCTTGAATCCTCGCAAGAACATCGAGGGGGCCATCGCTGGCTTCCGGCTGTTCGCCGAGATGTCGGAGCTTCCGTACCGACTCGTAATCGTCGGGGGAGGAAAGACGATCTTCCGAGGCGTGACCGCGACGAGGTCCGAGTCTCTGCGCCAGGAGGACGATCGGATCCTCATCGCCGGCTACATTCCGGACGCGGAGCGATGGAAATACTACCGCGCCGCGTGTGCGTTGCTGATGCCGTCACACCTCGAAGGCTTCGGGCTACCAGTCCTCGAAGCGCTGAGGGTAGGTACCCCGGTCGTGGCTTCCGATCTCCCGGTGATCCGCGAGCTATACGATGACGCGGTCGAGCGGGTGGATCCTGACTCACCACAGGATATCGCGGCCGGCCTTGCCAGGGTCTGCGTAGAAGGTACCGTGCGTGACGAACGGATCTGCCGGGGCCGGGTAGTCGCTGGACGATATTCATGGGAGCACTCTGCGGAGCGCTACGTGGAGCTTCTGGAGCAGATTGCGGAATCGCGATGAGGCCAGATTTCCTTTACATCGGACCCGACAAGAGCGGCTCCACCTGGCTGTACGAGGTGTTGCGGCGTCACCCGGAGGTATTCGTCCCCTCGGTGAAGGACCTCTACTTCTTCGATCGCAACTACGATCGGGGAGTGACCTGGTACGAGAAGTTTTTCGCGGCTGCTCCGGTGACCGCTCGGGCGGTGGGCGAACTGTCGCACGATTACCTGTTCTCGCCCGAGGCGGCTCGTCGCATCCGAAGCGACCTTCCTGGCGTCCGTCTCATCACCTCACTGCGAGACCCGGCCGACAGGACTTTCTCTCATTACCTGTATCTGCGGAGGAGCGGAATCACTCGCGCTCCGTTCAGCGACGCTCTGGTGAAACACCCCGAGCTGATCGACAACAGCCGGTACTCCGACCACCTCGCCGTATACTACGATTCCTTTCCTCATGACCGGATCCGGGTTCTATTTTTCGAGGACCTGGTGGCAGATGCCACGGCCTTCGCCGAAAAGGTGTTCGAGTTCCTGGGGGTGTCCTCAGCGGTCGACACGGTGGTCGAGCACCCGGTGCTTGCCGCGAGTCGACCACGCTCGTTCCTGCTGGCTCACCTGGCGAAGCGGGGTGCAAATGTTGCACGTACGCTGGGTCTGCCCGGCCTGGTTGGAGCCGTGAAAGGAGGAGTCGCGCGGCGTCTTCTGTACGTGCAGTATCGACCGGAGGACCGACCCCGCCTCGATCCGGCCGACCGCGCCCGCCTCATCGAGGGTTACCGGGAGGGCGTTGAACGGCTCGCCCGGCTCACGGGTCGTGACCTCGAGGCCTGGTTACAGGTGGAGAGGCCCGCAACACCGGGAGCCCGCGAAGCTGACTACGTAGACACGCGAGCGGGGGGACCTTGAAAGTCGCAATCGTCCATTACTGGCTGGTCAACATGCGTGGCGGCGAGCGTGTGGTGGAGGCACTGTGCGAACTGTATCCGGACGCGGACATCTACACGCACGTGGCGGAGCCCGAGGTGCTGTCGGAGACGATCCGCCGTCACCGTATGCAGGAGACCTTCATCGCCAGGCTTCCCGGCGCGCGCCGCCGCTATCAGAAATACCTGCCCCTGATGCCGCTCGCCCTGGAGCAGCTGGATCTCAGAGCCTACGACCTCGTCATCAGCAGTGAGTGCGGTCCCGCCAAGGGCGTGATCACCACACCGCGCACGCTGCACGTGTGCTACTGCCACAGTCCCATGCGGTACGTATGGGATATGTACTGGGACTACCTGAAGGGCGTTCCGCGGCCGCTGCGGCCGGCGGCGAGAGTACTGCTGCACTACGTCCGGCGATGGGATCTCGCATCGGCCTTTCGGGTGGACCACTTCCTGGCCAACTCGGAGTTCGTGGCTCGGCGGGTGCACAAGCACTATCGGCGCAACGCCGACGTCATTCATCCGCCGGTAGACGTTGAAGCATTCGGCCTCGCGGATTCGATCGACGATTACTACCTGCTCGTCGGCCAGCTCGTGCCCTACAAGCGAGCCGACCTGGCGGTGCGCGCGTTCAGCAGGGCGGGGAAACGACTGGTGGTGGTCGGCGATGGCGAGCAACTGGCGGATCTCCGCCGGTTGGCGGGCCCGACGGTGGAAGTGATGGGCCGCCAGCCCGTGTCCGTGATCCGCGAGAAGTATTCCCGGTGCCGGGCCCTGGTGTTCCCCGGCGAAGAGGACTTCGGGATCGTTCCGCTCGAGGCCATGGCCTCCGGCCGGCCGGTGATCGCTTACGGACGCGGAGGGGCGCTGGAAACAGTCGTCGAGGGCCGCACGGGGCTGTTCTTCCACGAGCAGACGGAAGAGTCGCTGCTGGCCGCCGTAGAGAAGTTCGAGGGCATCGAGGACACGTTCGATCCGGCAGCGATCCGGCACCACGCCAGCGCGTTCGACCGGAACGTATTCAAGGCAAAATTCGGGGCGCGAGTGGAGGCGCTTTTGATCGAACATCGGGCCGATCAAACTCGGCCCGGTGCAGCGAGACAGGTTCAGTAGGCGCCGCGGCGCTCGAGGACTGCGGAGACGGTGCGAGCCAGGATGCTGAGGTCCCGTCCCAGCCCCCAGTTGTTGATGTAGTCGATGTCGAGCTGCGCTCTCTCCGGATACACCACGTCGCTCCGCCCGCTCACCTGCCAGTCGCCCGTCAGGCCGGGCTTCACGGCCAGGAACACCCTCGCCTCGGCTCCATAGTGGCCTATCTCGTCCGGCACCACTGGACGGGGTCCGACGAGTGACATGTCGCCCAGCAGGACATTGAACAGCTGCGGCAGCTCATCGAGGCTGGTGCGACGCAGGAAGCGGCCCACGCGGGTAACGCGCGGGTCCTCGTCGGGAGCCAGCTTGAAGTCGCTCTCCACGTATCGCCGGTACAGGAGCGGGTCCGCCTTCAGGATCTCTTCCGCGTCCAGACGCATGCTGCGGTACTTCCACAGGCGGAACGAGCGTCCGCCAAGACCGAGGCGCCTCTGCCGGAAGATCGCGGGTCCCGGTGAGTCCAGCCTGATGGCGAGCGTGATTGCCAGTCCGATGGGCGCCAGGAGGACTATCGCCGCCCCTGCCACCACGAGATCGAGCGTCCGCTTGACGACCACCTGCAACAGGTGCATCCGGGGAATGTCCAGCTCGATGAGCGGCCAGCCCGCCACCTGCTGGCCGGTGAACTTGCACGGGATGGAGCTGAGCTCGGCCGGCACCACGCTCACGGAGGCGCCGTGCAGGAGACAGCAGCGCACGACGTCGCGGAACCGGTCGGCGTCGAGATGCGCCGACACGATGACGCTGCGGATGTCATGCTCTTCGATCAGGTCCCGAAGCGAATCCAGGCCCCCCAGGGCCGTCGGATCCTTCGACGGATCGGGTGCCAGGTGACCCACTACGCGCGCCTGCCGGTCGTCTCTGACGATGAAATGGACGCGGATGCTCCAGGCAGCTTCCTGCTCGCCGATGATCAGCGTCGGTCGGCGTCCGATCTCCTTCCGGTATATGGTGCGGATGAGCCGCTCCACGCCCATCCGCACGGCCGCGTAGCCGCTGCCCATGAATACGGCCAGAAACAGGTACTCTTTGAGGACCAGCTGGAAGTACGGGTAGATGAGCCCGAGAAGGGCAAATACCACGACGGCCGTCAAGGCTCCAACGGCGGACCGCGTGTAAGACCTTCGCTCCGTTGCCGCCCCGTACGTTCGGAATACGGCCTGGCCTCCCACGCCGATGAGGAAGATCATCGGGAGAAGATCCAACCACAGGTAGCCTACCCGGCCGACGCCGGAAGTCGCGAACAGCGCCAGGCCCAGCGATGCGGCCACGACGACCATCTCGCCGCTCAGCAGGGTCCCGATGCGCATCATCCGCCGCACGCGCTCGCGCCACACCCGGCGGTTGACGACGTCACGCTGAGGGCGAAGGTCGAAGGGCTCCGCGGGGGTGCCGGATGCGGCGACCCGCTCTTCGATGATGCTTGCCAGGGATGTCGTCATGTCTTCGTGCGCCTCGGACTCTCGTGGGCCCGCCTCCAGGCCCGGTACTGAATCGCGCACGGTTGGGCAGGACAGCCAACGTTGGCCATTTTGTCCCTGATAGTCAATTCCCGTGCGCGTCGCCTCGTTCCAGGAGACGACGCGTGTGGCGTCGTCGTCACGGATACGCCCGACCCGGACGCGAGTTCCGTCCGGCAGGGCCACCGTAGGCAGGACTTGGGCCAATCGCACGCAGCAGGTAACCGTGTAAGAAGATCTGCCATCGGCATGGTGAGGCGCAAGGCCCGTCGAACCGGGTGATTCACGGCGAGAAGCAGCTCCCTGGGGGAGCTGCGCGGCTGTTCGGGTGCGCCGATCGCTTCTGGTCCCCTGCCACGACCCTTGCACAAGACAGCTGAAGTGGGAAGAAGCTCTCCAGCTCAGCCCAGAAGCAGACTTGCTCCGCCGATGGCGATGATGACGAGTCCGACGAAAACCTTGAGGCCGATGGCCACTGCGCGACCGAGAAGGGCGCCCCAGCTGGCGCGTGCGGACCCGGCGGCATGCCCGGTCTGGTGCCACGTAAGAAGGAACGCTCCGGCGACCGTTCCGATCAGCGCGCCGACGAGGGCACCGACCACCGGGACCGGAGTGCCGATGAGCGCACCGACCAGACCGCCGACCACGGCGCCCCAGAACGTGCGGCTCGTGCCTCCGTAACGAGTCGTCATCCTCCCGACGGCCACGAACTCCAGGAACTCCGCGAAGCCCGCCAGGACCAGGAGGACGAAGAAGATCCACGGTGACACGAGGCCGCCGACTACACCGAGGAACAGAATCGCGATCATGAACCACACCCCCGGAAGTCCCAGGGGGATGAGGAACAGGGACACGATCATCACGACGAAGCCGATCCACGCCAGGGCCGAGGTTTCCATGCCGGGCTCTACGGCGTTTCGGTGAAACGAGATTCACGTCCGCCTTCCCGTTCCGCGGGGTAGTTGGCGATTGTGGAAGGGGAGGCGGCTCACCTCCACCGTGTCCGGCCACGGCCAGAGCCCGCGCATAGACGGTACAGAGCAGACGAAGACTACTGATGGAGGATCTGGGATGATTCGATGGACCCAGCTGATCGCGGTGTCCGCGATCGGGAGCTCTCTACTCGCAGCGTGCACGTCCGACGCGAACGAAGATCCGGCGACCGCGGAGCATGCCCACGGTGAGGCTACCGTTTCGGACGCCGGCGACGTGGCGATCCGGGACGGCCTCGGATCGCACCACATGGAGATCACGACCGATTCCGACTCGGCCCAGGCCTACTTCGACCAGGGCCTCCGCCTCAGCTACGCCTTCAACCACCCGGCGGCGGTCGCTTCCTACCGGAAGGCGGCCTCGTTCGATCCGGAGTGCGCGATGTGCTACTGGGGGATCGCGTGGGCCAGCGGCCCCAACATCAACGCTGCCCTGGCGCCTGATGGCGGTGAAGTTGCCCATCACGCCATCCACACGGCGCTCGAGCTGGCGGAGGGAGTCACGGACCGCGAGCGAGTCTACATCGAGGCCATGTCCCTGCGCTACGAGGAAGACCCGATGACGGAACGGGCCCGACAGGACTCGGCCTACGCGCGCGCTGCCGCGAAACTGGCGGATGCGTACCCGACCGACCCGGACGCGCAGGTGCTGGCGGCCGAGGCCCTGATGGATCTCAGTCCGTGGGACTACTGGAACGAGGACGGCTCGCCGCGCCCCGACACGGAGGAGATTCTCGGCCGACTGGTTCCGGTCACCGAGGACGATCTCGAGCACGCGGGCGCGTGCCACTTCTATATACACGCGGTCGAGAAGTTCTATCCTGAAAGGGCGGTGCCGTGCGCGGAGCGACTGGCCGGCCTGATGCCCGGGGCGGGACACATCGTTCACATGCCATCGCACATCTACATCCGGGTCGGCCGCTACGCGGATGCGATCGAGTCCAACGAGCGCGCGGTCCACGCGCACGGCATGCACGCGGAGCCGGCGCCGGACCAGGGCCCCGAGGAATTCGACCAGGGGTATGGTTCGCACAACTACCACTTCCTGTCGTTCGCCGCGCAGATGGCCGGGAATCGGGCACTGGCGGTGGAAACGGCCCGGGAGCTCGAAAGCCGCGTCGACACGGAGATGATGCGTGCCCCGGGCCTCGGCGCCCTGCAGCACTACCTGGTTACGCCTCTCCGCGTCATGGTGCGGTTCGGGATGTGGGACGAGATCCTGGTCGAGCCTGCGCCGCCGGCGGACCTGGCCTACCCGACCGGAACCTGGCTTTACGCGCGCGGCATGGCGTTCGCGCGAACTGACAGACCGGACGAAGCCCGGGCAGAGCTCACGGGGCTGCGTGAGCTGCTCGCGGGAGACGCGCTGGAGGGAGTCACCGTGTGGGAGCTGAACTCCGCCCACACGCTGCTGTCGATCGGAGAGCGTGTGCTCACCGGCGAGATCGAGGCGGTGCGTGGCAATGCCGATGCCGCAGTCGCAGCCCTGGCCGAAGGGGTGGAGATGGAGACGGCCCTCACGTATGACGAGCCGCCCCCGTGGCATCTCCCGGTGCGGCACGTCCTCGGTGCGGTGCTCCTGGATGCCGGGCGGACCGGCGAAGCCGAGGTGGCCTACGTGGCTTCGCTCGACCAGTTCGCCGACAACGGCTATGCGCTCAAGGGACTCGAGCTGAGCCTGAACTCGCAAGGCAGAGTGACGGAAGCGGAGGAGGTCCGCGAGCGATTCGCCGTCTCGTGGCGCGCGGCCGATGTGGAGCTTCCGGGCTCGCGGTTCTGACTCCGCCGGTCAGTGCGCGCCGATGATCGGATGATGGGCTATCTTGCACGGACTCGACTTCTGGCGGACGGATGAGCATGCGTTTCCAGGCAACCCGGACTTGGATGGGACGGGCGACGGCGCTCGCGGCTGGCTGCCTCCTGCTGCACATGGCACCGATCGGCGGTTCGCCGTTCGGCTCTCCGGAGGCCCTGGCTCAGCAGGCGTCGGTTTCCGGACGGCTGACCGGCATATGGGAGGATCCCCTGCCGGAACGCGGCACGCCCCGTCTCCGTCACTTCCTCTCCACGGACGATGGCAGGCTGGTTCCCCTTCGCGTCACGGACGCACAGCTCCAGTTCGTGGGCGGATCCCTATCCGCGAATGGACAGTACGTCGAAGTGGCCGGAAGCTGGCGCGGTGGAGGGAGAGAGCCCGGAGCGACGGCCGACCGCGAGCTCGCGGTCAATTCGGTACGGTTCGCAGCCGCCCCGCCCGGAGCGTCTCCTCCGCAGCAGGGCGCACCGATCCTGGGTTCGCACCCGTGGATCACCATACTCTGCCGGTTCGACTCGACGACGGTCGAGCCGCACCCCCTGTCCTGGTACGAGCAACTGATGGGCTCGACCGAGCCCGGGGTGGACCACTACTGGCGCGAGCTGTCCTTCGACCAGGCCAACGTTGCCGGCAGCGGCGCACTCGGCTGGTACGACCTGCCTCAGGTGCGGTCGTACTACGTGGACGACGAGGCAGGAACCGCGAATCTCGAGCTGCTGAAGAACGACTGCGCGGCCGCGGCCGACGCGGATGTGTTCTTCCCCGACTTCGTCGGAATCAACTTCCAGTTCAACGAGAGCCTCGGGAGTTTCTCGTGGGGCGGCGGCGCCGGCTTGGATCTGGACCTGCCGGAGGGTGCGCCCTCCAAGTTCTACCGTATGACCTGGCTGGCCGACTGGGCGGACCACGTCACCTACACGCACGAGATGGGGCACGGCTTCGGGCTGCCGCATTCGTCAGGCCCGTACGGGCAGGTGTACGATTCGAACTGGGACGTGATGAGCGGGTCGTGGACCAACTACGATTCCTTCTGGGGGTGGCTGGCGCCGCACACGATCTCGTACCACAAGGACATGCTGGCGTGGATTCCATCCGACCGGATCTACGACGCGACGGAAGGATCGAGCGAGACCATCACCCTTCGTCGCCTTGCCGACCTCGGCTCCGGTGGCGACTACCTGATGGCACGGGTGCCGCGGGCGGACGGCACGTACTACACGGTCGAATCGCGCCGCTTCGCGGGGTACGACGCCAACCTGCCGGCCGAGGCCGTGATCCTGCACCACGTGAGGTTCGATGGGTATAGGACCCGGGCCTTCGTGGTCGACCCGGACGACAACAACGACCCGGACGACGACGGAGCCCGGTGGCTCCCGGGCGAGACGTTCTCCGATCCGGCAAACGGAATCACGGTTGCGATCGGCTCGCAGACCTCTGAAGCCTTCGTGGTCACGATCGCCGTAGCCGAGCCGGGCCACATCGTTCTCGATCCGGCGACGCTCGATTTCGCGGCCGAGCAGGGCACCGACCCGCCGGCACAGCAGTTCGCGGTTCAGAACACGGGCGTCGGAGAGCTGCAGTGGACAGCATCGCACGATGCGACGTGGCTCGACATCGACTCGTCGTCCGGGACCACGGGTCCGGCCGGATCGACTGACGTCATGGTCAACGTTGTCTCTGCAGGCCTCGCGCCGGGTACCTACGGCGCAACGATCACGGTGAGCGGCAACGCGGACAACGCACCGCAAACCCTGTCGGTCAGTCTCGAGGTGACAGCCGCTCCGGTGATCACCGTGATCTCAGACCCGTTGGACTTCGAAGCCGTCATCGGGGTGGATCCGCCGATTCACGAAGTCGTGGTCCGGAACGACGGTGGCACCGACCTCGATTGGACGGCCTCGTCCGACGCGGCGTGGATGACCTTCAAGCGTGGGGCCGGGACACTCGCGCCCGGGGCCAGCGAGACGGACACCATCACGATATCGGTGGACGGGCTGGCGCCGGGCGACTACAGCGGTATCCTCACGTTTACCGGGAACGCGCCCAACTCGCCGCAGACGCTGAACGCGACGCTGAGCGTGACGCTGACGCCGTCGATCGCCCTCTCCGGCACGCTCGATTTCGAGGAATACGAAGGAGATGACCCCGCCCCGCGAGACCTGACGGTCACGAACGATGGGGGCGGCATTCTCCACTGGACCGCGTCGGCCGACCAGACATGGGTGACGGTGTCGCCGGCATCCGGCGATGTCGGTTCGGGATCGGATGCCGCGATCGCGGTGAGCGTTGACGCCAGCGGCCTGAGCGCCGGCACACACACGGCCGTAATCACCGTGGCGGGGAACGCCGACGATTCGCCGCAGACCGCCGACGTGGAGTTCGTGGTCAGGGCCCGCCCGGATCTGGCGGCGCAGGACGTGGCCGACCAGCTGATGGGCGTAGGCACCCCCCTGAGCCCGGCCGAGCTCGAGTACCTGGACGAGGTGGGCAACGGCAACGGATCCTTCGACGTCGGCGACTTCCGGGCGTGGCTGCAGAGCGAAGGGTTGATGAGCCGCGTGCAGCCGGCACGCGGAGAGGAGGTGGCCCCATGAGGACCCTGACGATGAAGTGGCCCCTCGGCCTCCGTGTGAGCGTGATTCTGCTCTCTGTGATCGCGACGGGGTTGATCGCCGGGTGCGGCAGTGATGATCCGACGGCTCCGCCCGAGCCGCTGCCGGAGCCCGGCCAGCTCCGGGTCACCCTGTCCAGTGGCACCGCCGTGGGAGCGGTGGTTCTGACCGTGAGCGGAACGGGCATGACCTCGCCTGCGGCCCCCGGCGGAGTGGAGCTGTACTTCGATCTGTCCGGGGGGAACCTGCACGCGGTCCTGGCCGGCTCCTCGCTGTCCGGCAACATACTGACGTTCTCGGTTCCGGACTTGAAGCAGGCGGCTAGCTATGCTGTCAGCTTGCAGGAGGCGGCCGGGACATCGAACCAGCCCCTCGACACCGGCGGAGTTACGCTCTCGGTGGTGCGGTAGCCTGCGGTCCCGCGCCGCCTCACGTCAGAAGCAGCGGCATCCCGTGGGCCGTGATGGGCACGACCAACAGGGGACACGGGACGCGGCGCACGATCTGCTCGCTGTGACTTCCGCGGAAGGCGTCCAGGATTCCGTTTCGACCGTCGCTCGCCATCACGACCAGGTCGGCCGGCAGATCCCGCGCCGCATCGGTGATCTGCTCGATCACGTCCCCTGCCTGGAGGCTCTGGCTCCACCGGATGCCCTCGTGCTCGGGCAACTGGAGCGCAGGCATCCGGTCGCCGACGTGTGTCAGGTGGAGCTCGACGTCGTCGCCGTGCACCTCGTGCGCCGCGATCGCCGTGCGCGCCGCCAGCGTGACGGCGTTCTGGGCGTCCGGCACCTCGGCGACGGGGAGCAGGATCTTCCGGGCCGTGAGTCGGCCGTTCGCCGGATCGACGATTCCGGGACTGTCTGCCGGTACGAACAGCGTGGATGTGTCGGTCCGGTGCGCAAGCGGCTCTGACACGGACGCCTTCAACCAGCTCGCCCCCCCGCTCGACCCGCGCGTGCCCACTACCACGAGGTCCACGTAGCCCTTGTCGAGGTAGTCGAGAATCACGGGGAGCGGTCGGCCCTTCACCGCGACCTTCTTGATGCGAACGTTGAAGCTCTCGTACACGGCGCTCCGGTCAGCGCCTTCTTCCAGCAGCCCCCAGCGCTCCAGCATCTCGCGCACGGAGGGGAACCGTCCACCGCTCGACGATCCCTCGACGTGCAACAGCGTGAGGGAAGTCTGGCGGAGGAGCGCGATCGCCAGCGCATGCTGGAATGCGATCTCGGAGTCCGGCGACAGATCGGTGGGGTGAAGCACGCTTCGAACGATCGGCAGATTCCCTGGTGTCGAGCTCACGGTGACTCCTGAAGCAGGTTCGTTCTCCTGATGACGAGGCCGGAATCTCGCCTCTCGTCGCCCGATCGTCCACCCGTCGTCGGGCCGCGGCGTCGTAAGACGTATCCGCGGAAACGTTTCTGTGGAGACAGGTTCCACTCGCGGAACAATTTGTCTATTCTAGAGACGAGGCTGTCGGAAATCCGGGACGCCGCCGAGGCCCTGCCCCTACGCAGGGAGTGCGCTCCGCCAGAACCATCACGGGAGGCTTGCATGATCCGCACGTTTGCTGCCGCGTTCGCGGCACTGTTGTTTCTCACTTCCACGGCGATGGCCCAGGACAAGGTCATCAAGAGCGCCATGAGCGCCGGGCCGCCATCGATAGCGGCGGACGCCACGATCATGGACTGGGAGATGAACGTCGTTCGCGAAGGCACCAACGAGTGGACGTGTCTTCCGGACCGTCCCGACACCGAGGGTACTGACCCGTGGTGCATCACGGGTCCGTGGATGAACTTTCTCCAGGCCTACGTGACTCAGACGGAGCCCGAGTACGACGAGATCGGTTTCGCGTACATGCTCCAGGGCGACTCTCCCGTCAGCAACACCGATCCGTACGCCACCGAGCCGACCGGGCCGGAAGACTGGGTCACCGGTATGGGCGCCCACATCATGCTCATCGTTCCGGACCACAGCATGCTGAAGGGTCTGTCCACCGATCATCGGAACGGCGGCCCATGGGTCATGTGGCCGAACACGCCGTACGCGCATGTGATGATCCCGACCGAGGACCGCTGGGCCGGCAAGAAGAAGGGCAACTAGTCGGCGGAAGACCGTTTCCCCTTTGCGCCAGTCCTCGCTTCGCTGCGGAGACGCGCCTCGGGGAAGCGGATCATCCCCCCGAACGCGAGGATCAGAGCATCGCGTCAACCAGTCGCTCGACGACCGCCGCTGCCGCCCAGGAGGCCACCGGGATGAGGAGGTAGAGGGCGAAGCGCACGTAGGAAGACGTGTTGATGGGCCAGTCTCGCACGGACCGAACCAGGTCACGATAGGCCGCGAGGTCCGAGAGGTCGCCGGAGGTACGGTCCGCGCCGGCCTTCAGCACCGTGCGTTGCTCACGGAGCTTCGCCTCGACCCAGTCCAGCTCAGCCGCCTTGGCCTGTGTGATGCGCCGGTGCACCCCGCGCATCGGGAGCGCCGCCGCGATCCCCGCGCCGCCGAGAACCGCCGTTCCCACCAGCAGGCCCAGGAGGCCGAACCCGGTCTCTGTCAGAGCCATCAGTCCGGCGATTGCCACGAATCCCATTAGAAGTAGCGCATTCACCAGGCCCTGCTGTGTGAACGGGAGCAGTGGTTCGAGGTCGAAAAGGTCGATGGACATCAGGTCGGCGGCGAGGCGCGACATACGCCGTGACACGACCATGATCGCGTAGGCAAGCACGGTGGAGCCCGCTGCCACCAGGGGACCCAGAACGCGGTGCCAGGCTACCTCAGTGCTCCACGTCGCCGGGTTCCAAAGATCTTGCGGAACGGGAGGGGCAAGGAAAGGAGTGCCGAAACCGATGCCGAGCCCGATGATCACGGCGACAATCAGTCCGCCAGGGCTGAATCGGATCGAGCCTGCCAGCGTTTCACACTCCTCTGGCGTACAGTCCAGAGCCTCCTGCAGCGCGAGAACCGTCCTTCTCCCGCCCTGAACGACGGCCAGGAAGGCCGCCGGCAGATAGCCGAGCAGCAGGCAGTGGACGACAGCGATTCTGAAATCGCGCAGGATCCCCTCTGGCTGACGGGCCAGGGTTCCGCTGCGCGACGCCTGCACGATCTCGGGCCACCGGTCGAGGAGTGCTTCGGACACGAGGAAGGCGAGGAGGAAGATGCCGCCGAGGCTGAGGCCGAGCCTCAGCGGCGATGCGAGGAACCGCCTCCACGATACTGGTAACTTCACTGAGTGCCTCCGCGTGCGGGGTCCGGCGTGCAGGTTCGCTGTCCGCGCCGGCCTCGGCAAGCTCGGGCGAATGCCGGAAGGGGCGCGCGAACTGCTCATTGCGCCCGTCGGCTCCGCCGTCGAGCTTCCGGGCCTTGTGTCCGGCCTGAATTGAATCATTCGCCACAGGAGCCAGCATGCGCTTTTCGCGCTACGTTATCAATCTTCCGACCGCGTTCGTCCTGCCCATGCTGGTCTTTCCGGCAGGTGCCTGCGGCCAGCTGGAGGCACAGCCTGTGGATGACCTCGAGACCCGTGCCCGCTCGATCCACGAGTCCGCGATCACGATCGATACGCACGACGACATTTCGTCGAACTTCGCCACCGCCGACTCCGACCCGGGACAGCGCGAGGGGCGACAGGTCACGCTGCCGAAGATGCGGGAGGGCGGACTCGACGTGGCCTTCTTCATCGTCTACGTGGGCCAGACCGAGCGAACCCCCGAGAACTACGCGGAAGCGAAGGCCGAAGCGATCCGGAAGTTCGAGGCGATTCACCGGCTGACGGACGAGATGTACCCGGACCAGATCGGCCTCGCCCTGACGGCGGACGATGTCGAGCGGCTCCACGCCGAGGGAAAGCTGGCGGCGGCGATCGGGGTCGAGAACGGTTACTCGATCGGCAAGGACCTGTCGCTGATGGAGGAGTACCATGCCCGCGGCGCGCGCTACTTCGGTCTGACGCACATTGGTCACAACGACCTCGCCGATTCCTCGATTCCGCGTGAGAACCTCGGCGACGCCGAAGAGGAGCACGGCGGGGTGAGCGAGTTCGGAGCGCAGGCCATAGCCGAGGCCAACCGCCTCGGCATGATGGTGGATGTCTCACACGC
>JBDGXI010000004.1:0-53349 GCA_039584685.1 Gemmatimonadota bacterium | reverse complement strand
AGCCGACATCGCCATCCAGCTGGATATAGCTGAGACCGGCCTCTCGTGCCTTACGCTCGGCCGGATCCTCCGCCGACTCGTCTCGCATCGCCTCGACATCGGGAATCCTGAACAACGCGTTGTCGTCGATGTTCATCTTGGCGTCGATCGCCTTCACCTCACCGGCCGGCGTCGAAATCAGCGGATTGATCTCCGCAAGAGTGCAACCGGCAGCCCGGTACGCCTCGTACAGCTGAGCGATGATCCGGGCCGCCTGCCTGGCCAGCTTCGCGTCACCATACAGACCGAAGGCCAAGGCCGATGCCTGGTGAGGAAGGAGCCCATACCTGGCGTCGACCGCCAGTTTCTGGATCGCGTCCGGGTTGGTGGCGGCGACCTCCTCGATGTCGATTCCGCCTTCGGACGACACCATGATGACGTCGCTCTGCGAGCCCCTGTCCATCACGATGCCCACGTAGGCCTCGGTCGCGATCTCCTCGGCCGGGGTGATGAGCACCTTTTCTACGGTAAGGCCCTTGATCTCCATTCCGAGGATCGCCCGGGCCTTGTCCCTCGCGTCTGCCGCATCATCGGCCAGCTTGACGCCCCCGGCCTTCCCCCGTCCTCCCGCGTGAACCTGCGCCTTCACGACCACCATGCCGCCGAAAGCGGCCGCGATCCGTTCCGCTTCCTCCGGGGTGGTCGCGATCTCGCCCGGAGGCACAGGCACTCCGTGGGCCCGCAGAATCTCTTTAGCTTGATATTCGTGAATGTTCATGACTGCCCTTAGCGTATCCTGTTCACTCGAAACCGCCGGACGGTATCCTGTCCGGCGTGACGGTCGTCCCCGACGTGCCGGCAAGACCCGCCGGTCCGTCGTGCAGAGCGGCGATGATGGCCCGCTCTCCTCCTCCTTCGACGAAATGGAGCGCAGCTTCCACCTTCGGTCCCATGCTCCCGGCTCCGAGAGCGCCCGACGCGAGGAGTGCGCCCGCCTCGGATGCCGTCATCCTGGTGATCAGCCGAGCCTGGTCCGTGCCCCAGTTCTCGTACACCCCTTCCACATCGGTCAGGATCAGCAGTATGGCCGCGCCGATCTCGTGACCGAGCAGAGCCGCCGCCCGGTCCTTGTCCACGACCGCGTCCACACCCTCCAGCCCCAGCTGCGGGTCGCGGTAGACGGGAATTCCACCTCCGCCCGCCGCGATCACTATGTCCCCCCGGGCCACCAGTTCGGCGACCATGCCGGATTCGCAGATCTGGACGGGCACCGGACTCGGCACGCGCCGACGCAGATTGCCGCGCGAGTCCGCCTCGATCCGGATTCCCTCCTCGCGCAGCTCCTCAGCCACACCCGGTCTGATCGCGCGGCCGATGAACTTGACCGGCTCGCACATGGACGGATCATCCGGATCGACGAGCGCCTGCGTGATCAGGGTGACCACGCGCCGGTCGCTCCCCGCTGCATGCAGGGCGTTCTGCAGGGACTGCTGGATCATATAGCCGATCCACCCGGCCGTCGCCGCGACCAGGACTCCCAGCGGGAGCTGCTCCATTCTCGAACGGGCTACCTCGTTCCGCTGCAATTCGTCGCCGACCTGCGGCCCGTTTCCGTGCACGACCGCGATCTTCCATCCGAGCAGGGCCATGTTGACGATCGGCTCCATGCTCTCCCGCGTGTGCCGGAACTGGTTCGCCACCGACGCCGACTCTCCGGCGGGCGACAGCGCGTTGCCCCCGATAGCCACGACGAGCGAGCGACCCTGGGGGCTCATCCTGTCCCTCAGCTCCCCACGAGCTCCGGCACGGTGACCCCATCTCCGTCGAGGTATCCGGCCACCGCATCGCGAATCGCGTGCAGACCTTCCACTGAATCCGCCTCGAACCGCATGACGATCGCGGGCTGCGTGTTGCTCGCGCGGATCAGGGCCCACCCGTCCTCGAACTCGATCCGCACGCCGTCGATGTCGTTCACAGGATGAGTCGCGCGGAAGTGCTCCACGGCCCGGGCGACCACGTCGAACTTGAGATCCTCGGCGCAATCGACGCGGAGTTCCGGCGTCGACGGGTAGGCAGGGATGGCAGCCGTCAACTCGGAGAACGTCTTGCCGCTCCGCTGCACGAGACCGGCCAACCGGGCGGCGGCAAAGATCGCATCGTCGAACCCGAAATAATTGTCGGCAAAGCACATATGGCCGCTCATCTCACCTGCAATCGGGGAAGACGATTCCTTCATGCGCTCCTTGATGTGTGAGTGCCCCGTCTTCCACATGACGGGCACGCCCCCGGCGCTAGCGATCAGTTCCGGAAGCGCCTTCGAGCACTTCACGTCGAACACGATTTCCGCTCCCGGATAACGGGGCAGCGCGTCCAGAGCGTACAGAAGCAGCAGGTGGTCGCCCCGCACGATGCCACCTGTATCCGTCACCGCCCCTATTCGATCGGCGTCTCCGTCCAGGGCGACGCCGAGATCCGCAGCGGTACGCTTCACCTGAGCGATGAGATCGACCAGATTCTCGTCCACCGTAGGATCCGGGTGATGATTGGGGAACGTGCCATCGGACTCGCAGTAAAGACATTCCACATCGATTCCGGCCGCCGCCAGCGCCTGCGGGGCGATCACCGAGCCAGCTCCGTTGCCACAATCGAGCACCATCCGGACCGGTCCATCCACCCTGGCCCGGCGGCCGATCTCCTCCGCATACCGATCCAGGATCTCGAGGCGTTTCGTTCGGCCCGAACCCGCGACGTAGCGGTCAGCCTCTACGAGCTCCCTGAGCTCCTGGATGGCCGATCCGTACAGGGCGCGGTCTCCCACGATCATCTTGATGCCGTTGTACTCCGGTGGATTGTGGGATCCGGTGATCTGTATGCCGCCGTCCGTCTTCAGCTCCTGCGCCGCATAGTAGAGGGCGGGCGTCGGCACGGTCCCAACGAGAACGACATCGGCTCCCGCGCCATTCAGACCGGCGGCAAGAGCATCGGCAAGCTCCGGGGAACTCGGCCGGTTGTCGTGCCCCACCGCCACCGCGGGCCGGTCCACGTGTTCCCTCAACTTGGTGGCGTAGGCCCTGCCGACTCCTTCGGCCACTTCGATCGTCAGGTCGTCCCCCACGATTCCCCGGATGTCGTATTCCCTGAATATGGTGCTCGAGACGTTCATTGGTACCCGTGCGTAAGAGGAATGCAGCCTTCCAGAGGACGCCCCGTCGGCCGCCGGAATGGCGGGACGGGGCGGGATCCGGAGGCTGCTGCGTTACTGTCCGATGCCGTCAGTTCGTGCTTGTCTCGATCACTCCTGTCGGGGCGACTGGCTGCGAGAGTGGTGCGGCCTGCCGCGGGCTCAGATCCTCACCCACGTGCTCCGCAGTTTGAATGGCCAGTCCCGGAAACAGACCGGCGACCAGGATCACCAATGCAGCAGCGACGGCGGCGAGACGGAACGAGGCGCCCGGCACCGCGGAAAGAGGAGCCTCATCGGGAGCCTCTTCGAAGTACATCTTCCAGATGACCCTGAGGTAGTAGTAGTAGGACACGAAGCTCGTGAGGACGAGGATTACCGCCAGACTCACGTGACCCGCGTCCACGGCTGCCATCAGGAGGTACAGCTTGCCGATGAAACCACCGGTTGGCGGGAACCCGGCAAGCGACAGCAGAAACACCACGAGCAATGCTCCGAGCAACGGACGACTCCACCCCAGGCCCCGGTAATCCGCCAGCCCGGATCGCGAATCCCCCTTCCCCGCCACTATTCCGACGACGGCGAACGCGCCGAGCGTCATGACGGCGTACACGGCCAGGTATAGAAGCGTCGCGGATCGTCCTACCGCACTCCCCGCGACCACTCCCACCAGCAGATAGCCCGCGTGAGCGATGGATGAGTAGGCCAGCATCCGCTTGACGTTGTCCTGCGCGAGTGCAATCACGTTGGGGACGATCATGGTGAGCACGGCGAGCCACCACAGTATGACCCCCCACACCGACGCCGCCGGGGCGAGTTCGATCGTGACGATGCGAAGCAGGGCGGCGAAGCCCGCCGCCTTGACGCCGGCGGCCATGTATCCCGTGACTGGGGTCGGAGCGCCCTCGTACGCATCCGGCGTCCACATGTGGAACGGAACGGCAGACACCTTGAAGGCGAAACCTACTACGACCAGGGCCACTCCGGCGTACAGGAGGAAATTGCCTTCCGAAGCCCCGCGAGCCACCTCGGACGTCACGAGCGCCAGGTTCGTGCTCCCCGTCGCCCCGAACAGCAGGGCGATCCCATACAGCAGGAACGCGCTGGCGAAGGCGCCCATGAGGAAGTACTTGAGGGCCCCTTCGGCCGACCTCGGGTCCTTTCTGTTGAATCCCGTCAGCACATATACCGCCAGTGACATCAGCTCGAGCGAGACGAACACGACGATCAGATCGCGTGATCCCGAGAGCAGCATCATCCCGATCGCCGCCATCAGCACCAGGAAGTAGAACTCCCCGATATCCAGCCCCTCTCGCCGTAGATAGTCGAACGCCAGCAGCAGCGCGAGGACCGTAGCTCCGAGAATCACGAAGTTCATGGCTACCCGGAACGAATCCATCGCGATCATGCCGCTCCGCACCGGCACATCGAACTCCAGCAGGTAACCGTTGGCCAGGAGTGCGATCAACACGCCGGCCACGGCCGTCCACCGGACCCAGGCGCGACTCGGCCCCGACCGGTCCCCACGCTGGAACACGTCGATGAGCAGGACGAGAAGACCCGTGGCTGCGAGGACGACTTCGGGCAGCAGCGCCCACAGGTAGTCGATCGGAGAACTGAAGTCCAGGATCACCTGTCTATCCTCTCATTCTGCTCATCGAATCCGAGGATCGGCATATGGTCGAACCGGATGTCCGAAGCACCCATTACCGCCGGGGCAGAAACAGCCCGGCGCTCGACCTGGTCGATCAGGGCCTCCACCGAGGCAGCCGTCCGCGTAAGGAACGGTTGCGGGTAGACTCCGATCAGCACGATCAACAGGAGTGCCGGTGCAAGGACAAGGCGCTCACGAGCTCCGATATCGCTCAGGGCCCGGTTCTCGTCGCTGTCCAGTTCGCCGTACAGCATCCGCTGCACCATCGGCAGCATGTACGCGGCTGCGAAGATCACGCCCGTTGCGGCGATAAACGCGACCACCGGATAGCGCTGGAAGGTCCCGATGAGGATCAGGAATTCTCCTATGAAACCGTTCGTCCCCGGAAGACCGATCGAACTCAAAGCGACGAGAAGGAACGAGGCGGCGAACACCGGCATCACCTTGGCGATCCCGCCGAAATCCTCGATCATCCGCGTGTGCCGCCTCTCGTAGACCATCCCGACGAGAAGGAACAACGCCCCCGTGGAGATCCCGTGGTTCACCATCTGCAGGATTCCACCCTGAATCCCGAGGGTAGTCAGCGAGAACAGCCCCATCATCACGAAGCCGAGGTGAGCGATCGACGTGTACGCCACCAGCTTCTTGGCATCTGGCTGCACGGCGGCTACCCAGGCGCCGTAGATGATACCGATCAGGCTCAGGACCATGATGGTCCCGATCACGGCAGGGCTCGTCGCCGCATGCGAGAACATCGGCAGTGCGAAGCGAAGGAACCCGTAGGTGCCCATCTTGAGGAGCACGCCGGCCAGGATCACCGATCCTGCGGTCGGCGCCTCCACGTGCGCGTCCGGCAGCCACGTGTGGACGGGAAACAGGGGTACCTTGATCGCGAAAGCGAGCGCGAAGGCCGGGAATAGTATGAACTGCAGGTCCCGGGCGATCGGAAGCTCGACCAGGTCGTTGTACGCGAAGGTGATCACCCCGTACTGCCGGTAGTACAGGTACACGATTACGACGATGGCGACCAGCATCAGCAGCGAACCGATCGCGGTGAACAGGAAGAACTTCACCGCGGCATAGACACGGCGCTTCCCACCCCACACTCCGATGATGAAGTACATCGGAATGAGCATGATCTCCCAGAACAGGAAGAACAGAAAGAGGTCCAGGGCCACGAAGACGCCGATCATGGCGGCCAGCAGCAGAAGCAGCATGGCGTAGAACGCCCTCTGGTTCCGCTGGATGTACGAAAACGAGCCGAGCACGGCGAGGGGCGTCACGAACGTCGTCAGCAGTACCATCAGGATGGAGATACCGTCGATGCCTACGGTGTACCCTATTCCCCAGGCCCCGATCCACGGGACCGAGGTGTAGTTCTGCAACGCGGCGGTTCCGGAGCGGAACGTCCAGAACAGCGGGAGCGAGATCGCGAACGCGACCAGGCTCGTAAACAGGGCCACATGTCGGGCCTGCTGCTCCCGTACCATGAAGCACGCCGCAGCTCCCGCCATCGGCAGGAGCAGCAGCAGGGTCAGGACCCAATGGCTCTCGAAGAAATTGCTCAACGCTCTATTCGCTTGCTGGGTTCGTCACAGTAGGAGCAGGGCCAGAATCAACACTGCGCCGCTCACGAACCAGAACATGTAGCCGGCCACACGACCCGTCTGGAACAGGCTCCCCACCCAGCCCACCATCCGAGTTCCAGAGGCCATCGTGTTCAGGGTGCCGTCGATCAGGCCAGCGTCCACGATCCGCCAGCAGCCTCTCCACAGCGCGAGAAGCGGCCGGATGATCAACCGATCGTACAGCTCATCGACGTACCACTTGTTGTACAGGATGCCGGCGAACCCCGCCGGAGCCTCCGACTCCGCGGCCGGCCGGTACCGGCGGCGCACGAGCGCCCGGAACGTCAGGAGCACCACGAACAGGGCCATGACCGTCGAGCCAATCGCCCACGCGGCTTCACCTCCGCCGAGCGGTGACTCATGCGCCTGATGGAATCCGTGCTCCATCATGACGTGCCGGGCGGGCTCCATCACGGGCTCCAGCCAGTGGTGGAGCGCGTCCACCGCCGGCAACAATGGAAGTGCGGCCGGGATCTGCAACCATCCGCCGATCACCGAGAGAACCGCGAGGATGGCCAGCGGAACCCACATCACCGCCGGCACCTCCCGCAGGTGCGGCCTGGCATCCTCTCCCGTGCGGTTCTCGCCATGGAAGGTGAGAACCATCAGGCGCGTCATGTATGCCGCCGTGAGCACCGCCGCCAGTATCGACACGACCCAGAGAACCACATAGCCGTACGAGCCGGCGCTCCAGATGATCTCGTCCTTCGAGAAGAAGCCGGCAAATGGGAAGATCCCGGCTATCGCCGCGGTACCGACCCACATCGTGGCCCACGTGATCGGCATCACGTTCTTCAGGCCGCCGTAGTTCCTCATATCGTTCGGGTCCTCGTGCCGGTGCACCTTGTGCAGCGCGTGGTGCATGGCGTGAATCACCGCTCCCGACCCGAGGAACAGAAGGGCTTTGAAGAATGCATGCGTCATGAGGTGAAAGATGCCCGCGGTGAACGCCCCGATTCCGACGGCCAGGAACATGTACCCGAGCTGAGACACCGTGCTGTATGCCAGCACCTTCTTGATGTCGTACTGCTGTGTGGCAATCGTCGCCGCAAACAGCGCCGTGCCGGCTCCAACGGCCGCCACGACGGCCTGCGACACCGGAGCCATCGCGAACAGCACGCCGGCGCGGGCCACCAGGTAGACCCCGGCCGTCACCATCGTCGCGGCGTGAATCAGGGCGGAGACCGGCGTCGGGCCCGCCATGGCATCGGGAAGCCACACGTGAAGCGGAATCTGGGCTGACTTGCCTGTGGCTCCGAGGAACAGCAACAGGGTGATCAGCGTTGCCACTCCGCCCGAGAAGACGAGCGTCTCGGGGGCCGCGGCGAACACCGGCACGAAGTTCAGGGTCCCGAAGTGGGTGAAGATCAGGAACATCGCGACCAGGAATCCGAAGTCCCCGATCCGATTGACGATGAACGCCTTCTTCCCGGCCGAGGCAAACTCCCGGTTCTCGTACCAGAATCCGATCAGCAGGTACGAGCACAGCCCTACACCCTCCCAGCCCACGAACATGATCGGGAAGTTCGCGCCCATCACGAGGATCAGCATGAAGAACACGAACAGGTTGAGGTACGAGAAGTAGCGGGAATACCCCGGGTCCTCCCGCATGTAGCCGATGCTGTAAACGTGGATCACGGAAGAGACTCCAGTGACCACCAGCATCATGAGAATCGAGAGCTGGTCGAATTGCAGGTCCACGCCTATGGAAAGGTCACCGACCGCCATCCAGGTCCACAGCGACACGACCGCCGGGTCGTGCGGCATCGCGCCGCGCATCGCCAGGAAGTTGGCGACCACCACGGCGAAGGCTCCGATGATGGCCAGCGGCCCCACGACGCTCGGAACGCGCTTGTTGTCGCGCCACATGAACGCCCCGAGTCCGTTGATCAGGAACCCGACCAGCGGAAGCAGCAGGATCAGCTCCGGAAGGACGGGCTGAAACCCGGTCTCGGCGTGCTGCACGACCCGAAGGAACGACTCGAGGAAGTTCACCATTTCAGGAGATTAAAGCGGTCGACATCCACCAGCTCGTAGTGCCGGAAGATGGCGATGATGATGGCCAGGCCGACCGCTGCTTCCGCAGCCGCGACGGCCATGACGAAGAACACGAACACCTGTGCTTCGATGCCCAGCGATCTCGAGAACACCACGAGCGTCAGGTTCACGGCGTTCAGCATCAGCTCGATACACATGAACATGATGATCGCGTTCCGCCGGAGCATGACCCCGGCCGTACCGATCGCGAACAGAAGAGCGCTGAGTATCAGCGTATAGGTCTCGATATCCATTCCAGACTCACGGTGCCCTTCGGCGCGCCAGCACGATGGCTCCCACGATGGCCACGAGCAGGAGCAGCGAAGTGATCTCGAACGGGACCAGGTAGCTCCGAAACATCGGATCGGCCACCATGCCGACCGCGCCGCGCGATCGGAGCATGGCGTCCATGGTCTCCTGGCCCATGCCCCCTCCCATCGACGTCACGTGACCGCCCCGCAACGTCACAACCAGCAGCCCGAACATGGCACCCGCGGCGGAAATGCCGAGAATCCTGTACAGAGCGCCGCGCAGGTCCGTCTTGTCCGTTCGGCCCAGATTCAGGAGCATGATGACGAACAGAAACAGGACGAGGATGGCACCCGCGTACACGATGAGATTGACGGCGGCGATGAAGTGCGCGTCCAGCAGGACGAAGATCCCCGACATCGCGAAGAAGGCCATGACCAGATACAGCAGGCTCGCCACCGGATTCCGCGCGAGTACCATGGCGGCGGCCCCACCGATCGCCATGACGGCGAACAACACGAAGAAGAAGTCTGCGATCATTCGGACGATGGGTCAGCGGGATCCCACAGCGCCGTGACCGGATGGTCATTCTCGCACAGGCGGGCCAGGTCGTAGACCCAGCGCTCCCGGCTGTACTCGGCGTTTTCGTAGTGAACCCCTAGGTGAATCGCCTCGACGGGACATACCTCCTGGCAGAAACCACAGAAGATGCAACGGAACTCGTCGATCTCGTAGACCGCCGCATAACGCTCCCCGTTCTCGTCCTCCGCTGGAATCAACTTGATGCAGTTGACCGGACATACCGTCGGACACAGACCGCAGCCCACGCACTTCGCACGACCGTCCTCGTGCACGGCCATGCGGTGCGTGCCGCGCCACCGCGGCCCCAGCTCCCACTTCTCGTCCGGATACTGCTGAGTCGGTTTGTCCGCGTGCATGAAGTGCTTGAACGTGATGCCGAGTCCCTTGCTGATGGCCCGTACGTACGAGCTTTCGCTCTCCGGCCTGTCGACGATCCTCACCTCACCGGGCATTCAGTCTCCCTCGCTTCCGCGTAGCACTACCGTGGCCGCTCCCGCCTCTGCCGTTCTTCTGGTCCTCGCCGTCGCCCCGCGGACCAGCCGCCCACGGTCCAGCACGTACAGGAAGATCAGCATGAGCACGAAGTTGACACCGAACAGGGCCGCCGAGAACGAGCGACCCACGGGTATGCCGGCCGAATCCAACGCGTAGATGGCGACCGCCATCAACATGATGTACGCCATGAGGGCCGGAATGAAGACCTTCCAGCCGAGGTCCATCAGCTGGTCATAGCGGAACCGCGGAATCGTCCACCGGATGAACATGAAGAACACGACGAACATGGTGGTCTTAATCGTGAACGCGACCAGGGTCAGAAGCGTCTTCCACCACGTGGGATCACCGACCACCGTGCCATCGGCCAGCACGCGGATATTGTCTCCCTGCCAGAACGGGATGTCCCAGCCTCCGAGAAAGAACACCGTGATCAAGGCCCCGGTCGTAATCAGGTGGAAATACTCGCCAAGAAAGAACATTCCGAACTTCATGGCCGAATATTCCGTGTGGTATCCACCCACGATCTCGGCTTCAGCCTCCGGCAGATCGAACGGAACCCGGTTCGTTTCCGCGAGACCCGACACCAGGAGGAAGAAGCCGGAGAGCATCAGGGGGAGGACGAACCACATCCCGTAGGTAGCCGGTCCCTCGGCGAAGGACTGCTGCATGGAGACGAGCACGGGCATCTCGACGTTGCCTGCCAGCATCAGGACCGGGACCAGGCTCATGGCCAGTCCGATCTCGTAGCTGATCATCTGCGCGGAGCCGCGCAGCCCTCCCAGGAACGAATACTTGCTGTTCGACGACCAGCCGGCCATCACCAGCCCGTACACGGCCAGCGAAGCGATGGCCAACACGTACAGGAAACCGATCGGCACGTCGGCCACGATCATGTCCACCCGGCCCCAACGAGTGGGGAGAGGAGAACCGAGGGGGATCACGCCGAACAGTACCGTGGCCGGGAACAGGGCCAGAGCGGGGGCGAGGAGGAAGAACTTCTTGTGCGCAGCCGCGGGAGTTACTTCCTCCTTGAGGATGAACTTCAGGCCGTCGGCCATGACCTGAAGGAGACCCAGCGGACCCACGCGGTTCGGACCGCTCCGGTCCTGCATGAAGCCGGCGACCTTCCGCTCCATGTACGTCGACAGCGCCACGCCCAGCAGAAGGATGATGAAGAAGACGATCGTCTTCAGTATCGTGGCGACGACGAAGGCCGTGCCGGTGACCGCCTCCATTACCCCCCCTATTCCACGGCGACGGCCGGCTGCCCGGCCTCGCTCAGAAGTTCACCCCTGAGGCCGAGACCACCCCAGGTCAGACCCTTCATCGGGGCCGTGCCCGCTGCCACGGCAGCGAAGGCATCCCCGACCTCGAGCACGCCATCCGCGGCGTCCAGATGCTCGAGCAAACGACTGAGCGCCATCCACGCGGGGCGAGCGACACCGGGGGATCGGAGGGCCTGGTGAAAGCGCTGCACGCGTCCTTCGTAGTTGACGAACGTGCCCTCCATCTCCGGCACGGTCGCGGCCGGGAGGATCGCCGTCGCATTCCGTGCCGCCGGATAGAGGTGCGAACCCACGTAGAGGAAGAATCCCGAGTTCGCACCATACTCGGCGGAGGCAGTGGCCAGGGCGTCACCCAGTACGACGAGAGTCGCGCCGTCCTCGACCGTCGGCAGCACGTCGGATCGCCGGAAGCCTTGCAGCTCGGCCCCGGCAGCGTTGGGCGCCCGGTCGGCACGAAGCCGGAGCCCGGGGAAGCCGGTCAGCCCGGCTTCCTCTCCCTGCTCCACCCGGAAGGTGCCGCCCTCGATTCCGAGTCGATTCAGCAGCGCCCGCACGTAGAACCGGCTCTCATTCGCAGCGCCCGCCGACACGGCCGCGACTCCTCCACCTTCACCCAAGCGTCCGGCCACCCAGGTCAGAGCCTCGAGCCACCCGGCCGGCTCCAGCTCGTCCTGCGCACGAATCATCGGAGTTTCGGCTCGCACGCCCCGATTCCCCATCACCAGGGACCGCCGGCCGTAGTCACACATCCAGTAGGAGTTGACCTCCGGATTCAACCGGGGTTTCGTCCGGACGACCTGGTTTTCCTTGACGTTGATGTCGATGTTGCAGCCCGTCGAGCAACCGGGGCAGATGCCGGGCGCGGTATCCATGTCCCACGCCCTGGCCTTGAATACGAAGTCCTCGTGCACGAGAGCTCCGACCGGGCACACGTCCACGATATTCCCCCGGAACGCGTTGTCGAGATCCTTCCCGGGGAACGTGTCGATGTATGCCTTATGACCTCGCTGGGCCACCACGAGGGCGTTGTCTCCCGCGATGTCTTCCATGAATCGCACGCAACGCGTGCACACGATGCAACGATCGCCGAAATACAGGATGTCGTCCGCGACCCGGTCCCGCCCGAGCACGAGCTTGGCCTCTGCATAACGGCTGCGAAGCTGACCCGTCTCGAATGCGTAGTCCTGCAGCATGCATTGCCCGGCCGCGTCGCAGATAGGGCAATCCAACGGGTGATTCAGCAGCAGAAACTCGATCACCGACTTGCGTGCCGTCTCCGCCGTCTCGCTCGCCGTGTGGACGACCATCCCGTCCCCGGCCGGGAATACGCAGGATGGTTGTAGTTTCGGCTGTCCCTCGATCTCCACCAGGCACATGCGACACTGGGCTGGGCGGCTCGGGATGCCGGGGTGGTAGCAATAATGAGGTACCACCACACCCGCTCGCTCCGCGGCTTGCAGAACCGTGGTGCCGGGCTCGACCGAGACATCGACTCCGTCGATGGTCAGTGTGATTTGATTCGCTGCTTCACTCATCCGTCGGCGATTCCTCTATATGGCGCTTGTCTCATCGCCTGATCAGTGCCTCGTACTCACCTCGGAACTTGTCGAGCGAGGAGCGCAGGGGAAAAACGACACTGTCCGCCAGCGGGCAGATCGTGCGACCCGTCATCTGCTCGCACAGGTGGTACAGGGTGTCGATGTCCTCGTGCGTTCCATCTCCTTCCTCGATCCGGTGAAGGATCTTCGCGGTCCAGGACGTGCCCTCGCGACACTGCACGCACTGCCCGCAGGACTCGTGGGCGTAGAACTGGGCTATACGGCGCATAGCTCGGACGATGTTCGTATCCTCGTCCATGACGATGGGCGACGCCGTACCGAGCGCCGTGCCGGCTTCGGCCATTCCCTCGTAGGTGCTCTCGCAGTCCAGTTCGTCGGCCGTCAGCATGGCCGTGGATGACCCGCCCGGAATGACCGCCTTGATCTTCTTCCCGTTCGGCGCGCCACCGCACACGTCGTAGACCACATCCCTGACCGAGATGCCGAGAGGAAGCTCATACGTGCCCGGCCGAACGAGGTGACCCGAGCAGCACCACAGCTTGGTGCCCGGGCTCTTCTCCGTCCCCCACTGACGGTACCAGTCGGCCCCCTCCTGCAGGATCATGGGTACGGCCGCCAGGGTCTCGACGTTGTTCACCGTGGTCGGCCGCCCGAACGCCCCGGACTGCGCCGGGAATGGAGGCTTGATCCAGGGTTCGGCCCGCCCGCCCATCAGCGAGCTCATGAGTCCCGTCTCTTCACCGGCGATGTAGGCGCCGGCGCCGAGGTGGACGGTCACGTCGCAGCTCCACCCACTGCCGAGGATATTCTCGCCCACGTAGCCGCCTTCGTACGCCTCGACGACCGCATCCCGCAGAATCGCGCTGAACGGAAAGAACTCACCGCGCACGTAGATGTAGGCGTGCTCGGCCCGAATGGCGCGGGCGGCGATCAGGCAACCCTCTATCAGGAGATGCGGCACCCACCGGAGAATCTCTCGATCCTTGAAGGCTCCCGGCTCGCTCTCGTCGGCGTTGCAGCACAGATAGTGGGGACCTGTTGGCTCCTTCGGCATGAAGCTCCACTTCACGCCCGTGGGAAAGCCCGCTCCTCCCCGCCCGCGAAGTCCCGAGTCTTTGACCACCTCGGTGATCTCCTCGGGCGCCATCTCGAGTGCCTTGGGGAGCGTCGCGTAGCCGCCGAGCTCCTTCCAACCGGCGAGCGAGCGCGCTTTCGCTTCGCCAAAATGACGCGAGAGGAGCGTCTCAACTTCCAGATCGTGGCTGTACGGGTACCCCATCGGTGTCGCCCGCCTAGTCCAGTTCGTCCAGGATCGCCGGCACCTGGTCCGACGTCACGTTTTCGAAGTAGCGGTCGTTGACCTGGACCGCCGTGGCAAACCCGCACGCGCCGAGGCATTCCGCCTCGATCACTGTGTACTTACCATCCTCGGAGATCTCACCGGCCCGTGTTCCGGTCTCGGCCAGGAAGCGCTCGAAGACCTCCTCTGCCTCCAGCAGGTGGCACGAGATGCAGGTGCACACCTGGATCAGGTGTCGACCTACCGGGTGCTTGTTGTACATGGTGTAGAAGGTGGCGACCGACCGGACGTAGGCCGGTGTCAGGTCCAGCGCTTTCGCGACCTCCTCCATGCTCTCGTCCGAGACCCAGCCGTTCCTCTCCTGGGCGTACCCGAGCATCGGCAGGAGGGCCGCCCGCCGATCCGGATACCGGCTCACGGCCTTCTCCAGTCGGTCACGGCCCTCGGCGTCGTCGAACAGCTTCTCGGTCGGCCTGAGATTCGCGACCTGGAAAGGCTGCGAGCTCGCCGCCGACGGGTGCATGGGCTTGTCCACTTGATCTCCGCTATCGGTCATCGGTCGATCTCGCCCAGGACGATGTCGATCGAGGCATGCTTTGCCTGCCGCAAAGAGTGCTGGCGAATCGGCAATGTTCGTTGGCTGGTCATCGGTCGATCTCGCCCAGGACGATGTCGATCGAGGCATTGCACGCGATGACGTCAGACACCAGCCCGCCTTCCACCAGGTGCGGCAACGAGGCAAGGTTCACGAACGACGGACCGCGGAACCGACAGCGAACCGGCTTGGATCCGCCGTCGGAGATGATCCCGAAGCCGAGCTCGCCTTTCGTCGCCTCGATCGAGTACCACACGTCGCCAGCCGGAACCTGAAGGCCCTCCATGACGAGCTTGAAGTGCGATATCATAGCGTCGATCGAGGACATCGCCTCGCTCTTGTCGGGCAGGATCACGGCCGGGTCCTGTACGTTGATCGGACCGTCGGGCACCTTGTCCAGGGCCTGCTGGATGATCCTCACGCTCTGACGCATTTCCTCCAGGCGCACCAGGTAGCGATCGTACGTGTCGCCCACCTCGCCCACGGGCACGTCGAAATCGTACTCATCGTATCCGAGGTAGGGGCGAGCCTTGCGGACGTCGTACGCCACGCCACTTCCCCTGAGGTTCGGGCCCGTCAGCCCGAGATCGAGAGCGGTCTCGGCGTCGATCACCCCCACGCCGATCATGCGAGCCTGCCAGATCGAGTTTCGCGTCAGCAGCCGCTCGGTCTCGTCGAGGGTCGCGGGAAGGCGGTTCACGAACTCCCGGCAGGCGTCGAGCCACCCGGCGGGCAGGTCCGCGAGCATCCCACCGACCCGGGTCACCGATGTGGTGATTCGTCCGCCGCAATAGGCCTCGTGCAGATTGTAGATGCGCTCCCGTTCCTGGAACGTGTACAGGAACACCGTCGTGGCTCCGATGTCCATCGCACCGGTTCCCAGCCACAGCAAGTGGCCGAGGATACGGTTCAACTCGCTCAGAATGAGTCGGACGACTCGGCACCGTGGGGTGATCTCGACTCCGAGCAGGCTCTCGACGGCCTGGGCGTAGCCGATGTTGTAAAGCATCGGCGCCAGGTAGTCCATGCGGTCCGTATAAGGGACCACCTGGTTCCACTCGCGGTACTCGCACGTCTTCTCGAAACCGGTGTGGAGATAGCCGATGTGAGGAATGCAGCGGACCACGGTCTCGCCGTCCAGCTGCAGCACGAGACGAAGCACGCCGTGCGTCGCCGGGTGCTGCGGTCCCATGTTGATGACCATCTTCTCGCCCGCGAGATGGTCCTCGCCGTCCGGGTCGTCGGGAGCGTCGATGTCCGGGGCGAAGGCCTCCACCTCCAGCGCGCCGGCCAGGGCCAGCTCCTCCCGAGCGTAGACATCCTCGGTCGAGCGATTGAGGGACCGCCGCACCTGCTCGGACCGTGTGAAGCGCCCGCGCAGAGGAAAGTCCTTTCTGAGCGGAAATCCCTCATCGTAATTCTCCGGCATCAGGATGCGTCGGAGATCGGGGTGGCCCTCGAAGTGCACGCCGTACATGTCGTAGACTTCGCGCTCGAACCAGTCGGCTGCCCGGTAGAGGTCCACGGCACTCTGGACCGACAGTTCAGACCGCGGCAGGAGCACCAGGAGGCGCAGCATCCGACCTTGCTTCATCGACCACAGTTGGTACCAGACCTGGATCACGAAATCGCCGCCCGGATCGGCCCCCATCACGTCGAGCAACAGGTCGTACTCCTGGGCGGGTTCGGTCCTCAGGAAGTGCAGTACCTCATGAATTCGAGCCGGCTCGATGGTGATCACCGGCGTACCGACGGCATCTGCCCGCACCGTGCGGATCGCCTCGCTGAACCTGGACCGCAAGGCCACGACCGAGGGATCCTGCTCCGGCCCGGAGGGCGGAGCCGCACCCATCACGAGGTCGGGCACCGATCGCGTAACAGTTGAAGACATAGCCTAGTCCTCGTGCTCCAGAAGTCGCTCGCGGCGATCCCTGGGGCGGGCAACGGCGGAGGAACGCTCGACGCCGCTGATTCGATTCTGCCGCGTGGAGTTTCCGAACGGCTGGGCCACGAGCTCGATCGCCTCTGGCGGCAGGTTCGGCCGGCCCACCGATTCCGGGCTCTCTTCCCTGTGGACCGGGTTGAACAGGGACTCTCCCTTGATCTTCTCCTGAACCATCATGAGCCCGTACAGAAGGCTTTCGGGCCTCGGCGGGCATCCCGGCACGTACACGTCGACCGGGACGATCTGGTCGATCCCCTGCACGATCGTGTAGTTGTCGAACATCCCCCCCGAGCTGGCGCAGGCTCCCATCGAGATGCACCACTTGGGCTGCGGCATCTGGTCCCAGATCCGCCTGAGGATCGGCGCCATCTTGTAGGTCACCCGTCCGGCCACGATCATGAGGTCGGCCTGACGAGGGCTGAACGAGAAGCGCTCGGCACCGAAGCGGGCGATATCGTACTTCGAACCCGCGGATGCCATCATCTCGATGGCGCAGCACGCCGTTCCGAGAGGCATGGGCCACAGCGAATTGCGACGCGACCAGTTGACGATCGCATCGACCCTCGTGGTGAGCCATGAAGCCGGCACGCCGGTGTCCACGTCTCCACCGGCCGGATCGACAGTCGGAAGCCTCTTTCCCTCATCGGCCATTCGTCAGTCCCACTCCAGCGCGCCCTTCTTCCAAGCGTAGGCCAGCCCCACCGCGAGGACGAAGACGAAGATGAACATCTCGATCAATCCAAAGAGTCCCAGGTCGCGGAAGATAACCGCCCAGGGCAGGAAGAAGATCGTCTCGATGTCGAACACGATGAACAGCATCGCGACGATGTAGAACTTGACCGAATATCGCTCCCTCGTGTCTCCGAGGGGGTCGATCCCGGACTCATACGGCATCGCCTTGACGGCCGTAGGGCGATAAGCGCTCGCCAGGTGCGATAGCAGGAGGAACATGCCCGAAGTGAGCAATCCGACTGCGAACAGTACCACGACGCCGACGTATGCCTGCTTCATCGCCTGTCCAGGACGTTTGTGAATTTGGCCACGAATCGCGCCGAAGATAGCCCGGCTTCCGACGAGGCGTCAAGGACGCGAGCGCGGTCCCCAAGAACACGCTATTCTGCTGTCATTTCAAGCGTTTCCGGCAGGTCGACACGTATCTTGTGGGGCCGTGTGAGACAAGAGAGCATGCTGGGCGTTCCCGGACAAGAGGTCGTCCGGATCGACACGCCGGACGGCCGCATTGCAGCGGAGTTCAGGGGCCCCGACACGGCCCTGCCCGTGGTCGTGTGCCTGCACGGCTTGAGCGCGAATCGAGCCACCTGGCTGCCGCTGGCCGAGCGGTTGGCTCACCGCCGACGATTCCTGCTCATCGATCTTCTGGGTCGCGGCGACTCGGACGCGGCCCCGGACGCCCGATACGATCTGGCGTCGGAGGTTCGCCGGCTGGGAATGGTTCTCTCCTCCACCGGCGTATCCCACCCATTGCTCGCCGGACACTCCCACGGAGCGGCCATTGCCGTTGCCGCCGCTGCCGAGGTCGACGCCCGAGCCCTCCTGCTCGTCAATCCCGTCACCCCGGACCTTCCTCGCCCGCCCGTACTGGCGGCCCTGCGAAACCCGATCGTACGAACCCTGGTCTCTCCAGCTGCGAGACTGTTCCGCCGGCCCCTCACTCGCTATATGCTCGTGCGGCGCGTGCTCGCAGACCGAAGCAGGATCTCGGCAGAATTGATCGCCAGCTATGCTGACCCATGGGGCAGCCGGGGACGGGCCGCGGGTCTTCCCCGCATTCTGTCGGACTGGGATCCGGCCGAGTTGGTGCCCTGGGGTCGGCCGGCTGGCATACCGGTCAGGGTCGTTGCGGGCGCTGAGGACCGACGGGTGCGGCCGGAGTCGGCGCGCGAGTGGGCCGATCGTCTGGGCGGCACTTTCGAGCTGGTCGCGGGCTGCGGGCATTCGGTCCCGGAGGAGCGGGCGTCGGCGATCGCGGCGACCGTCGAGGATCTCCTGACGGGAATCTGACCAGGAAAACGGAAAGAGACAGATGATCAAGAGCGATCGGTGGATTCGACGTCTCGCGCGTGAACATGGAATGATCGAGCCGTTCACGGAAGACCAGATACGGGATGGGGTCATCTCGTACGGGCTGTCCAGCTATGGATACGACATGCGCGTTTCGGACGAGTTTCGGATCTTCCACAACGCCCTCTCTCCCGTGGTAGATCCGAAGCACTTCGACGAGCGTTCCTTCATTGAATACCAGGGCGACGTGTGCATCGTACCGCCGAATTCATTCGCGCTTGCCCGATCGGTGGAGTACTTCCGCATACCCCGCAACGTCCTCACGATCTGCGTGGGAAAGAGCACGTACGCCAGGTGTGGTATCATCACGAACGTCACGCCGTTCGAGCCCGAGTGGGAGGGCCACGTGACGCTCGAGATCAGCAACACCACTCCCCTGCCCGCCAGGATCTACGCCAACGAGGGAATCGCGCAGGTGCTGTTCTTCGAGTCGGACGAAGAATGCGAGACGAGTTACGCGGACAAGAAAGGCAAGTACCAGGGACAGACCGGCGTGACGCCCCCGCGGCTCTGATTCTTCACCGGCCTCCCTGACCGCGCGTCTCGTCGTCGCCATCCGCGGCGCCGGAGCGTGTCCCTGCCAGGGCCGCGAGTGCCCAGCCGACCAGGAAGCATACGCCGCCCACGGGAGTCACTACGCCAATTGCGCGCACGCTCGTGAAAGCCAGGGCATACAGGCTCCCGCAGAACAGGACGGTACCGGCCACGAACATCCAGCCGGCCCTTCCCCACCCCGCCGCCGGCCACCGGTCAGCAGCCAATCCGATGAACAGGAGCGAGATCGCGTGTATCAGCTGATAGCGCACTCCGGTCTCGTAGACCGCGAGCGACTCGGTCGCCAATTGGGCCTCCAGGCCGTGGGCGCCGAACGCCCCCGCCGCCACACCGATGAGCGCCGAGACCGCCCCCAGCAGCAGAAATCTCTTATGCACGCGTCAACTTGCGGTGCGGGGACGCGCGGCGCGAGCCCGGAACTTGCACAATTCGGCCTGGAGAAGTACATCCGCCAGGCACCGCGGAGAGAACCGAAACCGACGCCGGAAAGAACGAAATGAGCGACGAAATGGGCGATCCCCGGGAGCGGAAGCTGGTCGTGCTGCTCGGGGAAACCGAGCTTACGGCGGAGATGCGAGAGGCGCTCGAGAGGTTCCCCGGGTCCGTGCGATTCGCCGACAACCCGGGACAGATCTCAGAGGATCCGGGCGCGGACGATCTCTTGCTCACCACCGCCGACCCGCGGGTGCTCGCCGATCTGGCTCGCCGGGCATCCCCCGCGCCACACGCCCCGGACGATCGGCAGATTCGCGCCCGTCCGCCCAACCCGATGGCGCCGAACCGCCTGTACGAGGAAGCTCGCGAGTACGTGGAGGAGACGCTCGCGTCGATTCGCGAGGGATCTGACCCCGACGTAGACAGCGGCCGCCCGATCGCCGAACGGATGCACACCGACCTCCTGCGGGACAACGGACTGATCAACCGCATCCTGCAGCCGCATGAGATCTACGACCTGGCCAGCCACTGCGTGAACGTTGCCGTGATCGGGGGCAAGATCTCGCTCGGAATGGTCGCGGATGTTCAGGAGACGGTCGACGTTATTCATGCCGGCCTGCTCCACGATATCGGGATGGCACGATTGCCACTCGAGATGCTGCACAACCACGGAGCCTGGTCCGAGCGGGAGCGGGAGGCCCTCCGGCAGCATCCCGTGTATGGGGCCGAGATCCTCGAGAGCTGTGCGCCGCGATGCGAGTGGTTGAAACGGGCGGTGCTTCAGGAGCATGAAAGGACCCGTGGTCAGGGCTATCCGTACGGCATGCTCGAGCGTGACATAGACCCGATAGCCAAGATCCTGGGCGTGGCGGACGTATTCGAAGCTCTATCTCACCCGCGTACCTACCGATCACCGTTCACGGCCCTGGAGGCCCTGGAGCGGGTCGTCGGCATGCAGGAGGAATACTTCGCCCCCCAGGTAGTCTCAGCCCTGGTCAACGAGATCTCCGCCTTCCCGCTGGACAGCTACGTGCAGATCAGCTCCGGTGAGATCGGCCGAGTCGTGGCGACGGACCCCTCCAACATTCTCCGTCCCAAGCTGGAACTGGTGTGGGACGCGGACTGGCAACCGATCGAAGAGCCGGATACGCTGGATCTGGCGGCCCGACCGGACCTGACCGTGGCCCGGGCGCTGCGTGACTCGGAGCTACCGATCAACTGAGGCGCTGCTTGTCCGAGTGGCTCCATGCAAGAGGGGCGGCGCATCGCGCCGCCCCTCTTCGATTCCGGACCCGACTTCCGCCGATCGGGCGAACGCTCCTTCCCCCGCCTAGGAGGAAGCCGTCAGACTGGCGTCCGGGATCAACACCGCCGCGGTGACTGCCGCTCTCCAGAGCAGGCCGACCCCGCGCCACTGCCACGTGTTGATCGCTTCAGCCCCGCGGTTCCGCAGGCGAATGGCGTGCGCCAGAATCCTCCGTTGCGCCTCCGTCGGGGCGTCACCGATGGCCGCCTCCGCGCCGGCGATCATCTCATCGGCGAGAGCGAGCAGCGCTTCGGCATCCTCCACCGTGGGACGCTCGCCGTTCAGAACGGCCACCAGGGACAGCTGCTCGGCGCGGTGCGCCTGTGCCACGGCTCGACGGTACCAGCCGTGCTCGAGAGAAAACTGCGCGCGCCGCCGCAACTCCACCGCTCTGAAGAGGAGCCCTTCCTGCTTCAGGGTCGGGTCCGGGATCAGTCTCTCGGCAAGGCGAATCGCCTCTCCACTGCGAGCCATCGCGAGCCGGGCCACCACCTCCGGATCCCGGTCGAAGTCCTGGTGCCGGTGCCGCATCCGGTCGGCGATCTGGAGTGCCAGGACCAGACGCTCTCCTGCCCCGACGAGGTCTCCTCCGTCTCGCAGGGCATGTGCTTCATCGAGCAGCCCCCGCAGCTTCACCTCCAACTCGGCGAGCCGGGCGAACTCGTCTGAGGCCTCCCCGACCCTCTCCGCGAGACTCTCCACCCGGGCGAACAACTCGTCGATCGAGCCCTCACCATGTCGCTCGAACATGTACCGAACCAGGTTCGTGCGGCACTCGCGCGCCTGCGTGCGCGCCGCGTCCTCGTCACCGTTGCGCAGCAGCTGGCGCGCATCCCGGAAACACTCGCGCCCCACACCGAACGGCGGTCCATCCGTCGGCGTCGCCATCGATAGCGACATGTCGTCGATCAGGACCTCGGCCAGGTCGGCGTCTCCGACGACCTGAAGCTCCATATCGGCGGTGACGCCGAGTGCGGTCGAAGGATCGCCCGCTGTGGGTCCGGTCGAGCTGTCATCGCAGCCCACGGCCCCGCCCGTTACCAGCGCGGCGAGCATCAGAATCCGCAGTCGTTTCTTCATCTGGGGGTTCCTCCGTTTTCCGACCGGTCGAGCCGGCCGTCGCTATCAGTCGAGGCAGTTCGCCCCAAAGACGACCTGAGCGATCGGGCGGTCACATTCCGGCGGCCGAGCCCCGGAAACGGTCGAATCTTCTGCGGCGGGACAGGGCTCTGACCAGGTAGGATTCAGATGCCTCGTCGAACCGGTCCAGGAGCACACGACGTCCAAAGCCGATGTCCTCGCCGGACGTATGCACGTGCACGATGTGCAGCGTTCCGTCCCGATCCTGCCACTGGGCTCGCCCCGAGCCGGGCTCCGGCCCCGCACCGCGCGTGACCAGCCGGGCCTCGACCCCGTCGTGCCCGGGTCGGTTGAATTGCACCGCCGATATCGCCCGGAAATGACGCGATCGGAATCGCCACAACCACCGGCCGGCCAACCAGCCGGCGGCCGCGGACCCTGCGAGAACATACGGAAACCGGGGAGCCGGAGAACCGAGCCGCAGGTCGTGGATGGCACCGTTCCAGGTGAGACCTATGAACGCCGCAACCACGAGGGTGGCCGCTGGCCGAAACAGATCGTGACCCCGGAGCCTGCCCCAGATCGCGCAGGCCAGCCCCCCCGCACCAGCAAAGAGGAACGCGAGATTGTACCAGCGACCCAGGAACTCCAGGTAGGTCATGGCGCACAGCCGGGACCGCGCCCGAGCGGGGCACGGTCCCGGGAATCGTGAGGCCCGCCGGACGGACCCCGAACCAGACGCCTCAGAGCTGGACCAGCTCCATTGTGCCTCGCACTGCGTCGGCGGAAAGCCCCAGGGCCTCGCGCTCGGCGTTCGAGAGCTCCACCTCTATCACGCCCTCCAGTCCCCCGGCTCCCAGCTTGCAGGGCACCCCGAGGAAGAGCCCTTCGAGACCGTACTCCCCCTCGAGCCACGCGGCGCACGGCAGGACCCTCTTCTTGTTCCTCGCGATCGCTTCGACCATCTGCACGGCGCCGGCGGACGGAGCGTAGTACGCCGATCCGGTACCCAGCAGCTTCACGATCTCGCCGCCTCCCTTGCGCGTGCGCTGCACGAGTGCTTCGATCCGCTCGTCGCTCATCAGCTGATTGAGCGGGATACCCCCCACGCTGACCGTGCTGACGATCGGCACCATGCTGTCACCGTGGCCGCCGAGCACCAGCGCCTGGATGTCCTCGACGCTGACATCCAGCTCCATGGCGATGAAGCTCCGGAACCTGGCCGTGTCGAGGATCCCCGCCATGCCGATGACTCGCTCGCGAGGGAAGCCTGTCACCGCCTTGGCCACGTAGGCCATGACGTCCAGAGGATTCGTCACCATCACGATGATGGAGTCGGGACTGTAGCGGGCGATCTCCTCGGAGACGCTTCGGATGATGGCCGTGTTCTTCTGCACCAGGTCGTCGCGGCTCATGCCAGGCTTCCGCGCCAATCCGGCGGTAACAACGTACACACCCGACCCCGCCGTCTCCTCGTAGCTCTGGGCTCCGGTGACCATGGTGTCGAAGCCCTCCACGGGCGCCGACTCCCACTGATCGAGGGCCTTGCCCTGGGGCACACCTTCCAGGATGTCGACGAGCACGACCTCGCCCGCCAGCTCGCGCTCCGCGATCCGCTGCGCCGCCGTCGCACCGACGTGGCCCGCTCCGACTACGGTTATCTTGTCCACGGTGACCGTCCTTGAGTGGAAAGGGTGGATTGGAGATTGTCATTCGGGAGACCCGGTGCCGTGGGGGGCACGGCGCCGCCTCCTCCCCCACCCAACCTACCCTGCCTACGTCGAAGCGCAACCGGTGGTTGCGCCTTCACCCACCTACCTGGCTCAGGGCCCTCAGGCCGCCGCTGCCACGGGCCGTTCCAAGCTGAAGCAGGTGTCGTTCAGGCTTCCCGGCAAGGGCCTTCCGGACGGCAGGCAGAATATCTCCCGTGGCCCGAAGCGGAGCTCTCAGATCCACCTCGTGCGTCCCGAAAAGGCAGGTCCTGAGTTTCCCGTCCGCCGTGAGCCGCATGCGGTTGCAGCGATCGCAGTAGTTGTGAGACAGGGGCGTGATGACGCCGACCGTCCCGGGAGCCCCGTCGAACTGAAAATAGGTCGCGGGGCCGTTTCCGACGGGGCCGGAGGCCGGGTGCAGGTCTCCGATCTCTCCCAGCCGCTGCAGGACCGAGTCGGTGGACAGGAACCGCTTCGACAGATGCAGATTGTCTCCGGTCGGCATCAGCTCGATGAACCGGACGTGCCACGGACGCTCCCTCGTGATGTCCGCGAAGTCCTCGATCTCGTCGTCGTTCAGACCCCGCATGAGCACCGTGTTGATCTTCAACGGGGCGAAGCCCAGACGCTCCGCCTCCCCGATGCCCTCCAGGGTGGAGTCGAAGAAGCGCTCGGGACGCCGTGCGACCAATCGAAACCGGCCTCTTCGAAGTGTGTCCAGGCTCACGTTTACCCGATTGACCCCCGCATCCCGGAGTTCGCGCCCGAACTGAGGAAGGAGGATCGCGTTCGTGGACACAGAGATGTCCTCGATTCCCGGAATCTGCGCGAGCAGGCGAACGAGATCCGGCAGGTCGCGCCGGACCAGCGGCTCGCCGCCCGTGACACGGACGCGGCTCAATCCCTGCCCGGCCATCTGGCGGACGACGGAGGCAATCTCCTCGTACGTGAGGAACTCGTCCCGGTCGATCCACTCGAGCCCTTCTACCGGCATGCAGTAGGTGCAGCGGAGATTGCACTTGTCAGTGACCGAGATGCGCAGGTAATCGATCCGCCGTCCGAACTGATCCTGCATCGCGTCGACCCCGTGCCCCGTCCTCATCCGCCCCCCCGCTGCTTCTCCGGTCCCGCGCCTCCACGATGGACGGGAGACACCTCCCCACCCAGCCACCGGGTCGTCCCGTCGTCATACACTTCCTGTTTCCACAGTGGCAGGCGCAGCTTCAGCTCGTCTATCACGTACGTGGAAGCCTCGTAGGCCGATCGGCGGTGCGCAGCCGACACGGCCACCACGAGGCTGACGCTGGGCGGCGTCAGGTTACCGACCCGGTGGCGCACGCCGATCGCCGACGCCCCTGTGACCTGAATCGCCTCCGCGGCTATTTCGCGCAGCACCTCGTCCGCCATTTCCCGGTAAGCGTCGTAGTGCAGACCCACGACCGCGCGTCCCGAGTTGTGGTCTCTGACGCGCCCCTCGAACACGATCACCGCCCCGTCGGACGTGCCGCCGATGCGTCGCAGAAGATCCCCTCCGTCGAGTTCATCTTCGGTGACTTCGGCCACCACTACGCCGTCTGACGCCGGTCGAACGACCCTGGTCCCGGTCACCGTCAACCCCCCGCCACCGGCGGGATGACGGCTACTTCGTCTCCTTCGAGCACTGGAGAATCGTCGGACTCGTATCTCCTGTTCAGGGCCACTGCGGAGCCCTCCATGGCAGTTCCGACGGAGGGGTGCCCGCTCAGAGCCCTGCGCAAATCGGCCACGGTTCCTCCAGCGGCCAGCTGCACGGAAACCACGGACTGGCCCGCTAGCTCCCGATGTCTGCCGAACAGGAGGACCTCGACCTCGAATCGACCCGTCATTCAGCCGGATCCACTGTCTCGAGCCACGACAGGAACCTCCCCACGGCATCCTGCCGGCGCAGCGTGCTGACCCTGACCCTGGTCTCACCGCCAGCCTCGTCCGTCCAGGCCGAGATAGCGAGCCGGCTTCGGAAGGTCGCAACGGTCACGTGCCGGTCGCTCTCGTCCACTACGGTCGCCGCAGACACCGAGTCCTCGGCGGTGAAGAACCGCCGGGCGCCATTCAATACCTGGTCAGGAGCCAGGCGTGTGGTGATCTCTGTGACCATGTATCACTCTCGATAAACCGATCTTGACGCCGTCCCGGCGTCCTGGATAACATTCGCGTCCGTGGAGCGAAGTGCGTTCCGCCCCCCGACGCGGCGCCGCATCGAAACTAGTGCGAGGCTGGAACTCCAACAATCACCCGGACCCCGGGAGCGCCACATGCGCTTTTCCACCAACGTCTCTTCCCTCGTTCCGTCCGCAACTCTGGCCATCAGCGCCCGAGCCAAACGGATGCGCGCGGCCGGCGAATCCGTCATCGACCTGTCCGCGGGTGAACCGTCCTTCCCCACTCCACAGGTCGGGATCGAAGCCGGCGTGGAATTCGTCCGCTCGGGAAAGGCCGGATACCCACCCACTCCAGGCATCCCGGCGCTCCGCTCGGCGGTGGCATCATACGTGAATGCGACGACGACCCAGGCCCGAGTCGAGCCGGCGAACGTGCTGATCTCGGCCGGCGTGAAGCAGGCTCTGTTCAACGCCTCGTTCTGCCTGTTCGAAAGTGGAGACGAGGTCCTGGTCCCCGCGCCTTACTGGCCCACCTACCTGGCGATAGTGGAGCTCTCGGGAGCGACACCGGTAGTCGTCCCGACCGACTGGGCGAACGGATTCCGCATAGACGTCTCGGACCTGGACCGACTGGCGTCCCCCGCCACGAGGGGATTGTTCCTGAACTCGCCAGGCAATCCAAGCGGTGACGTGTACGATCGGGATCTCATGGCCGAAGTCGCGGCCTGGGCGGCCGCCAACGATGTGTGGATCTTCTCGGACGAGATCTACCGTCGGCTGTACTACGACGGAGACTCAGCGCCTTCGATCTACGACGTGCCCCACGACACCGACCGAGTAGTGCACCTGGACGGAGTTTCGAAGGCGTTCTCCATGCCGGGCTGGAGAATCGGGTATGCCGTGGCTCCCGAACCGGTCGTGCAGAAGATGTCCGCGCTTCAGAGCCAGACTACGTCGGGAGCCGCGGGCCCCTCTCAACACTCGGCCGCCGCCGTGCTCGCCTCACTCGAGCGCGACGAAATCGTGAGGGATTTTCGGGAGATCCTTCGTCGCCGGCGCGACATGGCGGTGGGAGCTCTGGAGGGAGTATCCGGCCTCGAGGTCCGGATTCCGGCAGGGGCGATCTACCTGTACGCCCGGCTGACGCGGACGTCCGACTCCATGACCGTCGCGGAGCAGCTGCTGGTCGAGGCTGGAGTGGCCACGATCCCGGGAGAGCCGTTCGGGACTCCGGGATTCCTCAGAATGAACTACGCCGTATCGGATGAGGAACTGGCTGAGGGCCTCGCCCGCATCAGGACGTTCTTTTCCTGAGGCGTCCAAGCACGGCCACCTCCGGTATGGAGGTGGCCGTAGTGAGCCATCCGCCGTGCACTAGAAGGCGTCTTCGACCTGTTTCTTGAACAGACGCGACGGCTTAAAGATGGGCACGGCCCGCGCCGGCACGGTCACCGACTCGCCCGTTCTCGGATTCCGCGCGATCCTCGGCCTTCGATTCCTCACTTTGAAGGTCCCGAACCCCCGGATCTCGATGTGCTCTCCGCTGGCGATAGCCTGCTTCACCGCATTCAGGAACGCATCGATCACCGCCGCACAGTCCTTCTTGGTCACACCGGGTCCGATAGCTTCGTGTACCTGTTCGACGAGGTCAGCTTTGGTCATGTGAATCCCCCCTTGCCGGTGGTTGGTTTTCCGGCCCAGCTCCAGAAATCACGGCCACTGATAGCGGAGTCGCGGACCCATGACGGATCGATCGAGGATGCGCCGGACTAGCGTGTGCAGCCTCGACTCTTCGACCCCACGAAGCACGTCCCAAAAGCCCAGCCTTCGCTCCAGCGGTCGCACGGTGCGTGGATTCTCTCCCAGTCCCGTCATGCGACCCACGACATCCAGAGTCTCACCCAGAGTCGCCGTCCGATCCACGAGGCCGAGTTCCGCCGCGCGGGCACCTGACATCACCCTGCCATCGGACAGCGCGAGGACCCGGTCCCTGTCCATTCCTCGATTCTCGCTTACCGCAGATACGAACTGCTCGTATACGTCATCCACGAGGTCCTGCAGGACCCGCCTTTCCTCGTCCGTGATATCGCGGACGGGCGATCCCATGTCCTTCAGCTCACCGCTCTTGACGACCTCGAGTCCCACGCCGGCTTTACGCAGAAGTTCCTCCGCATTCGGGAACTCCATGATCACTCCGATGGATCCGGTGATCGCGCTGGGAAGGGCCAGGATACTGTCCGCCCCGAGCGCCAGGTAATAGCCACCGGACGCACCTATTTCCCCGATCCATGCCACGACCGGCCGATCGTCTTCGTCCCGCAGGCGCGCCAATTCCGAGTACATGCTCTGTGCCGTCCCCGCCACACCTCCCGGCGAGCGAATCTCGATCACGAATCCCCGCACGGATTCGTCGTCACGAAACTCGGCGAGGTTCTTCATGAACGCCGCATCGGATTCGATGAGACCATATACGGGGAGAACGGCGATTCGGTCGGACGACAACAGGGGTACCCAGCCGCCGAGCATCAGACGCACGACGACGCTGGCGCCGATCGCGAAGAACGCTAAGAGTAAAACAATGCTGAGAACCGTCGTGCGCCGGTGCACGCTAACTGGCTCCCGCGTGTGGAGATGAGCCTCCATGTGGTGGACGCGTCCGCAATCGGAGCGAGTCACCTCGCCTGCGCGGTGCTTCCAGACCCGTGGAAACTATCGTGGCAGTAGAAACCGTGTCAACCGGTTGCCACAGCGGAAGTTGCGCCCATCGCTTCCACGAACCGCCGAAACAGGTACCGGCTGTCGTGCGGACCGGGCGCCGCTTCGGGATGGAATTGCACCGCGAACACTGGACGAGACGCGTGCGAAAGGCCTTCCACGGTGCCGTCATTGAGGTTGCGATGCGTCACCCTGAGCTGGTCCGCTCCCTCCGCGAAACCGCCTTCCTCGGCGATGGCGAACCCGTGATTCTGGGACGTGATCTCCACCGACCCCGTTTCCAGGTTCCGGACGGGGTGATTCCCTCCCCGGTGGCCGTACGGGAGCTTGTACGTGCGCCCGCCGAAGGCGCGCGCCACCAGCTGGCAGCCGAGACAGATGCCGAATACCGGTACGCCCGCATCGCTCAAGGCCCGTACGGTTTCCGCCGCCCCGGGGACCGCAGCCGGGTCGCCCGGACCATTCGACACGAACACCCCCGTCGGACGCCTGGCCAGGATCTCGTCCGGTGCCGTTCCCGCCGGCAACACCTCTACCCTGAAGCCCTCCGCCGCGAACAGCTCGAGGCTCCTGCGCTTGACCCCGTAGTCGAGGCACACGACGAGTCCCCTCTCGGGCGCTCGGGCCTCCACCGTATAGGCCTGGCGGGCCGACACTACAGTCGCCAGATCCAGGCCCTCCATGCGCGGGTGGGCTGCCAGGTACTTCATTCCCTCCGCGACCGGAAGCGAGGCCGGAGCGATGAGCGACCGCATGGCTCCCCGCTCCCGTACGTGGCGGGTGATCGCGCGCGTGTCAGCCCCCACGAGAACCGCGATTCCGTGATCGGCCAGGTACGTGTCCAGCTCGCCGACTGCCCGCCAGCCGCTCGCCACTCTGGACAGTTCCCGGACCACGAACCCCGAGACCCACGGCTTCCCCGCTTGCTCGTCGAGTGGCGTCACCCCGTAGTTCCCGACCATGGGGGCGGTCATCACGACGATCTGACCCGCAAACGAAGGGTCGGTGAGCACTTCCTGGTATCCGGTGAGGTTAGTCGTGAACACCAGCTCGCCGGCCGCATCAGACGCCGCCCCGGCGAGCTTGCCCCGCCACAGCTCTCCGTCCTCCAGGAGCAGGTACCCGTCAAGATCTTGCGTCAGGGTCACCACCGACATCCAATTGAGGTATCGAGATACTCCCCCATACTCGGAGCATCATGTCTTCCGATCTCGTCTATATCTACGCCGACGAATCGTGCCTCGGCAACCAGAGGCAGGACGTCGCCCGCCCGGGCGCGGCTGCTGGTATGCTCGAGCGGTTCGATGCTCGCAAGGGATGGTATCGAAGAGACTTCGCTGCCTTCGACCCCGATACGACCAATAACCGCATGGCATTGATGTCCGGAATCGTCGGACTGTCGGCGCTCCGCAAGCCCTGCGACGTCGTCTTCACGTCGGACAGTCAGTACCTGGTGCGAGGGATGAAAGAGTGGGTTCACGGGTGGTCCCGCAGGGGCTGGCGCCGAAAGGGCGGGCCGATCGAGAACCTGGATCTATGGCGCAGGCTGGTGGCCATCGCGGCGACACACCGCGTGGAGTGGCGATGGGTGCGTGGACACGCCGACGATCCGAAGAACGAGTACGCGAACGACCTGGCCGTCAACACCGCCAGGTCGGGTCGGGCGCCGCCAGGGCTCGCGGCTTCTGGTTTCGACGAGTGGCTGGAGGAGCAGGTGGACAACGGACGGTTCGTCGACTACCTGGACGTGCCACCCGACGACCGCCCCTTCAAGCCGGACCCCGCCGTGGCAGCGGGGTCCTGATCAGGCCGGGCCTCAGTCGCCGTCAGGCTCGTCTCCAGCGCCCGACTCGCCGTCCTGCGGAGTCTGGACCGGAACCGGAGTTGCCGGCGCCTCCTGCCCTTCCGTATCCAGGATCGACGCCGGAGGAGCAGCCGGCTGACCGAACTCTTCCCGGAGAATCGACTCAGGGGGGGCCGACTGGCGGGCCGAGAGAACGGACAGAAGCAGAGCGAGCACGAGAAAGGCTCCGCCTCCAATCCAGGTGGCCCGCGTCAGGATGTTGGCCGCCTGTCGACCGCCCATGAACGAATCGGTCGATGAAGATGCCCCGCCGAACTCGGCGGCGAGCCCTCCGCCCTTCCCCGACTGCAACAGTATGATCAGGATGAGCACGACCGCGACGACGCTGATCAGTGCTATCAGTAAGTTGAACATTCCACCTCTTCCGCGTGTGACAAAAAAGGCGCGGGCCACAACGTGGGGCCCGCACCGTTGTGGAAACTAGGCATCCGGGAGATCGGCGTCAACGCCGCCCAGGAGCCGATGCACACCCCTCCCGTCAGAGCCCGGCCGCGCATATGGCAGCGAAGCTATCGGGGTCGAGGCTCGCCCCCCCGACGAGAACACCGCCCACTCCGGGGGCCGCCAGAAGCTCCTCGATGTTGCCTGGCTTGACGCTCCCACCGTACAGGATGGGGGCGTCCGCCGCACCGCCGCGTCGTTCGATCTCCCTTCCGACGATTCCGTGGGCCTCGGCCGCGTCCGCTGGCGATGCCGTGCGCCCGGTCCCGATGGCCCACACCGGCTCGTAGGCGTAGGTAAGCAGTCGAGCGTCCTCCGCGGACAGGCCGCGCAGCACCACCGCGAGCTGACGCGCCAGGACCTCCTCCAGCCGACCGGCCTCTCTCTCCTCCAACGTCTCGCCCACGCACAGGACGGGCCGCAGTCCTGCCTCCAGGATTCTGCCGATCTTGGCGGCTACCGTCGCGTCATCGTCCCCGAACTCTCGCCGGCGCTCCGAATGGCCCGCCAGGGCCCAGGTGACTCCTGCCTGTGCGGCCATCAAGGCCGAGACGGCACCGGTGTGAGCGCCCGAGACCTCCTGGTGGACGTCTTGAACGCCCACCTCCAGATCTGGTCGACTACCCGAGACCGAGAGGAAGGAAGCGATGCTCAGGTACGGCGGAAAGAAGACGACCCGAGCGTCCGCACGTGCCGCATGCAGGTCAGAGAAGTTTCGCAGGAAGGCCTGCGTCTCCGCCGGTCCCATCTGCATCTTCCAGTTGGCCGCGAAGATCGGGCTCATCTCATCAGGCATGATACCTCACGCTGGATCCAGGGCTTCGATTCCCGGCAGCGTCCCCTGCGCCAGATACTCCAGCGAGGCCCCGCCGCCCGTAGACACGTGCGAAACCGCGTCCGTAAGGCCGGCTTGCCGGATCGCGGCGGCGGAGTCCCCTCCTCCAATCACCGTGAACCCGCCGGCCGCCGTGCACTCCGCCGCGGCACGCGCCACAGCCACCGTACCCTCGTCGAAGCCGGGCTTCTCGAACAGGCCCATGGGACCGTTCCAGAACACCGTTCTCGCCGCACGCACTTCGGCGGCGAACGTCTCACGGCTGTCCGGGCCGATATCGAGAGCGGCCAGGTCCGGTGGGATGGAATGCGCAGCCACGATCATGGAGGCGCCCGCATCCGGTGCCCCCGGATCCGCCACGATCAAGTCGGTCGGCAGGTGGAGCCTGTCCCCGCCCATCTCCAGGAACCGGGCAGCCATCGGCACCGCATCTTCCTCGACCAGGGAGCGTCCGGTCGGAGCACCCGCGGCTGCCAGGAAGGTGTTGGCCATGGCTCCGCCGATCAGGACCGCATCGGCGCTGCCCAGGAAGGCTTCCAACAGGCCTATTTTGTCGCCGATTTTGGCCCCGCCAAGGATCAACACGAAGGGACGACTCTGCGCATCTCGCAGAGTGGCGAGGGCCTCGAGCTCCCGCTGCACCAGGTAGCCGGCCACGGCAGGTCTCAGGTGCTCGGTCACCCCGACCACGGATGCGTGGGCCCGGTGGGTGCTCCCGAAAGCGTCGTTCACGAACACATCGCCCAGCCGACTGAACCGCTCGGCGAGGGCCGGATCGTTGGCGGTCTCGCCCGCCAGGAAACGCGTATTCTCGAGCAGCAATACCTCTCCGCGTCCCAGGTCCTTGCTGGCCAGGAGCGCCTGGTCTGTATCCGTCGACGGCACGAAGCGCACCGGAACCCCGAGCTGCTCCGCCAGGACGGGGGCTACGGAGGCCAGCGACATCGACGGTACGACCTGGCCCTTCGGACGCCCCAGGTGTGAGATGAGAATCGGACGTCCTCCCGCTTCGAGGACGTGCTGAAGTGTTGGAACGGTCGCACGCACACGCGTGGCGTCCGAAACCGACCCGTCCTCTGACAGCGGCACGTTGTAGTCAACTCTAATCAGGACCCGGCGTCCCTCCAGATCAGGGGGCGTCAGGTCCGCCAGATTCATTCGACGCACTCCCACCTCCCGGATCAAAGCCCCTGGCCGATGTACCGCGCCAGGTCGACACAGCGGGTCGAGTATCCCCACTCGTTGTCGTACCAGGAGATCACCTTGACCAGCCGCCCGCCGATCACCGACGTCGACAGGCCATCGATGATGGAGCTGTGCGGGTTTCCGACGAAGTCCACCGACACCAGGGGGGTCTCCTCGTACGCCAGGATCCCTTCGAGGCTTCCGGTGGAGGCCCTCCGGTATGCCTCGTTGACCTCGTCTGCAGTGGTGTCCCTGCCGACGTTGGCCACCAGGTCCACGATGGACACGTTCGGCGTCGGCACGCGCATCGCCATTCCATCGATCTTCCCTTCGACCGCCGGAATCACCAGGCCCGTCGCCTTCGCAGCGCCCGTGGTCGTAGGGATGATAGATACGGCCGCCGCCCGGGCCCGTCGGAGATCCTTGTGCGGAAGGTCCAGGATGCGCTGGTCGTTCGTGTAGCTGTGCACGGTCGTCATCAAGCCGCTCTCGAATCCGAACTCATCGACCAGCACCTTCACGGCCGGTGCGACACAGTTGGTCGTGCAACTCGCGTTCGATATGATGTCGTGCGTTGCCGGATCGTAGTCGTCGCCGTTGACCCCCAGAACCAGCGTGACATCGGGATCCGGGGCTGGAGCCGTAATCACGACCTTGCGTGCTCCCGCCTCGAGGTGCTTGGCCGCATCCGGACGCTTTCGGAACAGCCCCGTGGCCTCGAAGACGATGTCCGCACCCAGGTCAGACCAGGGAAGATCCGCCGGGTCACGGACCGAGAGCACATCGAAGCGCTCGCCGTCGATCACGATCGCGTTGCCGTCTACATCGACCTGTCCATCGTACACCCCGTGAACCGAGTCGTACTTGAACAGGTGCGCCAGCGTAGCGGCGTCCGTCAAATCGTTGATGGCAACCAGATCCAGCTCCCCCATTCCCTGTTGCAGCGCCCGGCGCAGGATGTTGCGCCCGATTCGCCCGAAACCGTTGATCGCGAACTTGACCGACATATGATTGACTCCCGTCTGAAGGTTCCAGAGTCGAGGAAACCATAGCTTGCACGCGACAAGTGCCCTGCACAAGTCCTGCGGCCCGGCTCGAATCAGGAGCGTTCGAGGAGAGGGTTGGTGCGGGCGAAACTGACTACGCCGAGGCACTGCGCACCACCGGCCGCGAGGGCATCGGAACAGGCCACACCGGTCGCCCCGGTCGTGATCACGTCATCCACGATCAGCACCGCGAGTCCGTGCCGGAGAAGCTCCGGCGCAGCGGGATCGAGCCAGTAGGCCCCGCTCGCCGCCTGTTCTCTCTCGTGCCGGCCGAGGCGGGCCAGCGCCGGACCTCCCCGGGTCCTGCGAAGAAGCGGTGATACGGTCCATCCCGTGCCGCGCGCGAGGGCGAGGGCGAGGAGCGCCGCCTGGTTGAAGCCCCGCTCGCGCAGACGCGCCGGAGCCAGAGGCACGGGCACGAGGGTCGGCGTGGCGTCGCCGGCCAGGGCTCGCGCCACCGGCAACATGCGATCCCCCATATAGTCGGCCAGGGCCGTCCATCCCCGATACTTGAGGCCCCGTACGAGGTCCGCCGCCGCTCCTTCGTGAAGACACGCCGATGCCGCCTTCGCCAATGTCGGAGGCCATCCTTGACACTCGGAGCATTCATCCGGCCCCGACACCGATATGACGCGGGTGAGTCCACAGCGCGGACACTGCGGAGGCGGGACCGGAGCTACCCGAGAGGCGCACAGACGGCACAGCGGAGGCCCGCCCGTGGGTACGGCCGTCCTGCATACGGCACATCCGCACGGCACGACCTCATCGATGAAGCCCAGCAGGGAGGCCACGAACCCCACCGGGCCGAACGCGCACACTCCGTCCCACCCGAAGTCAGAGAGAGCCCGAGCGCGGCGAGATGCCGGCTTCCGTCCACATCGATCGAGCTACCCCTTCCCGGTCCGGCAGCTCGCCGAACCACCTCTCCAGGCACAGCACGGCCTGATGCACCAGCATGAAGAGACCGTCGATCGAGACGATGCCGGCCTCAGATGCATGGCGCGTCCACTGAGTGCCTCCGGGACCGTACACGAGATCGAAGGCGTAGCGGAATCGACCGGCCTCCAGCACCAGAGGAAGGGGATCGGCTCTCACGAAGCCGAGGCTCGTCGCGTTGACCACGAGATCGTACGCCTCCGACGAGGATTCCGGTTGCCGCATAACCGAAGCGATGCCGGCGAGCCCCAGATCCGCGATCAGGGACCGGGCGCGACCAACGGAACGGTTCCACACGTCGAGTCGGCGGACGCCAGCCGAAACGCAAGCCGCGGCGACCGCCCGGGCCGCACCACCGGCGCCAAGCAGGAGAACCGCCCCTCCATCGAGCTGCAGCCCCGGCAGATCCGCCGCAGCCTCCAGGAAGCCTGGCACATCGGTGTTATCTCCTGTGAGCCGATCCTGTTCATCGAGCCAGAAGCAGTTGCACGCACCGGTGCGCTCCACCTCCGTCGTGCGTACATCGAGCCACGCAGCGGCCGTCTCTTTGTGCGGAAGCGTGACGTTCCCCCCTCCGCCGGCCGCGAGCCTCCACATCGTATGACGGACGCCAGCGTCGTCACCCCGGAGCACCCTGTGCGCCTCGTAGGCGGCAGGGATCTGTAGGTGGGCGAAGGCCGCCGTGTACATCCGTGGCGACAGCGAGTGAGATACGGGGTCGCCGATCAGCCCGAACCGAGAATGGCTCACTGCTCGGCCAGCCGATCGAGAATCGACTCGACACACTGCTCCAGCAGCCGGGCGACCTGTTCGTACTCGTCTTCTCCACCGCCGACCGGATCGGCCACCGCCTCTCCGCGGCGATCGTGACCTTCGGGCAGGTAGTCGGTGACGAGCGACGCGTTCAGCTCGCGGCCATGCTCAGTCCGTACGGTCGTCAGATGACCGGGCGTCATGGCGAATATCAGATCCGCTCCCTCCAGCGCATCAGGGCACAGCGGCCGGGATCGGTGTGCTGACAGGTCGGCCCCCCGGCGCTCCGCGGCTCGGATGGAGTGGGCCGACGCCGGAGAGCCCTCGAGCGCGAGAGTGCCGGCGGATGCGATCGTCACGTCCATGTTCCTGCGGTCGGCCCCCAGACGTGCAAGGGCCTCGGCCAGGGGGCTGCGACACGTGTTGCCCGTGCACACGAACAACAGGGAGGTCACGGTCGCACCCTGTGGAGGCAGTCTTCTATCTCATCTCGGGATACTGCTCCGTCGCGAAGAAACTCCGGTGTGGCGGTGACGAACGATACCAGGGTCGAAGGCGGAGGTCCCGGGAGATGGCCCGCATCAATCAGCAATACCGGAACGTCCACTTCGGGCATTGTCTCGAGAGTCGCGCCTGCCTGCCGCGCCGTCACCGCCGGCGGCTCCCCAGCCGCATTCAAACTGGTGGACCCGATGGGGGCCTTCCATTCCCTCAGGACGGCTCGCACCACCGGGTGCCCCTCGGCCCGCACGGCGACCGCGCCCCCCGAGCCGTCACCCAGCACCATCGTCAGCGACCCAGGCCAGAAGCGGGCGGCCAGCCGCTCGGCCTGCTCCGTCCATTCGAGGTCGGGGAAGAAGGTCTGCAGGGCGCCCGCGTCCAGGGCAATTCGGAGGACAGGAAATTCCTCGAGCGACCGCCCCTTCAGCTTCGCCACGCGGCGGTCTACTTCCTCGCGCGCCGCTCCACCAATCCCGTATACGGTGTCCGTCGGGTGCCCGAGCACTCCACCTGCCTCCAGCACTTCGACGGCCGTCCGGACAACGAGATCCAGGCTGGCGGTCCCGCTTGGGACCGCCAGCGTCTCATACCTGGCCACCGGAGGATTCCCGATCTACGGGGAGTTGTATGCGGCCAGAATCGACCAACCACTCGGCCAACGCCAGATCCGCAGCCGTCGTGATCTTCAGGTTCCACGGGTCTCCTTCGACCACGGAAACCGGACGCGCCTCCAGCTCGCACAGGGCGGCGTCGTCCGATGCGATGCTTTCAGCCTCTGACGCTCGGACGTGCAGCCCCCGTATCAAGGTGGCGTCGAACCCCTGGGGCGTCTGCGCGCGCCCCAGCTCCTGGCGTTTCACGGTTTCCGCTATCGATCCCGCATCGATTCGCTTGATCGTATCCACGATGGGGAGGATCGGTATCGCTGCTCCCGTCCGAGACGCAGCCTCGATGACCCTGCTGATCAATTCGTGCGAGACGAACGGGCGCGCCGAATCGTGGATCAGAATGAGGCCCGACTCCACGTTAGCCGCCTGCACGCCGGCTCCCGCGCTCTCTCTCCGGGTCTCTCCGCCGGCGCACCGGCGGATGGCGCTTCCCGTCAACCACTGCGGCGGAGCCGCGTACGACTCGGCCGGCAGCACGACGACGACCTCATCGATCCCGGGATGGGCGTCGAACACTCTGACGCTCCACATGAGGAGAGGGATTCCCCCCAGGGGCAGGAACTGCTTCGGTGACCCGAGACGCTCACCCCTCCCGGCCGCGACGATCACCGCCGATGCGCCACTCACGCCGTGCCGCCCGGAGCCAGGAATCGATCCACCTCGCGTACGTGCCGTACGAATCGGAGGTTCGTGTCGGACCCACCGATCAGATCAGCTCGCAAAGCCTCCGGCGCCACTATCGTGCTGAGCCCGGCGCCCAGACTCGCTTTCAGCCTTGCCTCTCCGTGGGACACTCCACGCACCTCGCCCCCCAGACCCACCTCACCGAAGAAAGCCGTGCCCGGCGCGAACGGACGATCCGCTCCCGCCGACAGGAGAGCCGCCACTACGGCCAGGTCCGCAGCTGGATCCGCCATGCGGAGGCCACCGACTACGTTGAGGAATACGTCCTGCTCGCCCAGTGCCACCCCGCCCTTCTTCTCTAGGACTGCCAGCAGGATCGCCAGTCGCCGGCTCGGGAACCCCGTGCACACGCGCTGCGGGGCTGCGAACCGGGCCCGCGCCACGAGCGCCTGAACCTCCGCGAGGATGGGCCGGCTACCGTGAACGGGGACGGCTACAGCCGCTCCGCTCGATTCGGCTCCATCCGGCGTGAGAAACAGCGCCGAGGGATCCGCCACAGGCACGAGTCCCCCAGGGTCCATCCGAAACGCCGCCATCTCATCGACGCTCCCGAACCGGTTCTTTGAGCCCCGCAGGATGCGGTGATCGCCGGATCGCTGCCCCTCGAAGTGGAGCACCACGTCGACCAGGTGCTCCAGCGTGCGCGGCCCGGCGAGCGCGCCACCCTTCGTCACGTGGCCCACCAGGACGCACGCCGATCCCGCATTCTTCACTTCGCGCTGCAGCACCGATGCCGCTTCGCGGACCTGTGCCACCCCACCGGGAGTGGACGTGAGCTGCCGGGAGCTGATCGTCTGGATCGAATCCACGCACACCACGGCCGGCCGCGTATCACGAACGGCGGCAACCACCTCTTCGAGTTCGTTCGATCCGAGGAACGCTACGGCGTTCGCAGTGCCGAGGCGGGAACTTCGCATGGCCACCTGCTCCGCCGACTCCTCGCCGGACACGTAGAGCACTTCGTGCCCGCGATCGTGGAGCCGACCCGCGAGCTGCAGCAACAGCGTGGACTTGCCGATCCCGGGGGCTCCACCGAGCAACACGACTGAACCCGGCACGATCCCGCCACCGAGCACGCGATCGACATCGCCGAAGCTGGTGCCGAGCCGGTCGAGCGGCACGTCGCGCGCTGCACCCAGGGGTCTCACGCGGCTCGCCGCGCGCCCCTCACCGGACCGCCGGACCGCTGGAGAGGTAGTGCTCTCGTCCAGCGAGTTCCATTCGCCGCACGTCGGACAGCGACCCTCCCAGCGAGGAGTCTCCGCTCCGCAGTCACGACACACGAATACGGTCTTTACGCGGCTCATGTCCTCCGGGGGCTTCCAGTTTCGCTGAGCTGTCCGGTATCCAGATGGTGCGCGGGCGTCAACATCGTATCAATTGGCGCCGATCAGTGCGCATCCGATGGGCGGGTCCTGGACTCGAAGAGCGTGTAGTTCTTGTGGAAGTACAGTCCGACGGTACCGGTGGGCCCGTTGCGCTGCTTGCCGATGATCAGATCGGTCTTCCCCTCGATCGACTCCCCCGTATCGTCCACGAGATCATCCGGGCGTCGATACACTTCCTCCCGGTACACGAACAGCACCACGTCGGCGTCCTGTTCGATCGCGCCCGACTCGCGCAAATCGGCGAGGACCGGTCGCTTGTCCGTCCGTTGCTCCGGAGCACGGGACAGCTGGGAGAGTGCCACGACGGGGACGTTGAGCTCCTTGGCCACCGCCTTGATCGACCTCGAGATGGCGCTGATCTCCTGCTGCCGGTTATCCGCGTTGCTCGGACCGCTCATGAGCTGCAGGTAGTCCACGATGATCAGTCCCAGGTCCACCTCGGAAGCCAGCCGACGGGCCTTGGCGCGAAGCTCGAGGGCCGTGATCGCCGGCGTGTCGTCGATCCAGATCGGCGCCGTGTTCAGGTGACCGGCGGCCGTGGCCAACCTGGCATACTCGTCGTCCTGCAGGCGGCCACGTCGCAACCGGCCCCCATCGACACGGCCCTCCGAGCACAGGAGTCGCTGCACCAGCGACTCTTTCGACATCTCGAGCGAGAACACCGCGACCGGAACCTCCTTATCGATCGCCGCGTGCTGTGCGAAGTTCATGGCCAGCGCCGTCTTCCCCATGGACGGCCGCCCCGCCACGATGATCAGGTCACCCTTCTGGAAACCTGCCGTCAGATTGTCTAGGTCCGGGAAGCCGGTGGGTACCCCCGTGACCGAGCCCGGGCTGCTCTGCAACTCCTCGATCCGCTCGAACGTGGGCCACAGGATCTCCTTGATCCACACGAAGCCCTGACGCTGTGACGACTGAGCGATCTGGAAGATCCTCTGCTCGGCGCGGTCCAGGGTGTCGTCCACCTCACCGGCCGGTGAGTCGTAGGCCTCCCGCACGATGTCGGTCGCCGACTCGATCAGCTGCCTGAGAACTGCCTTGTCGCGCAGAATCCGGCAGTGAAACTCGATGTTGGCCGCCGTCGGGACGGCATCGACGAGCCGGGCCAGGTAGGGCATTCCACCCGCGCCCTCCAGCTCCCCCGCCGATTTCAGCTCATCCGACAGGGTAACGACGTCGATCACCTCACCCCGGGAGTACAGGCGCACCATGGCTCGGAAGATCCTCCGGTTGGCCTCCCGGTAGAACGAACCGTCTCCCACCATCTCGATCGCCCGGGCCACTGCGTCGCCGTCGATCAGCATGGCGGAGAGCACCGAGATTTCGGCCTCCTCCGACCACGGCACCTGTCGTCCCGAGACGGCGCTATCGACGGGGATTACCGCGGGCTCAGCCATCGCGACCTCCGAGGGTCAGTTGGTCCGTCGACCCGACCTCCGCAGCCCGGGGCTCCGAAAGGGTCGGCGGTTCTTCCTCCGTGTGCGAACGAAGCGTCGAGTGGCCACGGTCTCCGTCCACGATCCGACGAGCCAGCTGGAGGTCCTGCCACGTCGGCCGTGTCCATCCTGGATTCCTGAGTAGAGCCGCGGGGTGATACGTCACCACGAGCGGAAACCCCCTGTACAGATGCGTCCGGCCACGCATGTGCCGAAGCGAATCGCGAACACCCAGCAGTGTCTGCGCCGCAAAAGTGCCGAACGCGACGATGACCGTGGGCTCCACGAGCTCCAGCTGCCGCAGCATGAACGGAGAGCAGGCGTCGATCTCGGCCGGAAGGGGGTTTCGATTCCCGGGAGGCCGGCACTTGAGAACGTTGCAGATGAACACTTCCGACCTTGGGAAACCTACGCTCAGCAGGAGCCGGTCCAGCAGTTTCCCCGCCCTCCCGACGAACGGCAGGCCCGTGCGATCCTCGTTGGCTCCGGGAGCCTCGCCTACGCACAGGACCTTCGCATTGGACGTCCCGTCGGCGAATACCACGCTCGTCCGCGTCGTATGCAGCCCGCACCGCGTGCACCCCTCCGCGACCTCGCGAAGGCAGCCCATGTCCGGTATCGCGAGGATCTCCTCGCGGGTGCCTTCCCTCGCCAGGCGGTCGACGTCGAAACCGTCGGTCTCCGGTCTCGCCGCTTGTGCACCGGCGGTCCGGACGTTGTCGATCGCTCGCTCCCTGCCGCCGGTGGGCAAGAACACCTCAGGCTCGCCCAGCGCCTCACGACCCATCAGATAGCCCCGTAGCGCCTCCCGTGGCTCCATCTCTATCATGACAGGCGATCCCCGAGCCGGTCGAGCAGCCGCTCGGCCACCTCCGACTTGGACATCAGCGGCATCTCATCCAGCACTCCCGCTTCGTCGATCAGCGTCACCTGGTTCGTCTCCGCTTCGACGCCGCGGTCGGCCCGGCCGGCTTCGTTGACCGCGACCATGTCGAGACCCTTGTCCTCCAGCTTCTTCCGAGCGTTGGCGACCGGATCATCCGTCTCGAGTGCGAACCCGAGGGTGAACACGTCGCGGGACTCCCTGAGCTCGCGGGTAGCCAGGAGGAGGTCGGGGCCCGCCTCCAGTTGGACATCCAGCGTGTCCCTCTCACCGCGTTTGATCTTCGTCTTCGACGGTTCCGACACGAAGAAATCCGCCACTGCGGCCGCCATGATCAAGACCGAGGCATCCTCCAATTCCCGGTTCATCGCCTGCCCCATCTCCTCGCTCGTCTCCACGCGGACCAGCTTCGGTCCATGTGGCGGTGCGACGGACGTCGGCCCGGCAATCAGTACGACATCGGCCCCGCGGAGCCAAGCCGCGGACGCCAGCGCCATCCCCATTCGCCCGGAAGATCGGTTGCCCACGAAGCGCACGGGATCCACCGGCGCGAGAGTCGGCCCCGCCGTGACCACCACCTTCCGCCCGGCGAACGGCCCGTGGCGCCGCAGAAGGCGAACGGCCGTCAGGACGATGATCTCCGGCTCCGACATGCGGCCCGGTCCTTCCTCTCCCTCCGCCAGCTCGCCTTCCTCGGGCCCCAGGATGTGCACGCCCCTGGCCGCGAGCGTCTCCACGTTCGACTGAGTCGCCGGGTTGCTCCACATCCTCAGGTTCATCGCCGGACAGGCGAGTACCGGACACGCGGCGGCAAGGAGCGTCGACGTCGCCATGTCGTCCGCGAGGCCGTGCGCCATCCTGGCCAGGGTATTGGCCGTGGCCGGGGCCACGATCGCCAGATCCGCCTCCCGCCCTAGCTCGACGTGGGCCAGGGGTTCCGTCCACAGGTTGGTCAACACGGGACGGCCGCTCAACGCCTGAAACGTAGCGGCCCCCACCATCTTCTCGGCGGAGGCCGTCATCACGACATCAACCCGGGCCCCGGACTGGCGCAGCCGCCGAACGAGGATCGCGCTCTTGTAGGCGGCGATCCCGCCCGATACGACCAGCAGAACGCGCCGCCCGTCCAGCATCGACACTACTCCGCCGGCGCGCTGCGCTTGCGCACCAGCCGATACTCCAGCTGGCCCGACGAAATGGCTGCGAGAGCCATCGTGGTGAGCTTGTCCGCACCATACGGCGAGCGCTCGAGGGGGAGGGCGTTCAGCTCGCGGGCGTATTTGGCCGACACGAGCACCCCCAGGTACTTGTCAGACGCAGCCGGCACGAGGTCATCGGGCGTAAAAACCTTCATTCGTTTCTCGCTTCCTGTTCTGCGGACGCATGGAGCATCCGATTCAGAGATTCGCTGAGATCCCGCACGAGATCCCTCGCGTCCGGGCCCAACCGCTTCGTCTTGTGGCGTTCCGCCGTCACGATGGCTTCGACCGCGCCCAGCGTATCCTCGAGCTCGTCATTCACCACCACGTAGTCGAACCGCTCGACTTCCTCGATCTCGGAGAGCGCCGTCCTCATCCGCCTCCGAAACGTACCCACGTCCTCACTGCCCCGGCCGCGTAGTCGCTCCACCAGAGTCTCGCAGTCTGGCGGCAGGAGGAAGATCGTCACCGCATCGGGTTGAACGATCCTCACCTGCTCCGCGCCCTGAACGTCGATGTCGAGCAGCAGGTGCGCCGCCCCGTCCCACGCCTGAAGGAGATTCTCCCGGGGCGTGCCGTACAACTCACCGTGTACCTCCGCCCACTCGAGGAGATCCCCTGCCTCGATCAGCGACTCGAACTCACGACGGTCGAGAAACTGGTAGTCGGAGCCATCGATCTCCCCCGGGCGCAGGGCCCGGGTGGTCGCGGACACCGAAAACAGAATATCGGACCGACGCCGAATGAGCCCGTTCCGCACGGTCGTCTTGCCGCCTCCCGACGGGCCCGCCAGGACGATCGGGAAGAGATGCGGCGGCGCCGGCCTCACCAGAGTCGCCTCACTCGACGTTCTCGTTCTGTTCTCTGAGCGACTCCACCTCGTTCTTCATGTCCACCACGATGCGAGCGATCGCAGCGTCATTGGCCTTGGAGCCGATCGTGTTCACTTCGCGGAGTATCTCCTGGCCCAGGAAGCTCAGGCGCTTCCCCACCGGTTCTTCGGCCGGTTCGTCCACCAGGGCCCGAAACGCCTCGAGGTGCGCGCGAGCCCGGACCAGCTCCTCTGATATGCCCCATTTGTCGGCAATGAACGCGATCTCCCGCGCGAGGCGGTCAGGTTCGATCTCGATGTCTCCGGCCAGTTCGCGAATCGACCTCCGGAGTCGTTCCGTCTCCCGTTCCAGCCGCAGCGGGGCGAGATCTTCGATCTCGGCGAGACTCGATTCCATCGCCGTTACGCGCGCCAGCAGGTCGACCGCCAGGCGCTCACCTTCACGAAGCCGCATTTCGACCAGCTGAGTCGCCGCCTCCGCCGCGAGTTCGCGCAGCGTATCCTCGCTGACCGCCTCCATCGGATCCGAAGCCGCCTCGACGAGCACTCGATCGCAGCGTCCGACGAGTCCGATATCCACTTCGCCCGCGAGTTCCCAGCGATCCTTCAACTCCCGCAGCGCCTCCACATAAGCCCTGGCCCGGGCTTCGTCCAACCGGAACACCGGAGCGGATCCCGCGCCCGAGTCCTCGCCACCCTGGAGACCGGTTCTCAACGTCACGTCCACGTGCCCTCTCCGGACCCGGCTGGCCACCTCCTCACGGAGGACCTCTTCCCACCGCTCGGTCCCCGGCGGAAGCCTGAAATTGACCTTGAGGTGCCGCGAATTCACGGACCTGAGCTCGAGACTCAGATCCAACCCGTCGGCCGTGGCAGCGGCCGACCCGAAGCCCGTCATGCTGCGTATCATAACAACCCATTAGTATAGCGTTCTCGAGTCAATTCAGGAACTCCCATTTGACTCCGAATACGGATCGCCGGATCGGAAACATGAGGCCCGGGAAGTCCTGGCCCTCGGCCGCCGTGAGGTTTTCGAACCGCCAATACACCCTCACACCCAGAATCCGGATCATCAGATTCCAGTCGATGAAGGAGTACGACGGGACCGCGACCGGGTTCACGCTGCCGGAGGAAGGGTTCGGAGCGGTGAGCATCGAGTCACGATAGTTGAGGCCGAACGAGGCGCTGACCTCCAGCTCGTCCTCGAAGAACGCGTCGTGCCAGAACAGCTCGGCCCGGGCGACGCTCTCCGGAACGTACAGGGGATCCGTCCCGTCCAGGACGCTGGCATACCGATAGAATCCCCTCAGCACGACCGGAGCTACGTCCTTCAGAACCAATCCGAGAGGTATGATCGGCCCGGCCAGTCCGCCCTCGGCCAGACCCAGCTCGACCGATCCGCCCGCCGAGATATCCCTGTCGAACACCGCCCCGAACGGGAGCTGACGGTTCAGGTTCTGATACTCGCCGCGCCCCGACAGCGTGTACGGACCCAGCTGCAAGGCCAGGCCGCCGGCCGCCATATCGAACGAAACGGAATCCGCCCGCTGCAGCGTCGGATAGGAGACCCCGCGAGTCCCCGTGGCCCCGTCCGCGGTCACGGTCAGGTGAAGAGACGGCACGACCGCGGCGATGCCCACTCGAGCCTCTGACGTCCCGAATTCATTCCACGACCCGAGGCGGCCTCCCGCGTTGAGCGAGAGCCACGACAGAACTCGATATCCGGCATCGACATTTACATCCGCGATCGGATACGACGGATCGTCCCACAGCCTGAAGCCGGCGCGGAACCAGCCGTTTTCGGCCTCGCCGGAGAATCGGAAACCTCCGTTGGCCACCTTCCGGACGCTCTCTCCTTCCACGCTCAGACCCGTCGTCCCGGCGAAGGCCTCGGCCTGGAAGTGGTCGCCGAGGTTTCCCCGGCCGCGCACGAACAGCTCTGTCCGGTTGAGGTCCTCGTTATCGTAGACCGTCCGCTCCATCTTCTCGCTCATCCAGTGCAGCTCCAGACCGGTATCGCCCCCTCCGGGAAGCCACTCCACTCGTCCCCAGAAGTTGAAGTCGCTCGAAGGAGTCTCTCCACCGGTATCGAGCAAGTCGATCGCGGTGCCGAGGTTGAAGCTGCGCCCCAATCCGTTGCCGAACACCAGGCGCAGCCGGCTCAGGCCGGGATCTCCCGTTCCGCCTGCGATCCGGGAGTACGCTGAGCGCTTCTCCCGCCTCAGGGTCGTGACTTCGGCCACCCAACCGTCTGCCCGGCGACGCACGCGGACGCTCTCGATGCCGGCCAGAGCGATTCGCGTCAGGTCCACCTGGCCCGCATCGACCGTCGTGAGCTCCCGCCCGTCCATGGAAACCGAGAGAAATCCCGGACCGACCGCGCCCTGCGTCGCGTAGTGAGGTCCACCGAACCAGGTCGTGCGCAGGGTCGTGAAGCCGGGGACCAGCTCCGCCAGGAGGTCCTGGAGTGTCATCGCGTTGGAGCGGAGTATGGCGTCCCGATCCCACTCGTAGGTCGACCACGACCACCCGTCGGCGGGGGGTCGCATCTCCTCGACGATCTGCTGGGTGTTGTCTTCCTGCGTGGAGTCGGCGAGAGTTCCGGTGAGCTCCCCTTCCAATGCGCCGACGAGGGTATCGGCCGCCGCTTCGGGGACAGGCCGATCCGGCTCCTGGCCTCGCAGACCGGGGGCAGAACACAGGCATGGCACGAGCAGGAGCCCGATCTTCAGGGGCGTCCGTGACCCGATACGTCCCTCCGTGAGTCGTTCTTTCACGCGGGACCGGAGAACGCTCCGGCCCCGCGCGCGGCCGGGTTCAGCCAGCTCGCATGTTCTCGATGATGCGGTCACCGAACTGAGACGTCTTGGCCAGAGTGGCGCCGTCCATCTGGCGCTCGAGGTCGTACGTCACGTACTTCTGGCCGACCGTCCGCTCGATTCCGTCCACCAGGATCCGGGCCGCGTCATCCCAGCGCATGTATTCGAACATCATGACGCCGGAGAGGATCAGAGAAGCCGGGTTCACTTTGTCGAGCCCGGCATACTTCGGCGCCGTTCCGTGCGTGGCCTCGAACAGGGCAGCGCCGTCGCCGATGTTGGCCCCCGGTGCCATCCCGAGGCCTCCCACCTGCGCGGCACACGCGTCGGACAGGTAGTCACCATTGAGGTTGGGCAAGGCAATGTAGTCGTACTCCGCGGGTCGCAAGAGAATCTGCTGGAACATCGCGTCCGCGATCCGATCCTTGATGACGATCTTGCCCTCCGGCTGCTTGCCGTCGTAGGCGCTCCACAACTCGGTCTCCGTGATCGTCCAATCGCCGAACTCGTCCCGGGCCACCTCGTAGCCCCACTCGCGGAACGCCCCCTCCGTGAACTTCATGATGTTGCCCTTGTGAACCAGGGTCACCGACTGGCGGCCGTTCCGTATCGCTTCCCTGATGCACATTCGCACGAGGCGCTTGGTCCCGAACTCCGAGATCGGCTTCACCCCGATTCCGCTGTTCTCCCGTATCGAGCAACCCATCTCGTCGTTGAGAAATGAGCGGACCTGCTCCGCTCCGCTACTTCCCGCTTCCCACTCGATTCCGGAGTACACGTCTTCCGTGTTCTCGCGGTAGATCACGACATCCAGCTTCTCCGGCGCCTTGACGGGGGACGGCGTGCCACGGATCCAGCGACTCGGCCTCACGCACGCGTAGAGATCCAGCTTCTGCCGGAGCGTCACGTTGAGCGACCTGATCCCACCACCCACGGGCGTGGTCAGCGGCCCCTTGATGGCGACCGAGAAATCTCGGATCGCCTGCAGCGTCTCCTCGGGCAGCCACTCCCCGGACAGCTCGAACGCTTTCTCACCAGCGAAAACTTCCATCCACTGGATTCTGCGCTCGCCCCCGTAGGCGGCTTCGACGGCACCGTCGAACACCCGGACGGCCGCGGCCCAGATGTCGGGGCCCATGCCATCGCCCTCGATGAACGGTACGATCGGACGGTTCGGCACGTCCGGCCCCTCGGATGTGATGGCGATCGTCTCGCCGTCTGGCACCTTGGCAAAGCGGTATTCGGAAGACATTCTCGCACTCCCTGAACAAGCGATGTGGTCAGCGTCGGTCGATGGGCACCCAGGGCCGATCCAACTCCCCCGTGTACTCCGCTCGAGGTCGAATGAGTCTGTTGTGCATGTGCTGTTCCATAACGTGAGCGGCCCAACCGGCTGTTCGGCCGATGGCGAACAGAGGCGTAAACAGGTCTATCGGCAGCTCCAGCGAGTAGTACACCGTGGCGCAGTAGAAGTCCACGTTACAGTACAGGCCCTTACGCTCGAGCATGAGCTCCTCGAGCGCCCGCGACAGGTCGTACCACCGCTTATTCCCGGCTTCCCGACCCAACTCCTCGGCCATTCGGCGAAGGTGAGTGGCCCGGGGATCCTCCGTCCGATAGACCCGGTGACCGAACCCCATGATCTTGCGCTTCTCCGCCAGCGCGCGGTCCACGTACTCCTCGACCTTCTCCAAAGACCCCGCATCGAGCAGCATCTCCATCGCTTTCTCATTCGCTCCCCCGTGAAGCGGGCCCTTGAGCGCACACAGGCCGGCCGTGATCGCCGCGTGCATGTCCGCCAGGGTCGAGGCCACGACGCGAGCCGTGAACGTAGAGGCGTTGAGCCCATGCTCCAGGTAGAGAAGCCAGGACGTGTCGAGGGCGCGGGCTGCCGTCGCACCGGGCCTTTCGCCACTGCGCATGTAGAGGAAGTTGGCTGCGTGATCCAGTCCGGGGTCCGGGTCGATCGGCTCGAGACCCCGGCGGATTCGATCGAAGGCCGCGACGATCGTCGGCATCCCGGCGACCAGGCGCCCCGCCTTCCGCAGGTCCGCCTCGTGGGTAATGTCTTCCGCTTCGGGGTCCACCTGTCCCAGAGCCGAAACCGCGGTCCTGAGGGCCGCCATGGGCTGCGACTCAGCCGGCAGGCCGCGCAGAACTTCGAGGACGGACGCCGGCACCTCCCGCTGGCCCGCAAGGGTACCCTCGAACGCCGCGAGCTCGATCGCCGACGGGAGAGCGTCGTACCACAGGAGATATACCGACTCGAGATACGATGCATGGCGCGCCAGGGCGTGCACGTCATATCCACGATACGACAGGCTGCCCGCTGCCCCGTCGATGAAACTGAGGGCTGATTCGGCCGCTACGATGCCGGCCAGCCCACTGGAAGTGCTATGGTCAGTCATGGTTTCCTCAGAAGGATCTCGTCGAGATCGCCCACGAAAAAGGGGCGCAACGCCGGGAACGACCGGTGTCACGCCCCTCGCTCGAATCAGTTCGAGCGGTCGCCCGTCTTATCTGATAGCCGGATCCGGCTCGGCGACGGTGAACCGACTCTTCAAGTCTTCCATGCTCAGGCCCTCAAACGAACCGGCGGGAAGTCGGATTCGACGCTGCGGCTGCGCCGGGTCCGAGAAGCACACGAAGATGACGGACTCGTTGTCGTCCTTGGCTCCGGTCTTTTCAGGATCGGGCCAGAAGACGTCCCGAGAGGCGAGCCACGCCTTCCACCGTCTGCCACTGTCATCCCGGAAGTGCTTTGTCATGCACACCTCGAAGTTGGGTCAAAACAAGAACTGCAGGACCGACAAATATACCATCCGGAGGTAGCCCTGTCTACAGGCCAGCACGACCCTAGAAACAACCTCATGTTCTACCTGCAAACGACTATTCGCTGGCTAGTTACAGTCGCAATGCCGCGGCGAGCACGCGAGTGCCCGGGAGCTCGGGCTTCCCCGCGCTCCGCTCCCGGCCTAGACTCCTGGTCGTGAACGTGTGACCGCGACCGTGAACCCCGACGCAGAGGACTGCCATGACCGTGTCCGGAAGACCACTGACGAGCGCCCTGATGTTGATCACTCTCCTTGTCACCCCTCTGCCGACCTCCCGTTCCGCGGTGGCCCAGGATCTCGAGCGGCCGTTGCGTCCCGTACACACGTACTCGATCGTGGCCCGCGACGCCGCGAGCGGAGAGTTGGGCGTGGCCGTTCAGTCGCACTGGTTCTCCGTCGGATCCTCGGTCGCGTGGGCGGAGAGCGGAGTCGGGGCGATCGCCACCCAGTCCTTCATCGATCCGTCCTATGGAGCCAACGGGCTCGTGCTGTTGCGGACCGGCAAGTCGGCCGCGGAGGCTCTTACGGGCCTCGTGGCCGCCGACGCTCACCCCGAGGTCAGGCAGGTCGGCATGGTGGATTCGAGTGGAGGCACAGCGGTTCACACTGGCGCACTGGCGATCCAGGAGGCATGCGACCACGAAGGCGACGGGTTCACCGTGCAGGCCAACCTCATGCACTACGACACGGTTTGCGAGGCCATGGTGCGCGCCTACACGGCCAGTACGGGCGATCTGGCGGAGCGATTGATGGTGGCTCTGGAGGCAGCGGAGGCGGAGGGCGGCGACATCCGTGGGCGCCAGTCGGCAGCGCTCCTGGTCGTCGCTCCCAAGCCGTCCGGCCGGCCGTGGCAGGACCGGCGTTTCGACCTGCGCGTGGAGGACCATCGGGAACCGCTGGTGGAACTGCGCCGGTTGCTGTCCGTCTCCCGCGCCTACCAGCACATGAATGAGGGGGACGAGCAAGTGACGCAGGGCAACATCGACGCTGCGGTCGAAGAGTACGAGGCCGCCGAGGCTCTCCTCCCCGGGGAGTCCGAGCCGATCTTCTGGCACGCCGTGACCCTGGCCAGCGTCGGGAGGGTCGACGAGTCGCTGCCGCTGTTCGCGGAGGCGTACAGACTTCGCCCCGAGTGGAGGGAACTGGTTCCACGGCTCGCCCCGGCGCAGCTACTGCCCGACGATCCGGAAACGCTGGAGAAAATTGTGGCGGCGGGCCGTTGAGCGCTATCTGAACCGTCGGCCCGGCCGGCGTCAGGCCGGATCGTTGGATCTCTCGTCCAACTCGGGAAGCCGGCAGAAGAATGCCAGTGTCCCTCCGATGCCCGTGATCAGGACCGCCAGTATCGCGGTCACCAGTATATACATGTGTCCCCCGTAATTCTTGCTTCCCCAAACCGCGCGTGGGGCCGATTCCGGCGGACGAGTATGGAGCGGCCGAAGCCCCGTGTCCAGTAGCGGCACGGCACTCGTTGATGACCCTGCCGTGCCGTTGCCCGCCGTCCGCCAACCGGGTAACCTCCCGCGCGGTGCCGGCGGTCGGCTACCGGAGAGCCCGGAAACGGGACGACACAGCATCCCGAAGGAGATATCGATGCACGGGACAGAAGCCTACGTCCGAGAGGCGGAACGCTGGAGTGCGCACAACTACGCGCCGCTTCCGGTCGTCATAGAGCGAGGTGAAGGTTCCTGGGTGTGGGACGTCGACGGCAAGCGATATCTGGACATGTTGAGCGCCTACTCGGCCCTCAACCAGGGCCACAGGCATCCGGCGGTCGTGGGCGCGTTGAAGACCCAGGCGGATCGCCTGACGCTCACCTCCCGGGCGTTCCACAACGACCAGATGGGTGCGTTTCTCAAGGCCCTTGCCGAAGCCGCGGGATTCAGCCGCGCCCTCCCCATGAACACAGGTGCGGAAGCGGTCGAGACGGCGATCAAGGCGGCCCGGAAGTGGGGCTACGAGGTCAAGGGCACGCCCGCCGACAGGGCCGAAATCATCGTGTGCGAGAACAACTTCCACGGTCGCACCACGACGATCGTGGGCTTCTCTTCCGAGGCACAGTATCGAGACGGCTTCGGCCCGTTCGCCCCCGGCTTCAAGCTCATCCCGCACGGTGACCTCGAGGCGCTGGAGGCCGCGATCACCGATCAGACGGTCGCGTTCCTCGTCGAGCCCATCCAGGGAGAGGGAGGCATCGTGGTTCCCCCCGACGGTTACCTGGCCCGGGCCCACGAGATCTGCCGCTCCCGCCAGGTTCTGCTTCTGAACGACGAGATCCAGACCGGTCTCGGCCGGACCGGGAAGCTGTTCTGCGGAGACTGGGATGGAACCCGGGGCGACGTGCTCATCGTGGGCAAGGCGCTGGGCGGAGGTGTCTATCCCGTTTCCGCCATCCTGGCGAACGACGAGGTGATGAACGTGTTTCACCCGGGGGATCACGGATCCACGTTCGGAGGCAATCCCCTGGGTGCAGCCGTGGGCATGGCTTCACTCGGAGTCATTCTGGACGAGGGGCTCGCCGATCGAGCGCAGGAGCTGGGAAGCTGGTTCATGGACCGGCTTCGCGGAATCGACTCACCACACGTCAAGGAAGTTCGCGGACGAGGACTGATGATCGGCGTCGAAATCCGACCCGAGTCCGGCATGGCGCGCCCGTTCTGTGAGGCGCTCAAGGAGCGGGGTGTGCTGTGTAACGACACCCACCACCATACGATCCGGATCGCCCCGCCGCTGGTGATCGAGCGTGAGACGTTGGAGCAGGTGCTGCCCGTATTTGAGGAAGTACTGCGGCCGGGAGTCGTGGCCTGACAGAGGATACGGTCTCGGCGCCGGAGGCACATACGTTCCCCCGGCGCCGTGACCGCAATTCTCTGCCGACCGCCTAAGGCTGGACGACGGTCGCCGAGATGATGGTGATCGTCTCGGTGGGCACGTCGGCCATGCCACCCGAGCTGCCTGTCTCCACGGCCGCGATCGCGTCCACCACGTCCATTCCCTCGAGCACCGTCCCGAAGACGGCATATCCCCACTGGTTCGGTCCCTGCGCCCCGTAGTCGAGGAGCGCATTGTCCGCATGGTTGATGAAGAACTGTGCCGACGCGCTGTGCGGAGCGGCGGTGCGGGCCATGGCGACCGTGCCTCGCCTGTTCTTCAGCCCGTTGTCCGACTCGTTGCGGATCTCGGCGCGTGTGCCCTCGCGCATCGTCATGTCGGCCTGGTGACCGCCGGCCTGAATCATGAAATCGGGAATCACCCGGTGGAAGATCAACCCGTCGTAATAGCCCGCCTCCGCGTACGCCAGGAAGTTCTCCACGCTGAGGGGTGCCTGGTCGGGATAGAAACCGATCAGGATGTTCCCTTTTGTCGTTTCCAGGAGTACACGCGGTCCTTTGACTTCGGGCTGCTGCATGGGGCTGTCCTCTCGCACGGCGGGTTCTCCATCTGTATCCTGCGACCCGGCGCAGCCCGTCATCACGATGGACAGGCCGGGCCAGGGCGACCGTCTTCAGGATTCCAATTCTGCTGGTCAAAGTTGCTCCTCTTCTCGCTTGAGTATTCTCTCGAACGTCTTGCGATCGATCTCGCCGGCCTGCAACTGCCGCAGGCCCGCCAACTGTGTGCGCAGGATTCGCGTCACATCGTCCACGATCTCCTGGGCCGCCTCCTTGGAGCGCGGCCTGCCGATGTAGTCCGAATACTCGATCGGCCTTCCGAACGCCAGCCAGATTCGCTTGAACAGCCGCGGAAACGTGCTGCCGATTGGCAGCACATCATACAGGCCGTCTACCGTAACCGGTACCACCTTCGGCTGGTTGGCCAGCACCACGAATCCGGCGCCCGGCTTCCCCTTCTTGATCTCCCCGTCCCGGGACCGCGTGCCTTCGGGAAAGAGCACCATCGTTCCCCGCCTGCCCGCGCGTATCATCCTGTGCAGGGCCCTGCTGTCACGTCTCCCTCTCTTCACCGGAATGCACTTCCAGTTGTCCGCCAACCAGGCCCAGAAGCTGTTCTTGAAGAAGTTTTCCTCCGCCGCCGGATTCCAGGGGATGAGGTAGGGCTTCAGGCTCGCCGGGCCCAGATAGGCCGCCGTGCCGACCAGAAAGCTGTCGATCATGGTCTGGTGATTCGACAGGAGCAGTGTGTTCCGCTCGCGGGGCACGTTCCCGCGGCCGATCACGGTCGCCCGATTCAGCACGTAGAACACGAGGCCCAGGAGCAGTACCGTGATATGGGTCGTCACATAGCGGGTCAGCGGCCAGAAGAAATGGAATACGGGCCCCCGATAGTCCGCTCTGTAGGGTTCTCCCATGCGCCTCTCGTTCGACGGTGGTCCGACTGCCTTCCCGAGCCCTCGGGCCAGCAATATCAGCCACTTCCGAATATCGTGCCAGACGCGCCGGTCCGAAGCCCGAACAGATCCCCCGCAGACTCTCGACTCGGCATACTCGGGATAGCATATTGACGCCCCACGCAACCGTAGGTCGCCGAGACGCGCGACCCGGACGCTACCACGGCCCCCCGCACGAGGCGGT